>DATGRE010000079.1:0-2087 GCA_035303885.1 Zeimonas sp. | reverse complement strand
TAACGCAAAGGTCGAACCGAGGGGTAATGCCGTGATCATCACGAAGCAAGCATCGGGCTCGGCGAAGATCGATCCGCTGATGGCGCTCTTCAACGCCGTCGCGCTGATGAGCCTGAACCCGCCGGCATCGTTCGACATCGGCGCGTTCTTCGCCGATCCGGTGGTCGGTTGATGAGGACGCGCGCATCGAAGCCCGGGCGCATCCGCTCGGCGCTGTTGGCGTGGATCGGGAAGCCCTTCGGCCTGACCGATGCGGATGCCTGGGCGGCGCTGTCCGGCGCGACGGTTGGTGGCGTGCAGGTCAACGCGCAGACGATGCTCACGATCTCGGCGGTATGGGCGTGCGCGCGGCTGATCTCCGAGACGATCTCGACACTGCCGCTGTCGATGTACGAGCGCGCGAGCGGCGGCAAGCGCATCGCCACGCAGCACCCGCTGCACTTCATCATTCACGACCAGCCGAACGCCGACACGACGGCGGCCGTGCACTGGGAGGCGATGGTCGCGGCGATGCTGCTGCGTGGCAATGCTCGCTGCGAGAAGCTGATGGTCGGCTCGCGCGTGGTAGGGCTGCAGTTCCTCGATCCGCGTCGGCTGTGGATCGGTTGCGGATCGGACGGAAAGAAGGAGTACCGCTACACCGAGCGGGACGGCAAGCAGCGAATCATCCCGCGCGATCGGATCTGGAACGTGCCCGGCTTCACGCTCGACGGCATCGAGGGCGTGTCGGTCGTCGCCTACGGCGCGCGTGTGTTTGGCTCGGCGCTCGCCGCCGAGACCGCTTCGACGAAGACGTTCGAGAAGGGCCTGCAGCCGACGACCTACTTCAAGTTCCCGAAGGTGCTGCGGACCGAGCAGCGCGCCGAGGCACGCGAGGCGATCGAGAAGATCTCGGGCGCGGTGAATGCCGGGAAGCCCGCGATCCTCGAGGCGGACATGGATGTCGGCACGATCGGGATCAACCCCGACGATGCGCAGATGCTCGAGTCGCGAGGATTCAGCGTCGAGGAGATCTGCCGCTGGTTCCGCGTGCCGCCGTTCATGGTCGGGCACTCGGAGAAGAGCACGAGCTGGGGGACCGGCATCGAGCAACAGATGATCGGCTTCCTGACCTTCACGCTTGGGCCTTGGCTGCGGCGAATCGAGCAGGCGATCAGCAAGGATCTGCTGACGCCGGCGGATCGCCTGCGCTTCTACCCGAAGTTCGCCGTCGAGGGCCTGCTGCGCGCGGACAGCGCCGGGCGCTCGGCGTTCTATTCAGCGATGGTGAACAACGGGATCCTGACGCGCGACGAGGTGCGCGAGCTCGAGGACCGGGAGCCGATGGGCGGCAATGCCTCGGTGCTCACGGTGCAGACCGCGATGGCGCCGCTCGACTCGCTCGGGCAGGCGAACGATGCAGCCGCGGCACGCGCGGCGTTGCGCAGCTGGCTCGCAGATCCAGAACCGGCCGAGTAGGCCAGAGGACTCACCAATGACGATCCGAAACCTGCCGGGCGCACCGGAAGGGCGCCCGCGTAGTGCCGTGCGCTGGGACATCAGTGCACGCGCCTTCGCGCGTTGGGATGCCGGCGTGCGCGCGGCCGACGACGACGCCGACCGGTCGATCAGCATCTACGACGTGATCGGGTACGACTACTGGACCGGCGACGGCGTGACCGCGAAGCGGATTGCCGGCGCGCTGCGCTCGCTCGGCAAGGGGCCGGTCACGGTGAACGTGAACAGTCCGGGCGGTGACCTCTTCGAGGGCCTGGCGATCTACAACCTGCTCCGTGAACACGAGGGCGAGGTCACGGTGAAGGTGCTCGGCCTGGCTGCGTCCGCGGCGTCGATGATCGCCATGGCGGGCGACACGATCCAGATCGCGCGCGCCGGTTTCTTCATGGTCCACAACGCGTGGGTCATCGCGATGGGCAACCGTCACGACCTGCGCGAGATCGGCGACTGGCTCGAGCCGTTCGATGCGGCGATGGCGGACATCTACGTCGCGCGCACCGGCCAGGAGGCCGAGGCGGTCGCGAAGCTGATGGACGCCGAGTCGTGGATCGGTGGCAGCGCAGCGATCGAGCAGGGTTTCGCCGACGAGC
>DATGRE010000078.1:0-6482 GCA_035303885.1 Zeimonas sp. | reverse complement strand
ACCGCGTGACCGAGATGGCCGCCAGCTTCGATTCCCGGCTGGTCTTCGCCTGCGACGTCGCCGACGATGCGCAGATCGACGCGCTGTTCGCCTCGCTGGGCGAGCAGTGGGACGGCTTCGACGGCCTCGTGCACGCGATCGCCTTCGCGCCGCGCGAGGCGATCGCCGGCCGCTTCCTCGACGGCGTCGACCGCGAGGCCTTTCGCGTCGCGCACGACATCTCCGCGTATAGCTTCGTCGCGCTCGCCAAGGCTGCGCGGCCGCTGATGCAGGGACGAAACGGCGCGCTGCTCACGCTGAGCTATCTCGGCGCGGTGCGGGTCGTCCCGCACTACAACACGATGGGCCTGGCCAAGGCGAGCCTCGAGGCCGCGGTCCGCTATCTCGCGGCCGACCTCGGGCCGCAGGGCATTCGCGTGAACGCGATCTCGGCGGGCCCGATCCGCACGCTGGCCGCCAGCGGCATCCAGGATTTCTCCAAGATCCTCGATCACGTGAGCGCGAACGCCCCGCTGCGACGCAACGTCACGATCGACGACGTCGGCAACGCCGCCGCCTTCCTGCTGTCGGATCTCGCGGCCGGGATCACCGCCGAAGTCACCTATGTCGATGCCGGCTTCCATCAGGTCGCCGGCGGCATCCCCGGCGTCGAAACCTGATCGATGGACGCACGCAACGGTGCCGCACCCAACGGGCCGTCGGTCGCGACGGGTGCCGCCCCCGAATCGCCCCGACTGACGTCCTTCTCGCACGGTGGCGGCTGCGGCTGCAAGATCGCCCCGGGCGTGCTCTCCGAGCTGCTGCGCGGCGGCGCGCGCCTGCCGGTTCCGCCGCAGCTGCTCGTCGGCCTCGACAGCGCCGACGACGCGGCGGTGTATCGCATCGACGACGAGAAGGCGCTGGTGGCCACCACCGATTTCTTCATGCCGATCGTCGACGATCCGTACGATTTCGGCCGGATCGCGGCGACCAACGCCCTGTCGGACGTCTACGCGATGGGCGCCACGCCGATCCTCGCGCTGGCGATCGTCGCGATGCCGATCGACCGGCTCCCGCTCGACGTCGTCCGGCGCATCCTCGAAGGCGGTGAATCGGTGTGCGCGAGCGCCGGGGTGCCGGTGGCCGGCGGGCACACGATCGACTCGGTCGAACCGATCTACGGACTGGCCGCGATCGGCCTCGTGCATCCGGCGCACGTGCGGCGCAACGACGAGGCGCGCCCGGGCGACCGGCTCGTGCTCGCCAAGCCGCTCGGTGTCGGCATCGCGTCGGCGGCGCTGAAGAAGCAGCGGCTCGACGCCGACGGCTACGCGGCGATGATCGCATCGACCACGCAACTGAACGTCTCCGGACCTGCACTCGCGCGGTTGCCGGGCGTGCACGCGATGACCGACGTCACCGGCTTCGGCCTGCTCGGCCACGTGCTCGAGATGTGCCGCGGCGCCCGCGTCCGGGCGCGCATCGCCGCCGTCTCGGTGCCGCGCCTGCCCGGCAGCGACGAGCGGCTCGCCGACGGCTTCGTCACCGGCGCGTCGGCGCGCAACTGGGCGGCGTACGGTCGCGAGGTCCGGCTGCCGGAAACCGGGGACGCCGACCGGCTGCGTGCCCTGCTCACCGATCCGCAGACTTCCGGCGGACTGCTCGTCGCCTGCGATGCCTCCGCAGTCGATGCCGTGCTCGAGATCCTGCATCGCGACGGCTTCGCATCGGCCCGCGAGATCGGCGAGGTGCTCCCGGGGGAGCCGGGCATCGAGGTGGTCTAGCCCGGGTTGCCCGCCCGCGCCGCGGGCGGCTGCAGCACCAGCACCGCGGCGGCGTCGCGCCCGATGCGCTCGCGCGAGGTCACCATCGGCAGGTAGCGCACTTCCGACCATGGCTCGACGAGGTCGCCGTAGTGCGGTGAAAACCGATGCCCGCTCTGGCCCGTCGAGTGGATGAAGCGCGACGCGTCGGGGTCGGCCAGGTCGTAGATCGCGCGGTAGCCGGCCGCCCACCGGTTCTCGAAGGGCGCCTCCGGGTCCCACGGATCGTGGCGCGCGAGATTGATCGTGCTCGGATCGCCGCCGCTGGGCGAGCGCAGGTCGAACCACTTCGACAGCAGCCGGTGCCGGCCGAAGGGTCGATGCGCCGAGACCGCCGGATGCGCGCGCCCCCAGTGCCAGCTTTCCGGCTCGCCACCGAGGCGGCGCGACAGCTCGTCGACGACCTCGTCGAGCGAGCGCACGAGCATCTCGTCGCAGTCCTCGACCACGGGCGTCGCGCGGTCGTCGCACCAGTGGGCCCGATCGGGCCGCGCCAGCACGTCGCGCAGCGGGTTGTGGCGCATGCGATGACGTTCGAGCTGCACGAACAGCTCGGCGCCGACCTCGTCCTCGAAGACGGCACGACGCAATCGGTCGATCCAGGCAACCGCGATCAGCGGCTCGGGCCGTCCGGCGACCAGCGCCGGTGCATCGCGCTCGGCGGCCGCGTCGGCCCAGCGGCGCAGCAGCTCGAGCGCGCGCTTCGCCCGGTCGCTGCGCGCCTGCGTCCCCAGCAGGTACGGCAACATCTCACCGACGGCCGGCGAGCCGAGGTCGGCCTGCAGGGCGGCGAACGCGTCGACGTCATGCACGTCGAGCGCGCGCAGCTTCGCGGAGATCCGTTCGAAGCGCCACGGCAGCGCCCATTCGCCGCCGAGGTGGTACGGATAATCGTCGCCGGCGATACGCTGGTTGGCGGTGACGAGCAGGCCGTCGTCGGGGCGCTCGCGCTGCGGCAGCTCGTCGAAGGCGATCGTGCCGATCCAGTCGTAGCGGGCGTCCCAGCCGGGCGCCGGAAGACTGCCGCGCAGCTCGTTGTCGGGGCGGCGCAGCGGGACGGCGCCCGCGGCGATGAAGGCGATGCCCCCGTCGACGTCCGCAAAGACGACGTTCTGCTGCGGGCCGCGAAAGTCGCGCAGCGCTTCGCGAAACGACGCCCAGTCGGTGGCGGTGTTCATGCGCAGGCCGGCGTGCACGGTGCGGTCCTCGGGCGAGAGCATCGTCCACGCGAAGGACAGCACGTGCGACGCGAGTCCCCGGGCGTCGAGCACGCCGCGGCCGGACGCGAGCACGTCGGAGATCACCGGACCGTGCCGCGTCGCGCGCACGACGTGCTCGACGTCGGGCGCGCCCTTGACGCGGATCGTCTCGGTGCGGGTCTCGAAGGCGGCCCAACCCTCGGGCGTCCGGTAGCGGCCCGGATCGGCCGGGTCGACCCGCTCGAGATAGAGATCCTGGCTGTCGGGCGCGGTGTTCGTGAAGCCCCAGGCGAATCGATCGGAGCGCCCGACGACGACATAGGGCAGCCCGGGCAGCGTCGCGCCGATCACCTCGAGCCCGGGCGCCGACAGGTGCGCGAGATACCACAGCGACGGCGCACCGAGCGGCAGGTGCGGGTCGTTCGCGAGGATCGGCTTGCCGCTCGGCGTGCGGCGTCCGTCGACCGCCCAGTTGTTCGAGCCGAGGCTGTCGAGCGAGGTCGACGGCAGCGCCTGCCCGATCGCACCTGCCAGCTCGAGCGCATGTGCGGCGAGCCATCCGCGCTCGGGCGCATCGGACTGCGCGGCCGGCCCGCCCACGTACAGCGTCGCCGGATCGGCGAGCGGCACCGGCGGGGTCGTGCCGATCAGCTCGGCCACGCGCTGCGCGTCGAGCCGGCCGAGCAGCGCCAGCCGCAGCAGCTCGACGCCGTGGTTTCCCGAGAGATCCCACGCCATCATCGTCGCCCAGCCGATCGAGTCGGCCGGCTCCCAGCGTTGCGGACGAACGCCGAGCAGCAGGAACTCGGGCGACAGCTGCCAGGGACGCGCGGCGACGTGCTCGATCCACGCATTGACGCCGTCCGCGTAGGCCTGCAACGCCTCGCGCGTCGCCGCGTCGAGCCGGGCCTCGATCCGCTCGGCGTTGCGGCGGATGCCGAGCGTTCGCAGGAAACGGTCGTTGCCGAGCGCCTCGGCGCCGAGCACCTCGGCGAGTGCGCCCTGCACGATGCGGCGGTTCATCTCGAGCTGCCAGAGGCGGTCCTGCGCATGCAACAGTCCGAGCGCGCGAAATGCGTCGCGCGGCGATTGCGCAAGCACGTGCGGGATGCCGTGGCGATCGCGAACGACGCGAACCGGCGCGTCGAGGCCGGCAAGCACGAGCTCGCCCGCCGTCTGCGGCAGCGCCAGGAATCGCCAGGCGAGCGCGGCACCGGCGGCGAGCGCCAGCACGAGCGCCAGCACCGTACCGAGCAACCGCACCAGCGGGCGCCGTCTTCGTGCCCGGACCATCGACCCCTCCCCACCGCCTCGCCGAAGCGGCGCACGCGGCAACGTATCATGGGCGGCCCGATTCCGCTGGCCCCGTTCCGATGATTCCCGCAGTCGAGCTCGTCGGCGTGCGAAAGGCCTTCGGCGCGCATCTCGTCCTGGAACGCGTCTCTCTGCAGGTCGCGTGCGGCGAACGCGTCGCGCTGCTCGGCGAATCCGGCAGCGGCAAGTCGACGCTGCTGAACCTGATCGCCGGACTGGAAGCGCCCGACGCCGGCGTCGTGCGGGTGCTCGGCCACGAAATGTCGGCGCTCGATGCGGATGCGCGTGCGCGCGTGCGTCGCGAGCACATCGGCTTCGTGTTCCAGGCCTTCCATCTTCTCGCCCACCTGGACGCCGTGCAGAACGTCGCAGTGCCGCTGCTGCTCGCCGGCCTGTCGGCCAGCGAGGCGCAGCGTCGCGCGGCACGCTGGCTCGACGACCTGGGTCTCGGCGCACGGCTGCACGCGCGTCCGCGCGAGCTGTCGGGCGGCGAGCAGCAGCGCGTCGCGCTCGCCCGCGCGCTCGTACACGAACCCGCGCTCGTGCTCGCCGACGAACCCACCGGCAATCTCGACCCGTCGACCGCTCAGCAGGCGCTCGAGCGGATCGCCTCGGCGATCGATGCCTGCGGCGCGGCGCTCGTGCTCGTCACGCACTCCGAGCAGGCCGCGCGTATCGCCGACCGGCGGGTGCGGCTGCAGCGGCATACGCTCGAGGACGAAGGCGAGACGCCGCTGACCGGGGTGCTACGCCCGCTGCACCGATGAATGCACGGCCGGAGCGCACCCCGTTCGCGCTGCTGCGCTGGATGCTGCTCGCGCAATGGCGCGCGCAGCCCGGGCGGGCGTCGATCGCGGTGCTCGCGATCGCGATCGGCGTCGCCCTCGCGCTGTCGATCGCGCTGGTCAACCGCTCCGCGCTCGACGAATTCTCCGCGGCCGTCTCGCGCGCCGAAGGCCAGGCGCAGGCGCAGATTCGCGCACGCGGCGACGGCTTCGACGAAGCGCTCTATGCATCGGTGGCGGCCGCATCGCCGGCGCTGGTCGCGAGTCCGATCATCGACGCGCGCTTCGCGCTCGCCGATCGTCCGACGACTTCGCTTCGCGTGATCGGCATCGACGTCTTCCGCGCCGCACAGGTGACGCCGAAGCTCGTGCCCGCACCGGCCGAAGGCGAGGAAGAAGGCGCCCGATCGTCGCTCTTCGCCGACGACGCGATCTTCCTGTCGAACGCGGCGCTCGCCTCGCTCGCGCTGGCCGAAGGCGAACGGATCGTGCTGCTCGCCGGCGGCGAACGCGTCGCGCTGCGCATCGCAGGCACGGTGCCGGGCGCGGCAGGCCAGTCGCTCGCGGTGATGGACCTCGGCACCATGCAATGGCGCCTCGGCTGGCTCGGCCGTCTCACCCGCATCGACCTTCGCTTCGAGCCCGGCGCCGATGTCGAAGCGCTGCGCGCCGAATGGAGCGAGCGCATCGCCGGGCAGGCGTACTGGACGACGCCGCGGGCCGGCAGCGAACGCGCATCGACGATCTCGCGCGCCTATCGCGTGAACCTGAACATGCTCGCGCTGGTCGCCTGGTTCACCGGTGCGTTCATCGTGCACTCGACGCTGGCACTCGCCGTCGCGCGCCAGCATCGCGAGCTCGCCCTGCTCTCCGTGCTCGGCGCGCGCGAGCGCTGGCTCGCGCATCACGTGCTCGCGCAAGGACTGATCATCGGCACGCTGGGGGCGATCCTCGGGGTGTTCGGCGGCCTCGCATCGGCCGCGCTGCTGCTCGAGTACGCGGGCGGCGACCTCGGCGGCGGCTATTTCAGCGGAACGCGACCGTCGCTGGTCATCGACCCGGTGACGACCTTCGCCTTCGCACTCGCCGGCATCGCCACCGGGCTGGCCGGCAGCCTCGCGCCCGCGCGTGCGTTGCGCAGGCTGCCGGCCGCGGGAGCGTTGCGCGCGGGCGGCTTCGAGGAGGGCATGCCCGTCGCCGGACGCCGCGGCGTCGGCATCGCCCTCGCCTGCCTCGGCGTCGGCATCGTGCTACTCGCATTGCCGCCGATCGGCGAGATTCCGTGGGCTGCGTACGCCGCGATCGCCGCGTGGCTCGTCGGCGCCATCGCCGTGCTGCCGCGCATCGTCGCGTTCGTCGCCGCGCTCGCCGTGCGCGTGGTC
>DATGRE010000077.1:0-11688 GCA_035303885.1 Zeimonas sp. | reverse complement strand
GCGCCTGCGCCGAACGCGCTTCGAGCCGCCAGGCGTCGGTGCGCGCGGGAACGAGCGCGAGCTCGTCCTCGGCGAGCCAGCGGTTCGCCGCTTCGGCGAGCGCGTGCGCTTCCGCGTCGTCGGGCGCCGAGCCTGATGGCGGCGCGAGCACGAGATGATCGAGTCCGAGGTGCAGGTGCACGGGGCGTACGACGAGCGGTGCATCGCCGTCGACCGGTTCGAGCACGCAGGCCGCGAGCGAGCCGTCGAGCGCGAAGCGTTCGCGCAGCCAGCGTTCGTCGGGCAGCTCGGCGGGCGCCGCCTCGTCGTTGCGCTCCCGGGCCACGATGCGCGCGCGGCGCAGGCGTCGTGCGAACGCGCAGTCGGGGGCGAGCGCGGCGACGGACGATGACACGGCCGCGCGCACTTCGTCGCGCAGCTGCATTGCGGCGAGCGCACCGGGCGCTGCAGCCGCGGGATCGGCTTCGGGCGCCGCCCGCTGTGCGCCCGGAGGCGCCAACGCGCCGGCGCACAGGATCGTGAGGGTCACCGGCGGATTCTATGGCAAACTGCCGCGGCCGCCGATCGGGCTTGCGGCCCCGCCCATACCACGGCGCCTCCCGCCGATGTCGCTCCCATACGAACTCTTCATCGGCCTGCGCTACACCCGCGCCAGTCGCCGGGCGGGTCGTCGCGACGGCTTCCTCTCGTTCATCTCCGCGCTGTCGATCGCCGGCATCGCGCTGGGCGTGGCCGCGCTGATCATCGTGCTGTCGGTGATGAACGGCTTCCAGAAGGAGGTGCGCGACCGGATGCTCGCGGTGCTCTCGCACGTCGAGATCTTCGCCGGCGGCTCGCCGATGCTCGACTGGCGCGCGGTGCTCGAGCAGGCCGAGCGAAACCCGCGCGTCGTCGCCGGCGCGCCGTACGTGTCGGGGCAGGCGATGCTCACGCACGACGGCAGCGTACGCGGCGTGCTCGTGCGCGGCATCGATCCCGGCATCGAGCCGCGCGTGGCCGATTTCGTCCGGCACGTGCCGCAGGGCCGGCTCGACGCGCTGCAGCCCGGTGAGTTCGGCGTGGCGATCGGACGCGAGCTCGCGTCGCAGCTGCTGCTCGAGCCCGGCTCGAAGATCACGCTGGTCGCGCCGCAGGGAACGGCGACGCCGGCGGGCCTCGTGCCGCGGCTGCGCCAGCTCACCGTGGTCGCGGTGTTCGCCTCCGGACACTACGAATACGATTCGAGCCTGCTGCTGATGAACCTCGAGGACGCGGCCAAGCTGTTCCGCGTGCAGGGCGTCACCGGCGTGCGGCTGAAGACGACCGACATGCTCGCGGCGCCCGAGATCGCGCGCGAGCTCGCGTCGACGTTGCGCGCCGACGTGCTGGTGCGCGACTGGTCGTCGGAGAACCGCAACTGGTTCGCTGCCGTGCAGATCGAGAAGCGCATGATGTTCATCATCCTGACGCTGATCATGGCGGTCGCGGCGTTCAATCTCGTCTCGATGCTCGTGATGACGGTGACCGACAAGCAGTCGGACATCGCGATCCTGCGCACGCTCGGCGCGACGCCGGCGAGCGTGATGCGCATCTTCGTCGTCCAGGGCGCGTCGGTGGGCCTACTCGGCACGCTGCTCGGCGTCGTCTTCGGCGTGCTCGTCGCGCTGAACATCGGCGACGTCGTCGGCTTCGTCGAGAACCTGTTCGGGTTCCAGGTGCTGCCGAAGGGGATCTATTTCATCAACCACCTGCCGAGCGACCTGCGCGGCTCCGACGTCGTGACGATCGGGCTGACCGCCTGCGTGCTTGCCTTCGCCTCGACGCTGTATCCGAGCTGGCGCGCCTCGCGTGTACGCCCGGCCGAGGCGCTGCGCTACGAATGAACCACGCCGACCCCAGCCGACGCGAGGCGGTGCTGCGCGCGCGCAAGGTGCACAAGGTGTACGGCAACGGCGATCTCGTCGTTCCCGTCCTGCACGGCGTCGACTTCGCCGTGCATCCGGGCGAGCGCGTCGCGATCACCGGCGCATCGGGCTCGGGCAAGAGCACGCTGCTGCACCTGCTCGGCGGGCTCGACAGCTGCACTTCGGGCGAGGTGCACTGGGAAGGGCAGCCGATCGGCGGCCTGTCGCAGGCCGAGCTCGGCGCGCGCCGCAATCGCCTGCTCGGCTTCGTCTACCAGTTCCACCACCTGCTGCCCGAGTTCACCGCGATCGAGAACGTCGCGCTGCCGCTGCGCATCCGTCGCGAGCCGGCGTCCTCCGCGCGCGAGCGGGCGGCGGCGATGCTCGACCGCGTGGGGCTCGGCGCGCGCGGCGAGCATCGGCCGGGCCAGCTCTCGGGCGGAGAGCGTCAGCGCGTCGCGCTCGCGCGTGCGCTGGTCACGCAGCCGCGCTGCGTGCTCGCCGACGAACCCACCGGGAATCTCGACAGCCAGACGGCGGCCAAGGTCTATGCATTGATCGAGACGCTGTCGCGCGAGCTCGGCATCGCGTTCGTCGTCGTCACGCACGACCTGGAGCTCGCGTCGCGCGCCGATCGCACGCTGCAGCTGCGCGACGGCCGCTTCGTCCCGGAGACCGTCGCGTCGCGTGCGGATTCCTGTCCCGCCGCGCGCGGCGTCGACGTCGCCCGCTGAAGGCGCCACTGCGCCGGATGCCCGGCTCGCGATGCTGATCGACACGCATTGCCATCTCGACGCCGCGGAGTTCGACGCCGATCGCCGGGACGTCCTCGCGCGCGCAGTTGCCGCCGGCGTCGATGCGATCGTCGTGCCGGCGGTCGCACCGCCGAACTTCGATGCGGTGCGCGCGCTCGCGGCACGCGAGGCGCGCGTCTTCTACGCGCTCGGCATCCATCCGCTGTTCGTCGAGGAGGCGGGCGATGAGGCCCTCTCGGTCCTGCGCGCGCACGTCGAGGCTTCGATCGACGACGAGCGCCTGGTCGCCATCGGCGAGATCGGGCTCGACTTCTTCGTCGAAGGCCGCGACCGCGAACGCCAGCAGCGCGTCCTCGCCGCGCAGCTGCGCATCGCGCGCGACTTCGATCTGCCGGTGCTGCTGCACGTGCGCCGCGCGCACGACCTCGTGCTTGCGCAGCTGCGCCGCGTGCGCCCGCCCGGCGGCATCGCGCACGCGTTCAACGCCAGCGCGCAGCAGGCGCGGCAGTTCCTCGATCTCGGCTTCGCGCTCGGCTTCGGCGGTGCGATGACCTACGACCGTGCGCTGCGTATCCGGCGCCTCGCGCGCGAGCTCCCGGCGCATGCGCACGTGCTCGAGACCGATGCGCCCGACATCCCGCCCGAGTGGATCGCGCACGGACGCAACGAGCCGGCGCAGATCGCGCGCATCGCCGATGTCTTTGCCGCGCTGCGCGGGTTGTCGCGCGAGCGCGCCATCGAACAGACCGCGGCGAACGCGCTGCGCGTGCTGCCGCGGCTGCGCGCCGGGGTCGACCGCCGCGATTGATCGGTAGCGCAGCCGGGCGGCTGGCGCGCAACCGGGCATCCGTCACGCAACCGATCGGTCGACCGGGCGGTGGAGCCGAGTGTCCGAATCCCGCGGATGAATCAGGCTCGCGTACGATTCGAACCCCGCTTCGAACTAGGCGCTCGGATCGATGCCGCGCGCGCATACGCGCGCCTAGCATCGGGCGATGCGACGGCTCGATGCGATCTTCGCGCTGGTGCCGCTTCCGGCGGCGATCGTCGTCGCCGCGCTCGCCGTGCACCGGCTGCCTGCGCTGGCGCCGCGTCCCGTGGCACTGGCGCTGCTCGCCGCCGGCCTGCTCGCGTCGATCGCACTGCCCGCGGCGCGATCCGCGCTGCGCTTCGCCGCACTGTTCGTGGCCGCAGCCGGCGTCGCGCTCACCGCCGCCGATGCGGGGATGTCGAGACGCATCGCCGCCGACCAGGAAGGCCGCGACTACCTCGTCGTCGGACGCATCGCCTCGATGCCGCTGGCCGCCGAACGCGCGACGCGCTTCGTCTTCGACATCGACGACTGCGTCGAGGCGATCCTCGACTGCCCGCGCGGGCGGCGCGTGCGGCTCGCCTGGTACGGGTTCGACGAGCGCTCGACGCCGATCGCCGTGCAGCCGGGCGAACGCTGGCGGCTCACGATCCGGCTGAAGCGCGTGCACGCACTGCACAACCCGAACGCCTTCGATGCCGAGCTGCGTTCGCTGCAGGAGGATATCGCGGCCCAGGGCACGGTTCGCGGACAGCGCAAGGGTGCGATCCCCAACGAGCGGCTGGACGGCATCGCCTGGAGCGTTCCGATCGCCTTCGAGCGCATCCGGATGCACCTGCGCGCGGCGATGCGCGAGGCGCTCGCCGACGCACGGCCCGAGGTGGCCGACGTGCTCGTCGCGCTCGTGGTCGGCGACCAGGCGGCGATCGGCACCCGCTGGTGGGAAGCCTTCAACCGCACCGGGATCGGACACCTGATGAGCATCTCCGGCCTGCACATCACGATGCTCGCCGGTCTCGCGGTCGCGGCTGCGCGGCGCGTGCTGCACACGCGCGCCGCCGCCGCCAGCGGCCTTCTGCTGCGCTGGCCGGCGCGGCGCGTCGCGTGGCTCGTCGGCGTGCTGGTCGCCTTCCTCTACTCGGGCATCGCTGGCTGGGGGATTCCGGCGCAGCGCACCTGCTGGATGCTCGCGGTGGCCGGCGTCTCGCTGTTCACCGGCCGCACGCGGTCGATCGCGCGCGTGCTCGCACTCGCCGCCGGCGTCGTCACGCTGTTCGATCCGTGGGCGCCGCTCGCGGCGGGCTTCTGGCTGTCCTTCGCCTCGGTCGCCGCGATCGCCTGGTGCGCATCGGGGGGCCGGTTGCGCGAGCGTGCGGGAACGGACACGCGGTGGCGCCGGATCGCCGCGGCGCTCGTCGAGGCGGTGCGTACGCAATGGGCGGCGTCGCTCGCGCTGGTGCCGCTCGGCGCGCTGTTCTTCGCCAGCGTCTCGCTCGTCGGTCCGATCGCCAACGCGTTCGCGATTCCGCTCGTCTCCATCTGGATCACGCCGCTGGCGATCGCCGCGGCGGCGCTGCTGCCGTGGCTGCCGGCGGCGGGCGAACCGATGCTCGCCGCGGCCGCCTTGGCCACCGGGTTCCTGCTCGACCTGATCCTGCGCCTGTCCGATTCGCCGTGGTCGATCGCGGTGGTCGCTGCGCCGTCGCCGGCGGCACTCGTCGCCTGCGTCGGCGCCGTCGTCGTGCTGCTCGCGCCAATGCGCATCGCCGGACGCGAGCTCGCCTTCGCCGGCCTGCTGCCGATGCTCGGCGCCTCGACGCATCCACCGTCGGCCGGTGCATTGCGCATCGTCGCGCTCGACGTCGGGCAGGGGAGCGCGGTGCTCGTCGAGACGCCCGGCGGGCGCCTGCTCTACGACGCCGGTCCCGCCTACGGCGGCGATTCGGAAGCCGGCGCGCGCATCGTCCTGCCGTACCTGCGCGCGCGTGGAATCGGCCGCGTCGATGCGATCGTCGTCTCGCATCTCGATTCCGACCACACCGGCGGCCTGCCGAGCGTCCTGCGTGGGCTGCGCTTCGACTGGATCGCCGGTTCGCTGCCGGCCGGGCATGCGGCGCGCACAGCCGGGCGGCCGTTTCACGACTGCGTGCGCGGGCAGGGCTGGCGCTGGGGCGAGGTCGCGTTCGAGGTGTTGCACCCCGGCGAGGAGAAGCCGCGCGGCGTGCGCTCGCCGACGAACGCGTCGAGCTGCGTGCTGCGCATCGTCGCGCCGTCGGCGACGGTGCTGCTCGCCGGTGACCTCGAGCAGGGGCAGGAGCGCGCGCTCGTCGAGCGCTTCGGCGTCGACGGCCTGCGCGCCGACCTGCTGCTCGCACCGCACCACGGCAGCAACACGTCGTCGAGCGCCGAGTTCCTCGCCGCGGTCGCCCCTGCGCGCGCGATCGTCCAGGCCGGCTACCGGAACCGCTTCCGCCATCCGGCCCAGCGCGTCGTCGAACGCTATCGCGACGCGGGCATCGATCTGCTGCGCACCGATCGCGACGGCGCGATCGCGATCGAGTTCCGTCGGAGCGAGCCGCCGCGCATCGCGCGCTCGCGGATCGACGATCGGCGCTATTGGCGCGTGCGCGTCGACGATGGCGCCGTGCCGAAGCCCATCGCGGATCCTGCCGGTGCGCGCGGCGCTATTGCGCCGTCCAGCCCCCGTCGATCGACCAGGCGGCGCCGCGCACCTGGTCGGCGGCGGGCGAACAGAGGAAAGCGGCGAGCTCGCCCAGCTGCTGCGGCGTGACGAACTGCCCCGACGGCTGCTTCTCGAGCAACAGCGCGCGCTGCTCTTCGTCGATGGAACGGCCGCTCGCCTGCGCGCGGGCCTCGATCTGCTTGGCCACGAGCCCCGTGAGCACCCATCCCGGGCAGATCGCGTTGCAGGTGACGCCGGTGGCCGCCGTCTCGAGCGCGACGACCTTCGTCAGGCCGACCAGCCCGTGCTTGGCGGCGACGTAGGCCGCCTTCTCGGTCGACGCGACGAGACCGTGCGCCGACGCGATGTTGATGATGCGTCCCCAGTTGCGCTGCTTCATCGCGGGCAGTGCGATGCGCGTGGTGTGAAAGGCCGCCGAGAGGTTCAGCGCGAGCACTGCATCCCAGCGGTCGACCGGGAAGCGCTCGATCGGTGCCACGTACTGGATGCCCGCGTTGTTCACGAGGATGTCGACGCCGCCGTGGCGCGAATCGATGTGCGAGATCATCGCCTCGATCTCGTCGGGCTTCGAGAGATCGGCGCCTTCGTAGTCGACGTCGACGCCGGCATCGGCGGCGAGCTTCGATCGCAACCGTTCGATCTCGGCCGGATCGCCGAAACCGTTGAGCACGATGCGCGCGCCCTTCGCGGCGAGCGCCTGCGCGATGCCCAATCCGATCCCGCTGGTCGATCCGGTGACCAACGCCAGCTTGCCTTCGAGCATGTTCTCTCCCTGTACAATCGTCCGTCTAGTTTAGGGCCAAGTCCCGGCGCGATCTTCATCGCGATCGCGGCGCACCGAGCCCGCCGGCGAGCCCAAATCCTCGAGGAGTCCGCTGCGATGAACGAGCCGCTGCTGCGAACCGTCACTTGCGCCAGCGTGCGCGGGCTGCACAAGATGGCGTACTGGGAATGGCCATCGCAGGCGGGTCCCGCAGCGCCTACGGTCGTCTGCGTGCACGGGCTCACCCGCAACGGGCGCGATTTCGACGCGCTCGCCGACCGGCTGTCGCGCAACTGGCGCGTCGTCTGTCCCGACATGATCGGCCGCGGTCGCTCCGATCGGGCGCCCGATCCGATGCTCTACGTGCTGCCGCAGTACATCGCCGACTGCGTCACGCTGATCGCGCGCCTCGACGTCGAGCGTCTCGCCTGGGTCGGCACGTCGATGGGCGGGCTGATGGGGATGATGCTCGCCGCGATGTCGGGCAATCCGATCGATCGCCTCGTGCTCAACGACATCGGACCGGTGCTCGAAAAGACCGGCCGCGACCGCATCGCCGACTACGTCGGCGACGATCCCTTCTACGAAACGCGCGAGGCCGCCGTCGCCGACATGCGCGAGCGCATGCGCAGCTTCGGCCCGCACACCGACGAGCAGTTCGAGCTGCTGGTGCGCCATTACCTCGTCCCGCGCGGCAGCGGCTGGGGCTTCCACTACGATCCGGCGATCGCCGTGCCGTTCAAGGGCCACCAGTTCGAGCCGCCCGACCTCTGGCCGGCCTACGACGCGATCCGCGTCCCGACGCTGCTGCTGCGCGGTGCCGAGTCCGATCTGCTGAGCGCAGCCACCGCCGCCGAGATGACGCGCCGCGGTCCGCGCGCACGCGAGGTGGTGTTCCCCGGAGTGGGGCATGCGCCGTCGATCATCGCCGACGAGCAGATCGACGCCGTCGAGCGCTTCCTCGACGAAGGCCGCGAATGAGCGACGACATCGTGCGGCTGCAGACCGGCCCGCGCCTGTCGCAGGCGGTCCGGCACGGCGGCACCGTCTATCTGGCCGGGCAGGTCGCCGAAGACGTCTCGCTCGACGTCTCCGGGCAGACCCGGCAGGTGCTCGCGACGATCGATCGGCTGCTCGCCGAAGCCGGCAGCGACCGCACGCGCATCCTGCAGGCGACCGTCTATCTCACCGACATTGCCGATTTCGCGGCGATGAACGAGGTGTGGGATGCCTGGATTCCGGCGGGTCACACGCCGGCGCGCGCGACCGTCGAGGCGAAGCTCGCCGCGCCGGGCTGCCGTGTGGAGATCCAGCTGATCGCCGCGCTCGCCGACGGCTGAGCGCGGGCCGGCAGCGGGCCGGCGCGAATTCCACGCGGAGTGGGCGAGGGCGCGCCCGTCAGCGCCAGCCGACCCGGTCGATGATCCTCGTCGCGGCGACCTGCGCGCGGCCGATCGACGATACGGGCAGGTCGTCGGCCTTGAACTCGCCGAGTGCCTCGAGCGCCGGGTTCGCCTGCTTCACCGTCGGCACGACCGGCCATTCGTTGTTCTCCTCGACGAAGTGCCGTTGCGCCTCGTCGCTGGCGAGGTATTCGAGGAAGCGCACGGCGTTGTCGCGATGCGGCGCGTGCTTGGCGACACCCGCACCCGAGACGTTCACGTGCGTGCCGTAGCTCGACTGGTTCGGCCAGACGGCACCGACCTTCGCGACCGCCTCGCGATCCGCGGGCTTGTCCGAACGCATCAGGCGCGCGAGGTAGTAGCTATTGGTCAGCGCCACGCCGCATTCGCCCGAGGCCACCGCACGGATCTGGTCGGTGTCGCCGCCGCGCGGCTTGCGCGCGAAATTGGCGACGACGCCGGAGGCCCATTCCTCGGCCTTCTGCTCGCCGTTGTGCTCGGTGACCGCGCCGATCAGCGACAGCATGTACGGGTGCGCGCCCGAGCGCGTGCACACCTTGCCCTTGAGCTCGGGGCGGGCGAGGTCTTCGTAGTTCTGCACGAGCGCAGGATCGACGTCGGCCTTGTTGTAGACGATGATGCGCGCGCGCATCGAGAAGCCGAACCACTGGCTGCCGTTTCCGTCGTCCCGGGCGCGCAGTTTCTCCGGGATGCGCTTCTCGAGCGTCTCCGATTTCACCGGCTGGAACAGGCCCTCGATCTGCGCCTTCCACAGGCGGGCGGCGTCGGCCAGCAGCACGACGTCGGCCGGACTGTTCGCGCCCTCGTTGCGCATCCGCTCGAGCAGTGCCTCGTCGCCGGCCTCGATGCGGCGGATCTGGATCCCCGTCTGCTTCGTGAATCCGTCGTACAGCAGCTGGTCGCTCGGATAGTGGCGGGCCGAGTACAGGTTCAACACCTTTTCCTGCGCGAAGCTCGTGGTGGCCACGGCGAGCAGTGCGCCGGCGGCGAGCGCAAACAGCGTTTTTCGGTTCATCGGACTTCCGTTCGGTTCGTGTTCGCCGTGCAGCGGGGCGGCGCGAAGCGCGACAGTAATCGAAACGAGAAGGATTCGCAATAAGGATGGTGTTCGGAAGAGGGAGACCGGCGCATCGGCTCGTGCGGGCATCGGATCCGCTCGTCACCGCGGCGGCGCCGCCGCTCAGTACGCATAGATCGTGTCGAGCAGCGACGTTCCGTTCCCGCGGGTTGGCTCGGCAGCGGCAGGCGGCGCAGCCGCCGGCTCGCCGACGGCCGCCGCGTAGACCGGCTCGGGTGCGATGCGCCGCGCGCCGCTGAAGCGGCGCGCCCAGTAGCGCGAGCGGATCGACTCGACACGTACACGTCCGCCGGTGGACGGCGCGTGCACGAAGCGGTCCTCGCCGATGTAGATCCCGACGTGCGAGAACGCGCGGCGCAGCGTGTTGAAGAAGACCAGGTCACCGGGCTGCAGCCGCTCGCGCGGGACGGGCGTTCCCGCACGGCTCATCTCCTCGGAGCGGCGCGGCAGCGTGAAACCGAGCGTCTCGCGGAAGACGTGGCGCACGAGCCCGCTGCAGTCCAGCCCCGTTTCCGGAGAGTCGCCCCCGAGGCGGTAGCGCACGCCGATCAGCGACAGCGAGTTCAGCACCAGCTGCGCACCGGGGCTCGCATGATCGGCGACGACGGCGTCGCCCGCGCCGGGCGCCGCGCGTGCGGGCGACGGCGCCGAGGCGCTCGCCACGACGAGCACGAGAACGGTCGCGAGCGCGGCGCAGCCGGCAACGGCGCGGCGGGCGGGATGGGCAGAAGGCTTCGCTCGCATGCGCGCGAGCGTAGGCAAGGGCGTCGGCGCTGTCAAAGCCGACGGTCGGCGGCGGACAAGTAGAATGCGCGATACCGCTTCCGGAGGAGGATCCCATGGCCGTGACCGAGGCAGGGCCGACGTTGAAGGAGGTTCACGAACGATCGATCCGCGAACGTGAGTCGTTCTGGGCCGAGCAGGCGCAGCTGATCGACTGGAACGAACCGTTCGACCAGGTACTCGACTACTCCCGCCCACCGTTCGCGCGCTGGTTCATCGGCGGACGCACGAACCTGTGTCACAACGCCGTCGACCGCCACCTGGCCACGCGCGCCGACCAGCCGGCGCTGATCTACGAATCCACCGAGGTCGACGTCTCGCGCGTCTACACCTTCGCCGAGCTGCACCGCGAGGTCGTCCGCATGGCGGCGGTGATGCGTTCGCTCGGCGTCGGTCGCGGCGATCGCGTGCTCATCTACATGCCGATGATCCCCGAAGCGGTGTTCGCGATGCTCGCGTGCGCACGCATCGGCGCGATCCACTCGGTGGTGTTCGGCGGCTTCGCCTCGCACAGCCTTGCCAGTCGCATCGACGACGCCGAGCCCGCGCTCGTCGTCAGCAGCGACGCGGGCTCGCGTGCCGGCAAGATCATCGAGTACAAGCCGCTGCTCGACGCGGCACTCGCGATCACCAGCCGCGCGCCCGACAAGGTGCTGATCGTCGATCGAGGGCTGGCGCCCTTCGAGCGCGTGCCGGGACGCGACGTCGATTACGCGGCGCTGCGCGAGCGGCATCTCGACGCCGAGGTCCCGATCGAGTGGCTCGAGTCGAACGAGGTGAGCTACACGCTGTACACCTCCGGCACCACCGGAACGCCCAAGGGCGTGCAGCGCGACGTCGGCGGTCACGCGGTGGCGCTCGCCGCGTCGATGAAGTACATCTTCTGCGGCAACGCCGGCGAAACCTATTTCTCGACCAGCGACATCGGCTGGGTCGTCGGCCATTCGTACATCGTCTACGGGCCGCTGATCGCCGGCATGGCGACCATCCTCTACGAAGGAACGCCGCTGCGCCCCGACGCCGGCATCCTGTGGCGTCTGGTCGAGAAGCATCGCGTCACGGCGATGTTCTCCGCGCCCACCGCGATCCGCGTGCTGAAGAAGCAGGATCCGTCCTGGCTGTCGAAATACGACCTCTCGTCGCTGCGTGTGCTGTTCCTCGCCGGCGAGCCGCTCGACGAGCCGACCGCGCGCTGGATCTCCGATGCGCTCGGCAAGCCGGTTATCGACAACTACTGGCAGACCGAGACCGGCTGGCCGATCCTCTCCGTCGCGCACGGCATCGAGAAGTCGCCGCCGAAGTTCGGCTCGCCCGGCATGCCGATGTACGGCTACGACCTGCGGTTGCTCGACGAACGCACCGGAGAGGAGGTCGGCACGAACGAGAAGGGCGTCGTCGCCGTGATCCCGCCGCTGCCGCCCGGCTGCATGCAGACCGTCTGGCGCAACGACGAGCGCTTCGTGCAGACCTACTTCTCGACGATTCCC
>DATGRE010000076.1:0-3089 GCA_035303885.1 Zeimonas sp. | reverse complement strand
GGCGACCTGCCGTCGGGGATGCGCGAGGCGGGCGACTTCCGCCACGCGAACGACCTGGTGAGCTTCGTCCGCGCGGAAGCGGGCGACTGGTTCCGCATCGAGGTGGCCGCGTATCCCGAGACGCACCCGCAGGCGCGCAGCCCGCACGAGGACCTCGCGGCCTTCGCGACCAAGGTGAAGGCCGGCGCCGACTCGGCGATCACGCAGTACTTCTTCAATGCAGACGCGTACCTGCGCTTTCGCGACGACGCGCGCAGGCTCGGCGTCGAGGTGCCGATCGTGCCCGGCATCATGCCGATCGGCAACTTCACGCAGCTGGCGCGTTTCTCGGACGCCTGCGGTGCCGAGATTCCGCGCTGGATCAGGCTGAAGCTGGCCAGCTTCGGCGACGACGCGGACGCGATCCGCGATTTCGGCGTCGACGTGGTGTCGGCGATGTGCCGACGGCTGCTCGCCGAAGGTGCACCCGGCCTGCACTTCTACACGCTCAACCAGAGCTCGATCACCAGCCGGATCCTCGAGGCTGTCGGCTGAGTCCGCCTTCGCGGGCCGCGACCCGCGCGGCGCCCGGGGCTGCCCCGCCCGTGCCCGGCCCCGCCCGGTGACGGCCGGGCCCGCCGGTGGCGGACGCGCGCCCGTTCGTCGGTTCCTGTTGCCGGAGCCCCGAACACCGCGCCGGCAACGTTGGTGCGGCTGCGCCACCGTGGCTACCATGATCCGAACCGCGAACCGATCCTGGCGCCCGCGGACGGCGCCGCCTCACACGAACATGCCAGTCACACCGCACGTCCCCGGCGCCGTCCCGGTCACGCGCTATCAGGTCCACGCCGACAGCCTGCAGTGCGGCATGTACGTGGCCGAGCTCGACCGCCCGTGGCTCGACACGCCTTTCCTGTTGCAGGGGTTCCGGATCGACAGCCAGATCGAACTCGAGACCTTGCGACGCTATTGCCGCTACGTCTACGTGGATCCCGAACGCTCCGACGCCAGCCTCGGCGAGGCGATCCGTGCCGCCGAACTGACCGACGATCCGTTCGAATCCCCTGCCGACGCCGGGCCGTCGGAGCCGCTGCGCTTCGACACGGTGCTCGACGACCCCAGCCTTCGCAAGGGCCCGGCCGCGCGGCCGGTTCGCATCCGCTCCGACGTCAAGATCAGCAACCAGACGCGCCAGCGATTCCGGCGCTTCATCAAGGCGACCGCGGTGGCGAACGATGCGGCCGACCCGCGGTCGTCGCTGATGGGCCGCACCTTCGGCTGGCTGCGCGGGCTGGCCGGCCACGACCCCGACTCCGACGAGACGCGCGCCTCGCAGGCGCGTGTCCGCCACGCGATCCGCCGGCAGTTGCCGCCCGAGGCGCGGCTGCGCCGATACGTCGATCGCGCGTCGATCGAGGACGAACTGCCGCGGGCACGCGAGGCGTTCACGCGCGCGGCGGAACAGCTGCAGGCGCTGACGGAAAGCGTGCGCGACGGCCGCGCACCCGACCTGCACGAGTTCGGACGCGCGGTCGACGAGATCGTCGACAGCCTGATCGACAACCCCGACGCGCTGATGTGGGTTGCAAAGCTGCTCGAAGACGAGCGCGATGCGTGCTCGCACGGCCTGAGGGTCGCGCTTCACCTGGTTGCGCTGGGCCGACACCTGGGCCTGCCGCGACGCGAGCTCTCGCACCTGTGCACGATCGGCATGCTGGCCGACATCGGCAAGACGAGGCTGCCGCAGGCGCTGCTCGAGAAGCCCGGCATGCTGACGCCATCCGAGCACAACGTCCTCAAGGAGCACGTCAGGCTCGGCCTCGAGGCGCTCTGCCAGACGATGCGCCTCGCGAAGGCGGTCGAAGAGGGCATTGCGCAGCACCACGAACGCCTCGACGGCTCCGGCTATCCGAAGGGCCTGAAGGGCGACGAGATCGGCGTCTATGGCCGCATGGCCGCCATCGCCGACAGCTTCGCCGCGCTCGTCGCCTCGCGCGCCTATGCCAACGCGTCGGCACCGCAGGACGCGCTGATGAACCTGTACGAGTGGAGCGGCACGTCGTTCGACGAGCCGCTGGTCGAGCAGTTCGTGCAGGCGATCGGGCTGTTCCCGGTCGGCAGCCTGGTCGAGCTGTCCAGCGGCGAGGTCGCCGTCGTGCTCGCACAGAACCGCGTCCGTCGCCTCGAGCCGCGGGTGCTGGTGCTCACGGGAACCGACAAGGCGCCGGTCGCGGCGCCCTTCGAGCGCGACCTCTTCGCGAATCCGAAGGATCGCGAACACGGCCAGGTGCGGATCGTGCGGGGACTCGCCGACGGCGCCTACGGCCTGAACCCGGGCGAGCAGGTCGCCGCGCGGTTCGCGTGCCCGTCCGAACCGGCCTGAGCCTGGCGGCGGCTGCGCCGCGCCGGCTCAGCCGGCGACGATCGTCCGCGTCTCGGTGACGATCGCCGTCATACGGCGGTCGTGTGCGCCGGGCACGAAGCGCTCGATCTCGCACCGGTCGTAGGCCACGCCGATCGCCGGCAACGGATGCTCGTCGAGCGTCCGGTCGTAGAAGCCGCCGCCGTAACCCAATCGGTAGCCGCGCGCATCGAAGCCCACGCAGGGCACGATCAGCAACGATGGCTGCAGCGTCTCGAACGGCTCGGGAACCGCGATGTCGAACTCGGCGGTGCGCATCGGCGCACCCGGGATCCAGCGCCCGAACGCGAGCGCGCGACCGGAACCGACCACGCGTGGCAATGCGAGCACGAATCCGGCGGCGTGCCAGCGCGCCATCGACTCGCGCAGGTCCGGCTCGCCGCGCACCGGCCAGAACGCGCCGATGACCGCCGGCGCGGCCGGCGCCGCCGTCGCGAGCAGGCGATCGATGCGCTCGCCGATCGCCGCGTCGGCCGCGCGGCGGGCTTCCTGAGCCATCGAGCGGCGCCACGCGATCAGCGTGTTGCGTGCGTCGCGACGCTCGGCGTCGGCGTCGACCGTGCGTGGTATCCTCGGACTCGAGTTTGGTGTCGTGTCGTTCATGCAGCGATCGCTGCGATGGTGTGCGTTGTGAGTCGTCGGCGATGAAACACCGGATCGCCCTTGTCGCGATTGTAGGACTCATCGG
>DATGRE010000075.1:0-23829 GCA_035303885.1 Zeimonas sp. | reverse complement strand
CTCGTCCCACACGCGCGTGATGGCGTCGATGTTCTGCTCGACCTCCGCCGTGCTGCGCCGGATCGTCTCGGGGTCGGGAGTGACCAGCGCGACCGCGATCGCCAGGCGGTTGCGCAGCAGCCGCGCCTGGATCTCGGCGATCTGCCCCATCGGAATGGTCTTGGTGCGATAGACGTTCTCGACGCTGGCGTTGGTCTTCTCGATGCCGAACAGGCCCAGCACGCCGATCGCTCCGAGCAGCAGCGACAGCAGGCCGATGACGACGAGGAGTCGCGTGGAAATCTTCAGGTTGTTCATCTTTTCTCCGATCGGATTCGTGGCAAACTCGGGTGCTTCAGGCCCCGACGATCGCGTAGCGAATCCGCTCCCCGGGCCTCGGAAGGCGGCCTATAGCGTGCGCGTACGCTACATGCGCCGAATTACGGCCGATCATCCCGACTGATCGCGCGCCGCACCGGTGAGCGGCCCCGCAACCCCGACCGGCGGCCGGACGCGTATGCAACACATCGCGCCCCGGGCCGCCCCCCGCAACGAACGAGGAGAGAACCCGATGCTCGTCGAGCGCATCTGGACGGCAAACGCCTACCGCAACTTCAACTATCTGGTCGCCTGCCCCGAAACCGGCGAGGCGCTCGCGATCGACCCGCTCGACCACGCGAAGTGCCTGGCCGTCGCCAAGGAGCGCGGCTGGCAGATCACGCAGATCCTGAACACGCACGAGCACTTCGACCACATCGGCGGCAACGACGCGGTGGTCGCGGCCACCGGCGCGAAGGTGATCGCGCACCACAAGGCGGGCAGCCGCATCCCCGGCGTCGACCGCGGCGTGAAGGCGGGCGACGTCATCAAGGTCGGCCGCACGGTCGAGCTCGAGTGCATGGACACGCCGGGCCACACGATGTGCCACATCTGCCTGAGGTCGCACACCGACGAGCCGGCGCTCTTCTCGGGCGACACGCTGTTCAACGCGGGCGCCGGCAACTGCCACAACGGCGGCGACCCGGTCGAGCTGTATACGACCTTCGTCGAACAGCTGGCGAAGCTGCCGCAGAACACCCGGATCTACCCGGGGCACGACTACATCGAGAACAACCTGAAGTTCACGCTCGCCCACGAGCCGGACAACGAGGACGCCCGCGAGCTGCTGCCGCGCGTCGCGGGACACGATCCCGCGCGGTCGATCGTCACGACGCTCGAGCAGGAAAAGCGGATCAACACCTTCCTGCGGCTCACCAGCGACAGCGTGATCGCGCAGCTGCGCGAGCGTTTCCCCGAGCTGCCCGAGCGCCCCGATCCGAAGACGGTGTTCCTGAAGCTGCGCGAGCTGCGCAACACCTGGTGACCCGCAGCTACAGCCGCCGCGTCGCGCTGGACGTCGCCGCATTGCTGAGCGCTTCGGCCTCGCGCGGCGCCTCCCGCTGGGCGAGCGGGCGCGTCTCCAGCGGCGGCGCCGGCGGCAGCCCCGTCACCGCGAGGATCTCCTGCTCGTCGAGCGTCTCGCGCTCCAGCAGCGCCGCCACCAGCGCGTCGAGCTCGCGCCGGTGCTTGCGCAGCAGCCGCATCGCCTCGTCGTGGCTCTCGCCGATGATGCGCAACACCTCCGCGTCGATCACGCGCGCGGTCTCCTCGCTGAACGGCTTGGCGCCGGCGAAGCTGCCGTAGGACGGCCCGCTCAGGTACGGGTTCTCGCGCGGCGCGAGCTGCACCGTACCGAGCTTGTCGCTCATGCCCCAGCGCGTGACCATGTTGCGCGCGAGCTGCGTCGCCTGCTCGATGTCGTTCTCGGCCCCGGTGGTTTTCGTGCCGTAGACGATCTCCTCGGCGACGCGCCCGCCGAGCATGCCGACGATCTTCGCCCGCAGGTACGCCTCCGGATAGTTGTAGCGGTCGGCGTCGGGCCGCTGGTAGGTGACGCCGAGCGCGCGGCCGCGCGGCACGATCGTCACGCGATGCACCGGATCGGCGCCGGGCACGACCAGGCCGAGGATCGCGTGACCGGCCTCGTGGTAGGCGATGCGTTCGCGGTCGGCGTCGCTGAGCAGCAGCGGGCGCTCGGGACCCAGCACGATCTTCTCGAGCGCATCGGTGAAGTCCTTCGCGCGCACCGTGTCCAGCTCGCGCCGCGCGGCGAGCAGCGCCGCCTCGTTGACGAGGTTCTTCAGGTCGGCACCCGACAGCCCCGGCGTCGACGCCGCGATCTGGGCGAGATCGACGTCGGGGTCGAGCGGCACCTTCCGCGTGTGCACCTTCAGGATCTCCTCGCGGCCACGGCGGTCGGGCAGGTTGACGACGACGCGGCGGTCGAAGCGGCCCGGCCGCAACAGCGCCTTGTCGAGCACGTCGGGCTGGTTCGTCGCGGCCAGCACGATGATCCCCTCGCGGCTCGAGAAGCCGTCCATCTCGGTGAGGATCTGGTTCAGCGTCTGCTCCTGCTCGCTCGAGCCGCCGATCGCCACCTGGCCTCGGGCGCGCCCGACGGCATCGAGCTCGTCGATGAAGATGATCGCCGGCGCGTTCTCGCGTGCCTGCTTGAAGAGATCGCGCACGCGCGCGGCGCCGACGCCGACGATCATCTCGACGAACTCGGCTCCGCTCATCGAGAAGAACGGCACGCCCGCCTCGCCGGCGACGGCGCGCGCGAGCAGCGTCTTGCCGGTGCCCGGCGCGCCGACGAGCAGCACGCCCTTCGGCGCGGTGCCGCCGAGGCGCTGGTACTTGGCCGGATCCTTCAGGAAATCAACGATCTCGACGAGCTCGTTCTCCGCCTCGTCGATGCCGGCGACGTCGTCGAAAGTGACCTTCGTCGCGTTTTCCTGGTCGTAGCGGCGCGCCCGGCTCTTGCCGATGCCCATCAGGCCGCCGCCCATCCCCATCCCCTGCTGCGCGCGGCGGAACAGCCAGACGTAGACGCCGATCAGCAGCAGCGCGGGGCCGAAGCCGAACAGCAGCGTCGCGATCGGGCTCGCCCCGGTCTGGATCGGCACCGCGCTGATCTCGACCTTGTGCTCGATCAGGAAGGCCTCGAGGCCGTCGTCGACGAAGGCGGGAAGCACCGTCGTGAAGGTGTCGGAGGTGCGCGGCTCGTCGTGCAGCCGCTGCTCGGCGCGCGTCGCGCCGGGCGCCGCCTGCTTCTCCTCGCCGGGCGGCGGCCAGGTGACCGGCTCGACGAAGCGGCCCTCGATCGACTGCCCCTGGTTGTAGATCGCCTCGACGTTGCCACGGGCGACCTCCTGCTTGAAGGCCGTGTACGGCACCGGAATCGCATCGCCCGGCGACGGGAACAGCGTGCGCACGAGAAAGTAGTTCGCCAGCAGCAGCACCACGAAGACGAGCCAGGTGCGGCTCGGCGGCATGGCGCCGGGGCGGTTCGGGCCGGGGATGTTCGGCCCGCCGCCGGGCCGCTCGGGGCTGCGCCCGCGTGGCGCGGGCGACCAGCGTCCGGCGTGTTCGTTCGCTCGATTTCCTTCGGGGTGGGCCACCGTCGTCACTCCTCGGCCGTACCCAGCAATCGATGGCCCCAGGGATTTGCGTCGCGGCCCGCAAACGCCGCGTTCGTCTCGTCCTTTCGCCCCGATCGGGTACTCTTTTCGAAAATCCGATCGTCGCACCACCATTCCGACGCCGTCGTCGAAGACCCTCGGAAGATGAGAAGCCCGATGAACTCCACGAGCCCCGACGCGGGCGGGCGCCTCGGCCCCGTGCGTCCCGGCGCGGCCCTGCTCCGGTAGGCGCGGCATGGAAGAACGCATCATCACGCTCGCCACGCCGGTGTTCTTCGCGCTGATCGCGATCGAGCTCGCGTGGGGCGCCTGGCGCGGACGCAACACCTACCGGCTCGACGACGCGATCAACAGCATCGGCCTCGGAGTGCTCTCGCAGGTGAGCGGCGTGTTCACGCGCCTGCTGCGCATCGGCCTGTACGCGTGGGCCTTCGACGCGATCGCGCCGTGGCGGCTGCCCGCCGACAGCGCGTGGGTGTGGCTGTTCGCGCTCGTCTTCTACGACTTCTGCTACTACTGGCATCACCGCCTGGGACACGAGCGCACGATCCTCTGGGCCGCGCACGTCGTGCATCACCAGAGCGAGGACTACAACCTGTCGACGGCGCTGCGGCAGACGAGCAGCGGCGCGCTGCTCGGCTGGATCTTCTATCTGCCGATGGCGGCGGCCGGCGTCCCGCCCGAGGTCTTCGCAGCGGTCGCCCTCGTCGACCTGCTCTACCAGTACTGGATCCACACGCAGCACGTCGGGCGGCTGGGCTGGTTCGACCGCATCTTCGCCAGCCCATCGAACCACCGCGCGCACCACGCGGTAAACGACCGCTACCTGAACCGCAACTACGGCGGCATCCTCATCGTCTGGGATCGCCTGTTCGGCACCTACGCCGAGGAAGACGACGCCGATCCCCCGGTGTACGGCACGCGCAAGCCGCTGCGCTCATGGAATCCGCTGTGGGCGAACGTCGAGGTCTATTCGTGGATGCTCCACGACATCGTGCACACGCGGCGCTGGCGCGACCGCCTGCGCGTGCTCGTCAGCCGCACCGGCTGGCGCCCCGACGACCTGCGGGACGCCTCGCCGCGACTTCCGTTCCCGCTCGACCGGCCGCGCTACGCACCCCACGCTTCGCGCTCCGCGCACGGCTACGCGTTCGTGCAGTTCGCGCTCGTGCTCGCCGCCGCCGTGCACTTCCTGCAGTGGCACGCGCACGCGACGACGCTCGAGGTGCTCGCGTATTTCGCGTGGATCGCGCTCGCGCTCACCACGATCGGCTGGATGCTCGAGGGCCGGCGCATCGGCGCGTGGCTCGAGGCCGCGCGCAACGCCGGGACGGCGCTCGCGCTGCTCGCGACCCAGTCGTGGTTCGGCATCGTGCCGCCGGATTCGCTCGGCCCCTCGGTCGTCGCCGCGGCCGCGCTCGCCGGTGCCGCGTGGGCCGGATGGATCGGCATTCGGTCGTCCGCGCCGCCGGCGCCGCAGCGCGAGGCGCCCGCGCCGGTCGTCGCCGGCGGCGAGCGCTCGTGAGCACCGCGGACGTCGATCCGCTCGCAGCGGACCGACGAGCGAACGCCTGGCGGCGCGGCGCGTGGATCGTCGCCGGCGCAGCCCTCGCCGCGATCCTCGGTGCCGCGCAACGGACGCCCGGAATCGTCGACGCGTGGACGCTGCTACACTGATTCGCCAAGCCGCTCGCCACGTTCACGCTCGCCGTCCTCGTGGCGCTCCGGGCGTCCTCCGCTTCCGACCGGCTGCGTCGCGCGGTGCTCGCCTACGTCGTCGTCCTCGTCGCGATGGCCGCGCAGGCCTTCGCACGATGGCGCGAACATCCGTCGCCGGTCACGCAGGCCGCCGCGATCGGCGCTGCGCTCTTCGTCGTCTCCGATGCCGTGCTGGCGATCGACCGATTCCATGCTCGGGTGCCCGTCGCGTCTCTGTGGATCCTGGTCACGTACTGGCTCGCGCAATGGGGCATCGCGCAGAGCGTGCGGGAGACGCCCCCGACGGCGGATGCCCCGCTGCCCGGCGCCGCGCCGAGCGATGCGCCGCGGCGCGAAGCCGTATCGCCTGCCGCGCACCCGCAGTCGACGGGACGCGAACGGATGCGATGAGGAGCGGCCGACGATGCGAATGAGCGACATCCCGTTCGGGACGACCGACTGGTCGACGATCGAGCCGACCGAGCACATGGGCGAGCACGGGCGCGCGTGGTGGCGCACGCGCGAGTTCGGTCCGATCCGCGTGCGCATGGTCGAGTACACGCCCGGCTATCGGGCGGACCACTGGTGCACGAAGGGGCACATCCTGCTGTGCCTCGAGGGCGAGCTGCACACCGAGCTCGCCGACGGCCGCAGCTTCACGCTCACGCCGGGCACGAGCTATCAGGTGGCCGACGGCGCCGAGCCGCATCGCTCGAGCACCGAGCGCGGGGCGAAGCTGTTCATCGTCGATTGACGTTGCGTGGCGGCGGCACTGCGCCGCGGCGCGGTCGCGTTCGCGTCGTCCGCCTCCGCTCGATCGAATTCCTCCGGGCTGGACGGATCCCGGTCAGCGGGGCGCGGAACCGTACTGCAGACGGCCGTCGACGACGGACGCCGCGGACGTGTACGGGTGCTCCTTCGCCGGTGCTTCGTCCAGCACGTGCAGCACCTGCCAGCCCCGCACCTTGAGCGCGTCGGCGATCATCGAGCGATGGCAGCGCCACCACACGGCCTCGGAACACATCATCGCGGTTCGCGACGAACGGGCGAGCGCGGCCAGTCGCTCCAGCGCATTCGCGAACGCGGCCGTGTCCATGTAGTCGGCGTAGCCGCGGAACGAGAGATTGCGCCAGACGGTATGCGGCGAGTCGTCGCGCGTCGCACGGCGTCCGCCGAGATCCGCGCACGCACGGTAATCGACGCCCGCCGAAGCGAGCGCTCCCGCGAGCGGCTCCGGATTGAAATGCGGATGCTTGCGCGAACCCGGATGGCGCCGGACGTCGACGATCCGTTCGATGCCGTGCGTGCGCAGCAGCGAGAGGAATTCGTCGATCGTTCGGGACGAATGGCCGATCGTCCAGATCCGCGGCTCGTCGCTCGCTCGCGGATCGCCGGCATTCCGCGGCTCGTCGCTCGCTCGCCGAGCGCCGGTCTGCCGCGAGTCGTCGCTGTCCATCCGGCGAGGCTACGCCGGCGCCCGGTTCCGGGGCAACGCAGCCGAACGGGGCTCAGCGCCTGCGCAGCGCGAGCGCGACCCCGCCGAGCGTCAACGCGAGCGCGCCCCACTGCACGAACCCGAGCGGTTCGCCGAGCGCCGCCGCCGCGGCGACGACGCCGACCACCGGCGTGAGCAGCGTCGCCATCGACGCGGTCTGCGGCGGCAGGCGCCGCAGCGCCGCGAACCAGCTCAGGTAGCACACGCCCATCGGCACCGCCGTCATGTACAGCATCGCCAGCCAGCCGCCCGGCGAAAGGCCTTGCCGCGGCTGCTCGACGAAGATCCCCCAGGCGAGCATCGGCAGGCAGCCGAGCCCCACCTGCCAGGCGACCGCGGGCAGCGGCGCGATCGGCAGCGGCGATCGCCAGACGACGGTACCGAACGCGAAGAGCACCGCCGCCGACAGGGTGAGCAGCACGCCGGGCAGCTTCTGCACGCCGACGTCGAGCCCCTGCGCACCGAGCAGCAGCGCCACACCGGCGAATCCGAGCGCGACCGCCGCCCCACCGTGCGCGCTCGGCCGGGCGCCGAGCACCGGCCAGGCGAGGAGCATCGCCCAGATCGGCATCGTGTAGACGAGCAGTGCGGCCTCGCCCGCATCGAGCCACAGCAGCGACAGCGTCGAGAAACCCATCCAGGCGAAGACGTTGACGAAGGCGGCGCCGAGCAGCCGGGGGATGCATTCGCGGGGCACCGCCACCGACCCGCCGCGCGCGACGACGAACGCGCCGATGCCCAGCGCAGCGACGACGCCCGCGCTGCCGCGGGCGAACAGCGGCGGCCACTCCTGCAGCAGCGCCTTCATGACCGGCCAGTTCAGGCCCCAGCCGACCGACGTCGTCACGAGGCAGACGATGCCGAACGCGCGCTGCGCGGCGGCGTCTGCGGAAAGAGGCGTGGAGCCGGAGGACACCAAGGGCACACTCACGAGGCGGCGGGAACGCGCTGCAGGGCGAACGCATCGATCCGGGAACCTCGCGTGCTCCTGTCTTCGATGCAAAGGACCGGCGCATCGCGGGTCCACCCACCGGAGACGAATATGACCCGACTCATGCTCGCTGTCAGCGCCACCGCGATTCTCGCCGGCTGCGCGCCGAATCAGCCCTGGTCCACCGACATGGACAAGGGCGCACAGTACCAGCACGCCCCCGCACGCACGGTCGACGGCGTCTTCACCGGCGCGAACGGCATGACGCTGTACACCTACGATCGCGACACGGTCGGCAACAGCGCCTGCATGGGACCGTGTGCCGAGAACTGGCCGCCGTTCTACGCCCCCACGGACGCCCGCGCCAGCGGCGACTGGTCGATCGTGCGGCGCTCCGACGGGCGCCTGCAGTGGGCCTACAAGGGCCACCCGCTCTACTACTGGGTGAAGGACACGCAACCCGGCGATCGCACCGGCGACGGGTTCAACGACGCCTGGCGGATCGCGAGGCCGTAGAGGAAGAGAAGAGAGAAGGGGGACGGGAGAAGAGGAAGAGCAGGCTTGTTCGCCCGCATTCCTCGTTGTTTCCCCCTTGTCCCTTCCCCCTTCTCTTCCCCAGTCAGCGGACGAAACGCCCGACCCATCTCACATACGTATCCACGAACCCCTGCAGGAACTGGCGGGTCGAGTCGTTCGACACCGTGCCGTCGGGCGCGATCAGGTCGTTCTGGAAATGCAGGAAGACCTCCGGCTGCCCGAGCGTGGGCACGTCGAGGTAGCCGAGCGAGATCCGCAGGTGCTGCTGCGCGATGGCGGTGCCGATCGCGCCGATCGACGTGCCGATGATCGCCGCGGGCTTGCCGGCGAACGAGTTCTTGCCCCAGGGGCGCGAAGCGATGTCGATCGCGTTCTTCAGCACGCCCGGCACCGAGCGGTTGTATTCGGGCGTGACGAACAGCAGCGCCTGCGCGGACTCGACATCGCGCTTGAGCCGCTGCGCATTGGCGGGATAGTCGGCATCGAAGTCCTGCGTGTACAGCGGCAGGTCGTCGATGCGCACGTAGTCGAACGTCATCGTCTGCGGCGCCAGCTTCTCCACCGCACGCGCGAGACGCCGGTTGTAGGAATCCTGACGCAGGCTGCCCACGAACACGGCCACTTTGCAGTCGTTCATCTGCGGTCCCTCCGTTTCGAGAGGGATCGTGCTGCAAACGGGATGCCGAAGACCCCGGCCACGAACGGCGGCGGCGGCTGAGCGACAATCGCGTCCGTCCGCCGTCGCATTGACGGCGTCGTTCCGGAGCTTGCCCGTTGCCGATCTCTCCGCCCGACGCACCGCTGCGCGCCGTGCCCTCGACGACGGCGTGGGCGCCGCTGTCACTGCCCGTCTTCCGGATGCTGTGGGGGGCATGGCTCGTGGCGAACACGACGATGTGGATGAACGACGTCGCCGCGGCCTGGCTGATGAGCACGCTCACGCCGTCGCCGGTGATGGTCGCCCTCGTGCAGACCGCCTCGACGATGCCGGTGTTCCTGCTCGGCCTGGGCAGCGGCGCGCTTGCCGACATTCTCGACCGGCGGCGCTTCCTGGTCGTCACGCAGTTCTGGGTGTCCGGCACCGCGACGCTGCTGTGCCTGGCCACGCTGTCGGGCGTCATCGATCCGGTGCTGCTGCTCGTCCTCGTGTTCCTGAACGGCGTCGGCCTGGCGATGCGCTGGCCCGTGTACTCCGCGATCGTGCCGAATCTGGTGCCCCGCGTTCAGCTGCCGGCGGCGCTCGCGCTGAACGGCGTGGCAATGAACGCCTCGCGCATCATCGGGCCGATCGTCGCGGGCGCGCTGATCGCCAGTGCCGGCACGGAATACGTCTTCGTGCTGAACGCGGTGCTGTCGCTCGCGGCCGCGCTGGTGATCCTGCGCTGGAAGACGGAGAAGAAGACGAGCGCACTGCCCGGCGAACGCTTCCTCGGCGCCATTCGCGTCGGCGTCCAGTACGTGCGCCAGTCCGACCGCATGCGCTCGGTCCTGCTGCACGTCGTGATCTTCTTCAGCCAGTCGACCGCGCTGATCCCGCTGCTGCCGCTGCTCGCGCGGCGCATCGACGACGGTTCGGCGATGACCTTCACGGTGCTGCTGGCGTCGATGGGCGTCGGGGCGATCGCTTCGGCCTTCGTGCTGCCCCGGTTCCGCGGCCGGACACGCGACGAGCTGCTGCGCAACGGCTCACAGGTGCAGGCCGCGGCAATGACGGCGGTCGCCTTCTCGCCGAACCTGTGGCTGGCGTTGCCGATGATGATGATCGCCGGCGGCGCGTGGCTGATCTCGGCGAACTCGCTGTCGGTGTCGGCGCAACTCGCGCTGCCCGACTGGGTGCGCGCACGCGGCATGTCGATCTACCAGGTGGCGCTGATGGGCGGTGCCGGGCTCGGCGCGGCGCTCTGGGGGCAGGTCGCCGCCTGGAGCGACGAGCGGATCAGCATCGCGGCAGCCGCGGTCGTCGGCACGGGGCTGCTGTGGCTCACACGGCGGCACACGATCGACGGCGGTGTCGAGGAGGACCTGACGCCCCAGTCTTGGAAAGCGCCGATCACGCGGCACCCGGTCGATCCCGGCGCCGGTCCCGTCCTGACCATGATCGAGTACCGCATCGACCCGGCGCGCGTCGACGAATTCCGCAGCGTGATGCAGGAGACGCGGCGCAGCCGCCTGCGCGGCGGCGCGCTGTCCTGGGAGCTGTTTCGCGACACGCTCGATCCCGACCGGTTCATCGAGTACTTCGTCGACGAGAACTGGGTCGAACACCTGCGCCGCTTCGATCGCTTCACGGCCTCCGACATCGCGCTGCGTCAGCGCCGGCTGGCGCTGCACGTCGGCGACGAACCGCCCAAGGTCACGCGCAGCATCGCCGAGACGCTCGAGCGCGACTGACTGCGTCCACGCCGGGTCTCGAGGCCGCCCCGGCGTGCCGCCCGAGCTCCGCACTTCCGTCGCCGATATAATCGCGCGCGAGATGCAGCGATTCCGTCGCGGCCGTCGCAGCCGGGTCCTCGCCGCGATCGCCTGTCTGGCCTTCGTGCTGCAGGCGCTCGTCCCCTCGCTGGCCCACGCCTGGACCAGCGTTTCGCGGGCACAACTCTTTCACGGCCCGCTCTGCTCGGCCGACCCGCAGGGCGCACGCGACCGGCTCGCACGCGCGATCGACCAGGAAGCGCCGGCACGGTCGCTGCCGCCCGCCGCGCATTGTCCGTTCTGCACGCTGCCCGTCGACGCGGACGCGCCGGCACTGACCCGGCACGCCGAATACGCGCTGCACGTCGCGGCGTCGGACGAAGCCCCGATCGTCACTCCGCCACCGCCGCCGCCGGCGGCGCAGGCACGCCCGCAGGCCGCGCGCGCACCACCGCGCGGCTGATACGCGTTGCTCGCGCGGGGCCCGCCGCCGCGCGCCTTCCACCTTCCCGACCGCCGCGAACCGAGCGCTTCGTTCCGCTCGTTTCGCGGTACGACTGAACAGGATTTCCAATGAAAACCGAACCATTCGTCTCGCGTCACACCCGTTCCGTTTCCACCCGTTTCGTTTTCGCCTGGGGTGCCGCCCTGCTCTCGCTGTCCCTCGCCGGCACCGCCGTTGCCGAAGTCCGCGTCGACGAGCCCTGGGCACGTGCCACCGTTCCCGGGCAGCAGGCGAGCGGCGCGTTCATGACGCTCACGTCGAGCCGCAACGCGAAGCTCGTCGAGGTGCAGAGCCCGGCGGCGGGCATCGCCGAGATCCACGAGATGGCGCTGGAGAACAACGTGATGCGCATGCGCTCGATCGACGGACTCGAACTGCCCGCCGGCCAGCCGGTCGTACTGCGCCCCGGCGGCTTTCACCTGATGCTGCTCGAGCTGAAAGCGCCGCTGCAGGCGGGCACGCACGTCGATCTGAGGCTCACGGTGGAGAACGCCGACGGCACGCGCGAACACGTCGACGTGAAGGCACCCGTGCGTCCGCTGGCCGGTGGCGGCGGCAGCCACCACGGGAACCGGCACGGACATTGATCCGAAGGGGGAGCGCGCAGCGCACAAGATGTACTATTCATGCATCTTCCAGCGGAGCGCCTTCGATGAAATCCCTATCCGCGCCCGGCGGCCTGGTCCCGCTGCTCGAACCGGGACCCACCGCACCCCAAAGCGGCCGGCGGGCGCTGTTTCGCCTCGGATTCCGGCCGTTCTACCTGCTCGCCGCGTTCTGGGCGGCGCTCGCCGTGCCGCTGTGGGTGGCGCAGTTCGCCGGTCTGCTCGCATCCCCCGCCGCGTACCCGGCGATGCTCTGGCACGCGCACGAAATGACCTTCGGCTTCGTGCTCGCCGTCATCGTCGGCTTCCTGCTCACTGCCGGTCGCGTCTGGACGGGCCTGCCGACGCCCACGGGGGCGCCGCTGGCCGCCCTCGCCGGCCTGTGGATCGCCGCGCGCGTGTTCAACTACACCGGCCCCGGCACGCTCGCGATGCTGCTCGACGCGGCCTTCATCGTGGCCTCGATGGTCGCGATCGGGCTGGTGCTGCTCAAGGCGCGCAACTACCGCAACGTCTTCGTGCTGGCCGTGCTCACGGCGTTCCTCGTCGCGAACACACTGTTCCATCTCGCGGTCGCCGGTCGCATCGACGTCTCGCCGCTGCAGGCGATCCGCTTCTTCGTCTACGCCGTCGTGCTGCTGATCTGCGTGATCGGCGGCCGGGTGATTCCGACCTTCACGGCGAATGCGCTGCGCGGCGTGCGCCAGTGGCGTCACGCCAGGCTCGACGCCGCGTCGCTCGCGCTCACAGCGCTGGCGCTGCTGCTTGCGCTGCTGCCCGTACCGGTCGCGGCGATCGCGCTCGCCTGCGCATTGGCCGCCGCGCTGCAGCTCGCACGGCTCGTCGGCTGGAATCCCCGGGCGACGCGCCGCACACCGATCCTGTGGATCCTGCACGTCTCGTATGCCTGGATTCCGATCGGGCTCGTGCTCACCGGACTGGGCGCGCTCGGATGGGTGCCGGAGTCGGCCGGTGTGCACGCGCTCACGGTGGGCGCCATCGGCGGACTAATCATCGGGATGATCACCCGCACCGCTCTCGGCCACACGGCGCGGCCGCTGAAGGCGGAGGCGATCGAGACGACCGCCTATCTGCTCGTGCAGCTGGCGGTCCTGCTGCGGCTGGCGCCGATGCTGATTCCGGCGCTGCCGTACCTGGTCTGGACCGCGGCGGCGGCGGCGGCGTGGAGCCTCGCCTTCACCGTCTATCTGCGGAAATATGCGGCGGTGCTCACCTCGCCGCGACTCGACGGTCGCGACGGATGAGCACCGCGGGGCTCAGGCGGCGCGGCGGCGCATCTGCGCGCCACCCGCCTCGGCCGGCGCGTAGTCGAACTCGAGCCGGCTGAGTGCGCGCTCGAAGTGCTGGCGCTGCGCGACGGCATACTGCTCGAGGCGACGCCCGCCCCAGACACCCGCCAACTGGCTCGGCGACACGCCCTGGATCTCGCTGGATCCCTGGCTGGCCGGGCGGATCGTGACGGCGCACAGCATGTACAGGCCGACCCTGCGGTCGGCGCGCGCGGCGGACTGCATCGTCGGGCCGTGATACGCGTACAGCGCGAGCGAGCCGGGACGGCCCTCCGGATCTTCACCCTCCGGCTGAACTTCGCCCGCGACGATGAATCCTTCGCGCTCGAGCTCCCGGCGCAGCAACGCTGCCGCGCGCTCCACCGGCAATTCGATCGTGAATCGTACAGGCAAGGCTTCCACTTGAAACTCCCTTGAATCGGTTCCTGGCTGAACTGCAAACGTGAACCGGACGAATGTTGGATGCGGCGGCTTAGGGCAGGCTTAAGAAACGCTCCCAGCAGGCCACGGGCCTGCTCCCGCCTGTGCTACAAATCCGAACGAAACGAACCGGAGCCCACGATGACGACTTTCGACGTCAAAGGGATGACCTGCGGGCACTGCGCCCAGGCAGTGACGAAGGCGGTGCGCGAAATCGACGCGCAGGCGCGGGTCGAGGTCGATCTGGCGAGCGGAACCGTTCGCGTCGAATCGACCCGGCCGCCCGCCTCGATCGAGCAGGCGATCGAGGAGGCGGGCTACGAGGCGAGGCTGCGGGCGGCGTGAGCGTCGGGCCGGCTCGGGCGCGACGCGCCGCCCGGCGAATCAGCTGATCTGCAGGCGCTTCGAGGTGGGCACCGCCTTCTTCGGCAGCGTCAGCTTCAGCACGCCGTCCTCGAATTTCGCGGTGGCGGCGGCCTCGTCGATTTCCGAAGCGAGCTGGAAGGTACGGCCGATCGAGCCGTAGTACCGCTCGCTGCGCAGGATGCGCTCGCCTTCCTTCTTCTCCGACTCCCGTTTGACCTCGGCGCCGATCGAAACGCGGTTGCCGTCGATCTGCACCTGGATGTCCTCTTTCTTCACGCCGGGCATCTCGGCCTGCACCTCGTATTGACCCTCGGTCTCCTTGACGTCGAGTCGGATCTCGAGGCCGCCGCTTTCGGCGCCGCGCGCAACCGGCTGGAAGAAGCCGCGAAACAGCTCGGGAAACACGTCGGCGAACGGGTCGTACACGGACAATCGCGTCATCGTTTACCTCCTTGCATCGGTCGTCATGGCCACACCGGGCATCGAACCACGGTGCCCGGTGCTACGGCAAGAAAGTCCGGGCACGACCGACGGATTTCAAGTCCCGCGCTTCGATCCGTCACGCGATCCCTCGCGCGCGGCGCCGACGCGCATGCCTCCTTCCTGCCGGCGGCGAGGACGACGCAGGCCGTCTCAGACGCGCTCGATCATCACCGCGATGCCCTGGCCGACGCCGATGCACATCGTCGCAACGGCGCGGCGCGCGCCGGTTCGCTGCAGCTGGTGCGCGGCAGTGAGCACGATGCGCGCACCCGACATTCCGAGCGGATGCCCGAGCGCGATCGCCCCGCCGTTCGGATTGACGTGCGCGGCATCGTCGGGCACGCCGAGCTCGCGCAGCACGGCGAGACCTTGCGCGGCGAACGCCTCGTTCAGCTCGATCACGTCGACGTCCGCGATCGCATGACCGGTGCGCTCGAGCAGCTTGCGCACCGCCGGCGCCGGTCCGACGCCCATCACGCGCGGCGCGACGCCGGCGGTGGCCATCGCGACGAAGCGCGCGCGCGGCTGCAGGCCGTGGCGCCGCGCGGCGGACTCGGTGGCGAGGATCAGCGCGGCCGCGCCGTCGTTCACGCCCGAGGCGTTGCCCGCGGTGATGGTCCCGTCGGGTCGAACGATCGGCCTGAGCTTCGCCAGCGCCTCGATCGACGTCTCGCGCGGGTGCTCGTCGCGGTCGACGACGACCGGATCACCCTTACGCTGCGGGATCGTCACCGGAACGATCTCCTCGGCGAAGAAGCCGTTGCGCTGTGCCTCGGCGGCGCGCTGCTGGCTGCGCAGCGCCATCGCGTCCTGGTCCTCGCGCGAGATCCGGTGCTCGACGGCGACGTTCTCTGCGGTCTCGGGCATCGAGTCGATGCCGTATTGCCGCTTCATCGCGGGGTTGACGAAGCGCCAGCCGATCGTCGTATCGTAGATCGCGCTCTCGCGCGCGAACGCGCTCGTCGCCTTCGGCATCACGAAGGGCGCGCGCGACATGCTCTCCACCCCGCCGGCGATGCCCAGCTCGATCTCCCCGCAGCGGATCGCGCGCGCGATCGTGCCGAATGCGTCCATTCCGGAGCCGCACAGCCGGTTGACGGTCGCGCCCGGCACCTCGACCGGATAGCCGGCCAGCAGCAGCGCCATGCGCGCGACGTTGCGGTTGTCTTCGCCCGCCTGGTTCGCGCAGCCGAGGATCACTTCTTCGACGGCCGACGGATCGAGGTCGGGATTGCGGTCGAGCAACGCCTTCAGCGGCACCGCGGCGAGATCGTCGGCTCGCACGGCCGACAGCGCGCCCGCATATCGGCCGATCGGCGTACGAACGGCATCGCACAGGAATACTTCGTTCACGGCAGGAATCCCCAGGTTGGCAAAACCCGTTATTGTGCACCGCGCACCGGATGCGATTCTTGCGCCGGCTCAGGGAACGTGCAGTGCCGCTTTCCGGCGCGTGCGGATCGGCGAATAATCGGAAGGCCCTTCCCTGCACGGAGACTGCGATGTTGAGCACGGCTCCCGTGACCACGATGCTGCCCGTCGCCGATCTCGATCGCGCGCGCCGCTTCTACGAGGACAAGCTGGGTCTCGAACCGCTCGGCGCGGCGCCCGACGGCGCGCTGCGCTATCGCTGCCAGAACGTCGTGCTCGCGCTGCTGCCGCGGCCCGACGCTCGCCCCGCCGCGCACACCGCGCTGAGCTTCGAGGTGAGCGACCTCGAACGGGAGCTGTCGGAGCTCGAGGCGAAAGGCGTCGTCTTCGAGGACTACGACCTGCCGCAGCTGCGCACGGTGAATCACGTCTGCGTGCTCGGCTCCGAGAAGGCCGCTTGGTTCCGCGATTCCGAGGGCAACTACCTGTGCCTGCACCAGGAGCTCGGGCCGCGCGCCTGAGCGCTCGAGTGCCGGATCTCAGCGGCGCGCCGCCGCCGGTGCGGCGCGCGCGGCGGCATCGTCCGCCGACGGCTGCCCGTCCGCCGGTCGCTCGCGCCCCGCATCGAGCCTTCTCACGTCGTCGCGCAACCAGCGCAGCAGCACGAGCCCGGGCAGCGCGGCGAGCACCGAGAACACGAAGAACGACGGCCAGCCGAAGGCGTCGACGTACACGCCCGATACCGGTCCGACGTACACGCGTCCGACCGCCGCCAGCGCGGACAGCAGCGCGTACTGCGCAGCCGAGAAGCGGCGCTCGGTGAGCGCCATCAGGAACGCGACGAACGCCGCCGTTCCCATGCCGCCGCACAGGTTCTCGAAGCCGATCGCGGCCGCCATCAGCGCATAGCTCTTCGGCGCGATCGACAACAGCCAGTAGCCGAAATTCGATACCGCCTGCAGCACGCCGAAGAGCATCAGCGACGCATACAGCGGGCGCCGGGCCAGCCACGCGCCGCCGGCGAGCGCGCCGACGATCGTCGCCGCCATGCCCAGCACCTTGTTGACGGCGCCGACCTCGGTGGGCGTGAAGCCGGCACCACGCAGCAGGAAGGTGGTCGACAGGCTCCCCGCGAAGGCGTCGCCGAGCTTGTACAGCACGATCATCGCCAGCAGCGCCACCGCCCGCTCGCGCCGGAAGAACGCATCCCACGGCGCGAGGAACGACGGAAAGCCCGCGCGCCGCGCCGCGTGCAGCGCGGCGACGCAGGCGAGCACGAGCACGATCGTGTCCGCGGCGAGCGAGGCGAAGCGGCCGCTACCGATCCACTCCCAGGGCAGCCGGCGCAGCAGCCAGAACGTGGCGAAGCCGGCGACGAGCATCGCGGCGAAACCGACGAGCTCGGCGCGCACGTCGCTGGCGAGCCGCTCCGTCGCCGGCACTCTCGGCGCCCACGCGGTGACCAGCGCGAGCAGCGCGAACAGCACGCCCATCGCGCGGAACATCCCGGGCCAGCCGAGCCACTGATCGGCGACGATCATCGCCAGCCCGCCGGAGACGAGCATCGCGATCCGATAGCCGAGCACCGACACCGCGGCACCCGCGCCGCGCTCCTCGTCGGGCAGCAGATCGGTGCGATACGCGTCGAAGACGATGTCCTGCGACGCCGACAGGAACGCGATCGCGACCGCGCAGGCGCCCACCGCGTGCACCGATGCGCCCGGATCGAGCGTCGCCATCAGGAAGCACAGCGCGGCGAGCAGCAGCTGCGAGACGAAAAGCCAGCCGCGCCGGCGCCCGAGCAGCGGCGGCTCGAAGCGGTCGGCGAGCGGAGCCCAGGCGAACTTGAAGGTGTACGGCAGGCCGACGAGCGCGAAGAAGCCGATCGTCTTCACGTCGAGCCCTTCGACGGTCAGCCACGCCTGCAGCGTTCCGGCCGACAGCGCGAGCGGTAGGCCGCTGGCGAAACCGAGCAGCAGCATCGCCGCGATGCGGCGATTGGCGAAGACCTGCACGAGGGGGCGCGACGACACGGCGCGGGAAGTGTACTCGCTCAGCGCCCGCGGATACGGCCGCCGCGCAAGAGCGCGCGCCCGGCACGTCGCCGGGCCTGCGCGGCGCCCGTCACCGAAGCGACACCGACCGCCGGCGATGCACCGTCACCACGCTCTCGACGCCGGCCGGTGCCGCCGGAGCACCACCTGCCATCGCCTGGCGCTTCTCGCGCTTGACCCGCCGCTGGATGCGCACCGGGCACTTGTAGTCGTGGTGGTACAGCACCTGGCAGTGCAGGCACCCGATGCATTCGTTCGGGCTGATGTGCCCTTCGGGGTGGATCGCGCCGACCGGGCACTCGTTGAAACAGCGCATGCACGGATTGCCGCACTCGCGATAGCGGGGCAGCCAGTCGAAGATGCGCATGCGCCCCGGAATCGCGAGCGCCGCACCGAGCGGGCACAGGTAGCGGCAGAAGAAGCGCTCGATGAACAGCCCCGCCACCAGCAGCGCCAGCGCGAACGCGACGAACCACCACTCGCGCACGAAGCGCAGCACGATCGCCGTCTTGAACGGCTCGATCTCCGACAAGCGCTCGGCCCACGCGAGCGAGCCCAGCGACACGCCGAAGAGGCCGAGGAAGATGATGTATTTCGTCGGCAGCAGCCGCTGATGCACGCCCCACGGCACCTTCAGCTGCGGCACCTTCAACGCCCGCGCCGCCCGGTTCGTCAGCTCCTGCAGCGCACCGAACGGACACAGCCAGCCGCAGAACGGACCGCGCCCCCAGAACAGCAGCGCCGCCGCCACCGAGCACCACAGGATGAAGATCAGCGGGTCGACGAGGAACGACTCCCAGCGGAAATCCGTGCGCAGCGAGCTCACGAACGTGAGCACGTTGACCACCGACAGCTGCGCCTGCGCGACCCAACCGAGCCACAGCAGCGTCACCGCGAGGAACACGAGACGGATGCGGTCGAACAGCTTCTCGCGCGGAACGAGCAGGTCCTGGAAGAAGAAGATGATCGTCAGCGCCGCGAGCATCAGCGCGAGCACCGCGATCGCGGCGACCCGGCTTTCCCAGATCGTGAGCCACAGCGGCGCGGCTTCGGCGTCGTCGACCACCGCCGGGGCTCCGGCGGCCAAGGGATCGACCGTCACCTGGCCGCCCGTGGAGGCCGGTGACTGCTGCTGCGCCACCTTCGTGTACGACTCCGGCAATCGATAGGGCAGCGTGAACGTGACGAAGGCCTGGTCGAACTTGCCGACCGGCCGCTGCGCGAGCAGGCGCAGCTCCCACGGAGCGGTCGGATCGAATTCGGCGCCTTCGGGGATCGCGAATGCACCGATCTCGCGAAGATCCGGCGCACCGCTGGCGACGAGGCGCCCGATGCGCAGGTGATGCCGTCGCCAGAAGCGGATCGTCTCGATTCCCTGGACCAGCTCGAGGCGATCGAAGATGCCCCCGCGAAACCACGCGGTCCCCTTGAACGAGTACGGCCCGCGCGCGGCAATGAGCACGGCGTGCTGTCCGGGCGCGAGCATTCGCTGGAGCTCCACCTGCTCGTTGGCGTCGAGCAGGCTGCGCGCGATCGCCGGCTGCGAGATCAGCGTGACGTACAGATCGATGAACGTATCGTCGGGCGCGCCGCTCTGCCTGAGCTTCGCCGCCTCGACGTTGCCCGAGTCGACGAAGGCCTGGTTCACCTCGCCGACGGTCACGCGCAGCTGCGCGATCGCGCCCTGCTCACGCAGCGCTTCCCAGCTCGCCACGCTGCCCGCCTCGGGATCGACGACGCGTCCGCCGGGCGGAGTCCCCGGGCCGGCGGTACGCGCCGCACCGGAAGCGCCGGCCGCTGCGGGCGCACCGGCAGCACCACCCGCCGCGCCGGGCGCGGCCGCCACGCCCGCGCCGCCGAGCTGCAGCATGCGCGCCACGCGCGACGACGAGCGTACGACGCTGTCGCCGATGATCAGCACGGTGACCGTCGCACCGCTGACGATGTCGGCCCGTGGCGGCCCGCTTCCCGCCGCGCTCGCGTGCAGCGGATTGAACCCGACGTAGCGGTCCAGCGACTCGACGATGCGGCGTTCGGGAACGCCGACCATCAGGATCGGCTCGCTGTGCTCGGCGATGCGCAGACCGACGACCGTGCCGGCGTTGTCGAGCGCGACGAGGACGTGGATCGGCTTGCCCGAGTAGCCGCGCGCATCGACGAAATCCGACGCGAGATAGACGAAGCCGACGCGTTCGGGCCCCCTGAACGCCGGCGCGACGGGCGGGCTTCCCTGCAAGGGCCCGAAGCGGTCGGCACCCGGGAACAGGTCGGCGGGAGGCGTCTTCGTGAGGAACGAATCGAGCAGCGACGGTGCCGCAGTGCCTTGCGCGAAGGCAGACGCGCACGCCGCGACGATCCAGAGCGCCGCGAAGGCCCGCAGCAGCGCGAGCCGCCAGCGATTCGGACCGGTCACCGGAGGGGCCTGGAAGCGATGATCATGCGCGGGCGCCAGTATAAGGCGGCGCCGATCGCGCTTTGCGCGCCCTGCAGCGGCGCGAACCCGCGTTCAAGCCGCGGACACCGTCTCGATGTGCCCGTCCGGGTGCACGAACCACGCACGCGCGGTCGCATGCGCGGCGAGAAGCGCCTGCCGGCGCGCCGGCGCGACCACCGACAGCGCGGTCGACAACCCGTCCGCGATCGTCGCACGCGAGGCGGCCACCGAAACCGATGCGTAGCGATTCGCGCTGCGGCCCGTGCGCGGATCGAACAGATGATGCACGCGCGGATCGGGCCCGAAGCGCGTGCCGGCACCGGCGGAGGTCGCCAGCGCCTGCACCTGCCCGGGGGCATCGCCCATCGTCAGCTCGAACAGCGTGCGCGACGGCCGCTCGGGATCGACGACGACGGCGGTCCACGGATTGCCGTCGGCGCGCCGGCCCATGGCGCGCGCCTCGCCGAGGTCGATCGCCACGCCGTCGAATCCTTCACGACGCAGGCGATCGGCGACGCGATCGGTGACATGGCCCTGTGCGATGCCGTTCAGCGAGAGCGCCATGCCGCGCACGCCGAATGCGATGCGGTCGGCGGCGAGCTCGACCCGACGATGGTCGACGAGGCCGAGCACGCGAGCGATCGCATCGGCGTCCGGCCCCTCGGGCGCCGCGTCGGGCGCCCGAAAATGCGCTTCGTACAGCCGGTACAGCGGCTGGATCGTCGGATCGAAGGCGCCGTCGCTCACACGCGCGAGCGACAGCGACGTCGACAGCAGCTCGACGAGATCCGACGGCGGTTCGCGCAGCACGCCGGCGACGTTCAGCCGCGACAGTGCCGAGTCGGCGCGATACAGGCTGAACACGCGCTCGAGCCGCTCGATCTCGGCGACGCAGTCGTCGAGCACGGCGCGAGCGTGCGCCCGGTCTTCGTGCACGAGCGTGATCGACGCGAGTGCGCCGAGCGCGGTGCCCTTCCAGACGACGGGCATCGGCACGTCCGGCTGCGCAGCCCGCGCGAAGGGCAGCGCTGCGAACGCCGCCGAGGCGCCGAGCACCGACAGGAAACGCCGCCGGACAGCGGGAAACGGTTTCATCGAATCACTCCGTCGTCGATCGCGCCCGGTCGTGTGAACGAGCCGCGCTGCTCAATGGCCCTCCGTCCCGTGCCCGGATGCCGCCGCGCCGACGGCACCGAGCACGTACTCGTCGGGAATCTCGTCGAGCCGCGCGAGTCGCCCGCCGTGCCGCGCGCGGAACGCCTCGGCGGCTTCCTTCACCGAGAACGGCACCGCCTCGGGCGCCCCCATTCCACCCATCCGGTCGCTGCCGAGCACGAACCACGCTTCGTGCGCCTCGACCCACGCGCCCTCCTCGGGCTGGTCCCAGCGCTTCGCCTGCGCCATGTCGTTGACGTAAACCGCCGTGATGTCGCGCGGCTCCTCGGGCAGGCGCAGGAACGCGATCGTGTCGCGCACCGACGAGAACCACACCGGTGCCTCGCGTCCGGAAAGGTGGATCTGACCTTTCGGCCCCTCGTGATCGGCGAGCAGCATGCCGCAGTAATAGCCGGTGGCCTCGGCGAGCACCCCGTTCGGCGAAGGCGGCGGCGCCTGCCCGCCCCCGCGATCGCAGCCGGCCGCGAGCAGGACCGAGGCCGCCAGCACCGCGAGCGACAGGGCGCGCGCACCGATGCGTACACGATCGAAGCCGCGGCGCGATCGATCGACGACGCCGCGCAGGCGAAGTGCCGTCACACCGACCTCCTGCGAAACACGGCGACCGCCGCCGCCGACGGAACGACGACCCACGCGACGAGCGCGCCGAGCAGCGCGCCGATCGGCAGCCGGCTCGCGTCGCCGGGGCCGGCCATCCCGCTGTAGACGGAGACGGCGTCGCTCGCGCTCATGTTGAACAACCGATATGCGTCCGTGGGGTTCAGCAGCAACAACAGGTCGAGCGCCTCGCGGCCGATCGTCCGGCCCTGGTCGGCCACGAGCGCGCCGAGCAGCGCCGTGTCGTACAGCAGCACGAAGAACAGCCACAGCGCGACCGCGATCCCGGCCGCGGTCGCCCGATCGCGCACGAGGCTGCTCGCCAGGCACCCGAGCGCGACGAAGCTCGCACCGAGCAGGATCGAGGTCCCGACCATCGCCGCGAAGGCACCCCAGGCGGGCTGCGCCGGCCCGCGCGCGTACCAGAGCGCGAGCGCCGCGACGCCGTATCCGGCGACGGTCGCGCAGCCGAGGATCGTCGTCTGCCCGACGATCTTTCCGACGACGACCTCCCAGCGGGAGACCGGATACGACAGCAGCAGCGCGAGCGTGCCGCGTTCGTGCTCGCCGACGATCGCGTCGAAGGAGAGCATCAGCGCGATCAGCGGCACGAGCAGGATCGTGAGCGACGAAAGGCTCACGACGACGACCGCCACCGGATCGGTCTTCACGATGCCGGTCGGCGCGCTGCCCAGCAGCGCGAGCGACAGCGCGAGCGCCGCGAGCACGACGGTGGTCGCCGCCACCCACCGGTTGCGCAGGCCGATGCGCAGCTCGTGCAGCGCGATCGTCACGGCGTTCACGACGGCCGCTCCGCCGGGGATGGAACCCCGCTCGACTCGATCCAGTGCCGGTACAGCTGCTGCAGCCCCGGCGCCTCGAGATCGACGTCCTCGACGAGCTCGCCGAGCGCACCGATCGCGCGCAGCACGGGCATCTTCGCGTCGGCCGGCGCGAGCAGCGTCAGCGAATCGACGTCGCGCTCGAGGCAGCGCACCGCTTCGGGCATCTGCGCGAGCACCGTCGACGTCGAGCACGGCCGCACGCGCAGCCGCACGCGCAGCTGCGCCTGCGCGCCGTGCCGCAGCTCGTCGAGCGAGCCGGCGGCGACCAGCCGGCCGCGGTGCACGATCGCCGCACGATCGACGCGGCGCTCGATCTCCTCGAGCGCGTGCGTGGAGACCAGCACCGTCGCGCCGCTCGCGCGCAGCTCGTCGATCGTCTCGTAGACCTCGGCGCGCGAATCGGGGTCGAGACCGCTGGTCGGCTCGTCGAACAGCAGCAGGCGCGGCGAGCCGATCAGCGCCTGCGCGATGCCGAGCCGCTGGCGCATGCCTTTCGAGTACGTCGCCACGCGCCGGCCCGCCGCGTGCGCGATGCCGACGCGCTCGAGCAGCGCATCGTTCTCGCGCACCGGACAGCCCTTCAGCCGCGCGTAGAACGCCATCGACTCGCGCGCCGTCAGCGACGCGTGGAACGCGACGTTCTCGGGCAGGAAGCCGAGCGCTCGCCGGGCCGCCGCGCCGCGCGCGCCCGCCGGATCGACGCCGAGCACGCGCACCGCCCCCCGTTCGGGCCGGACGAGCCCGAGCATCAGCTTGATCAGCGTCGTCTTGCCCGCGCCGTTGTGGCCGACGAGCGCGGTCGCCTCTCCGGCCCGCAGCGACAGCGAGACGTCCTGCACGGCGGTGATGCGCCCGTAGCGCTTCGTCACGCCGCTCCATTCGGCGACCGTCATCGCGCCGCCTCGTCGTCGGGTACGCGCAGCGGGCGCATCAACGGCGCGCTGTCGAAGACGCCGCCCGGGTACAGCGCCGGGAAGCGCGCCTGCGCCCAGCGCACCATCTGCACCGCCGGGCTGTTCAGCAGCGCCTTGGCCGCCGGCAGCGTCCACAGCACCTCGTCCATCACGTCGTTCGGCCGGTACGGGCGATC
>DATGRE010000074.1:0-11356 GCA_035303885.1 Zeimonas sp. | reverse complement strand
AGGCGCTCGAGCGGCTGCGCGTCGACGAAATGGGCCGCAAAGCGGCGCCCGAGCGCCTGGCGCCGCGACAGCCCGAGCAGTTGCTCGGCCGCGGCATTGAGGAACCGGACGCGACCGCGTGCGTCGAGGACGACGACGGCGACGACGAGCCAGTCGAGCGCCGCGAAGGGCGTCGCCCCGCCGGGCGGCGCCGCTACGGACGGATCGTCGACAGCTCGCGGCGCAGCGACGCGATGTTGCTCTCGGTTCGTGCGATGTCCTCCTCGAGCCGCGCGACCCGGTCGAGGTATTTCTGATAGTTGCGCTCGTTGCCGAGCCGATCGGGCTCGCCGTCCTTGTACTCGGCCTTGAGCTCGTCGAGCCGCGCCTGCTCCTTCTGCAGCTCGTCCTCCAGGATGCGCCGACGGTCGTCGTCGCGCGCGCGCTGCGCGGCCGCATCGACTTTCGGGAAGCCCTCGGGCGACGGGCGCGCCGACGAAACGCGGCTCGCCGGCGACGGCGCCGGGGCGCCCTGGGCCGCGGGCAGCTTCGGCGCGGGGATGGTCGTCAACGGCTGCAGATCGACCGGCCGGCAGTTCTCGCCCTTCGGCGTGCCCTGGTAGACGGGGACGCCGTTGGGCGAGTCGCAGCGATAGACCTGCGCGAGCGCCGACGGAAGGCATGCGGCGAGGCCGGTGCCGGCAAGGACGCACGCGGCGAGCGCGAAACGGTAGCGGACGGTCATGGACGAAGCGATCCTGTGCGGCGGGCGTCCGAGTGTAAGACAGCCCGCGCACCGAATCCAAGGCGTCCGAACGGCCGACCGACCTGCGGAACGTCGCGCCCGACCCGCGCGCTCACAGGCTGTAATAAAGCTCGAACTCGACGGGGTGCGTCGTCATCCGAACGCGCTGCACTTCCTCGGTCTTCAGCGCCAGGTACGCGTCGATCATGTCGTCGCTGAAGACGCCGCCGCGCGTGAGGAACTCGCGGTCGCGATCGAGCGCCTCGAGCGCCTGGTCGAGCGAGGCGCAGACGGTCGGGATGCGCGCTTCCTCCTCCGGCGGCAGGTCGTAGAGGTTCTTGTCGGCCGGTTCGCCCGGATCCAGCCGGTTCTGCACGCCGTCCAGGCCGGCCATCATCATTCCCGCGAACAGCAGATACGGGTTGGCCATCGGATCGGGGAAGCGCACCTCGATGCGCCGGCCCTTCGGGCTCGGCACATAGGGAATGCGGATCGACGCCGAGCGGTTGCGGCTCGAATAGGCGAGCTTCACCGGTGCCTCGAAATGCGGAACCAGCCGGCGATACGAGTTCGTCGTCGGGTTCGCGAGCGCGTTCAGGGCGCGCGCGTGATGAATGATCCCGCCGATGTAGTGCAGCGCGAAGTCCGACAGCCCCGAGTAGCGGTCGCCGGCGAACAGGTTCTGCCCCTCCTTCCAGATCGACTGGTGCACGTGCATCCCCGACCCGTTGTCGCCGACGATCGGCTTCGGCATGAACGTCGCGGTCTTGCCGTAGCTATGCGCGACGTTATGAATCACGTATTTCATTCGCTGCAGCCAATCGGCGCGCTGCACCAGCGTGGAGAACTTCGTTCCGATCTCGTTCTGCCCGGCGCCGGCCACCTCGTGGTGATGGACTTCCACCGGAATCCCCATCTGCTCGAGGATCAGGCACATCTCCGAACGGATGTCCTGGAACGAGTCGACCGGGGGCACCGGGAAATAGCCGCCCTTCACCGCCGGGCGATGCGCAAGGTTGCCGCCCTCGATCTCGCGACCGGCCGACCACGAGCCTTCCTCGGACGCGATCCGCACGAAGCAGCCCGACATGTCGATCGACCAGGTGACCGAATCGAAGATGAAGAACTCCGGCTCGGGACCGAAATAGGCCTCGTCGCCGATCCCGCTCGACTTCAGGTAGGCCTCGGCACGCTTGGCGATCGAGCGCGGATCGCGGGCGTACCCCACGCCGTCGGACGGCTCGATCACGTCGCACGACAGCAGCAGCGTCGGCTCCTCGCGAAACGGATCGAGGCAGGCGGTCTCCGGGTCGGGCATCAGCAGCATGTCGGAGGCCTCGATGCCTTTCCAGCCCGCGATCGACGAGCCGTCGAAGGCGTGGCCGGTCTCGAATTTCTCGGCGCCGAAGGCCTTGACCGGAACCGACACGTGCTGCTCCTTGCCGCGCGTGTCGGTGAAGCGCAGATCGACGAACTTCACTTCGTTGTCCGTGATCATGCGGATCACGTCCTGGGCGGTAGCAGCCATGGTCGGGAATCTCCTGGAGGGAATGGGGGGTTCGTTCGGGAAGGCGCGATTCTGGGCTCTTTCGCGCTCCGCATCAAAGGTGCTCGTGCACAACAATGCACGATGCATGCCATGCCCATCCGATGCGTGCAGCGGTGAAATGCACCACGACGATGCATGCTACCGCGCCTGGCGACGCAGGGCGGCACCATCACGGCGCACGACACGCGATGCATTTCCCCTATCGAAAACTCGGGCCTTAAGATGTATTCTTCATACTTCTTAAAGAGGGAGAACGAGATGTCGGCAAGCCCTGCACTGGAGACCCCCCGCAGCGCCGGCGCGGGCGTGCGACGCATCCCCGTCTACGAGGCGCTCGCGCACGACCTGCGTGGGCTCGAGGCACCCGTTTTCGGACTGATGAGCGACGACACGATGCAGCTCGTCTCGACGCTCGATGCGATGGGGGTCCCGTTCCATGCCGCCCGACACGAGAACAACGCGATCGCGATGGCCGACGGCTGGGCTTCGGCCACCGGCGAGCTCGGACTGGCGATCGTCGGACGCGGACCGGCGACGGCGAACGGACTGCACGGCGCCGTCAACGCCAGCCGCACCGGCTCGAAGCTGCTGCTGATGTTCGGCGATGCGCCGTGCGGCGCTCCCCGCGGCGACGAACCGGGACCCGACGGCAAGGCGCTGGATGCCGAAGCGGTGCTGCGCGCCGCCGGCCTGCCCACCTTCGTCGCCCGGTCTGCCGAGAGCGCACGCGACACGCTGCGCCAGGCGGTGGAGCATGCCCGGCTCGGGCGCGCCGTCGCGCTCCTGTTGCCGATCGACGTGCAGTGCGCGGAGATCGACGACGAGCCGCGACGGCCCGCCGCGCCCGCGTCGCCGACGCCGCGGCGCGACACCGGCGCGGCTTCGCCGCAGTCGATCGCCGCGGCCGCGGCGCTGCTGCAGCGCAGCCGCAAGCCGCTCTTCGTCTGCGGCGTCGGCGCGCATCGGGCTGGTGCGCGCGAGGCGATCGTGCGCCTGGCCGACCACGTGGGCGCCGTGCTCGCCACGTCGCTGAAGGCGAAGGACCTGTTTCGCGGCCACCCCTTCGACGTCGGCCTGATCGGCTCGTTCTCGCATTCGGCCGGGCGGCGCTTCATGGACGAGGCCGACTGCATCGTCGCCTTCGGCGCGAGCCTGAACCAGCGCACGACGAGTGCGGGCGCCGCGCTGGCGGCCGGCGCGCCGATCGTCCACGTCGATCGCGACCGCAGCCACATCGGCCGCTGGGGCCCGGCCGACGTCGCCGTCGTCGGCGACGCGCGCGTCGTCGCCGAACAGTTGCTGCAGGTGCTGCCCGAACGGCCGGACGGCGACAAGCCGTTCCGCAACGAGGACGACCGCCTGCGGCTCGCGCACTTCGACCGGGCGAGCGAATTCCGCGCCGAGCACACGCCGCGCACCGTCGACCCGCGCTCGCTCGCGCTCGAGCTCGACCGGCTGCTGCCGCCCGATCGCAATCTCGTCTTCGACTCGGGCAACTTCGTGCAGGTGCTGCCCTATCTCTCGGTGCAGGGTCCCGACCGGCTGAAGACGGCCTGGGATTTCTTCTCGGTGGGCATGGCCTTCGGCACCGCGCTGGGCTTCGCGAAGGCGCGACCCGAATCGACCACCGTGCTCGTGATCGGCGACGGCGGACTGCTGATGAGCCTCGGCGAGCTGGAAACGGCGGTTCGCGAGGACATCCCGCTCGTCGTCGTCGTGATGAACGACTGCGCCTACGGCGCCGAGCTGCACTACCTGCGCCTGGCCAACATGCCGGTGGCGCGGGCGGTGTTCCCGGACGTCGACTACGCCCCGGTGGCCGAGGCCTTCGGCTTCCGCACGGCGACGATCCGCACGCTCGAGCAGCTGCGCGAGGCGGCGCCGCTGCTTCGATCGCCCGCCGACGGTCCGGTGCTGCTCGACTGCAAGATCAACGGATCGATCTGCGGGCCGTTCATCGCCGAAGCGTCGGGCCACTGGACGAAATAGCCCGAGCGCCGCCCCCCGCGCCTCATCCGCGCTCGGGCGTCACGGCGTCGTCCGGCCACTTCCAGTCGGCGTAGCGCTCGCGCAGCTTCACCTTCCAGAACTTGCCGGTGGAGGTGCGCGGGATCTCGTCGACGAACTCGATCGCGTCGGGCAGCTGCCAGCGCGCGCACTTGGGCGCGAGGAACTCGCGCAGCTCGTGCGCGTCGAGCTTCTTGCCGGGCTTGAGCACGACGCAGGCGAGCGGGCGCTCGGTCCACTTCGGATGCGGGATCGCGATCACCGCCGCTTCGGCCACCGCCGGATGCGCCATGATCAGGTTCTCCAGGTCGACCGAGCTGATCCACTCGCCGCCCGACTTGATCAGGTCCTTCGTCCGGTCGGTGATCCGGATGTAGCCGTGCGGGTCGATCGAGGCGACGTCGCCGGTGCGCAACCAGCCGTCGTCGGTGAACTTCTCGGGGCTGCGCGGCTCCTCGTGATACGAGCCGGTGATGAACGGACCGCGCACCTGCAGCTCGCCGACATCGCGCCCGTTCCATTCGGCCGGGCCCTCGTCGCCCTGGATGCGCACCTCCACCAGCGGCACCGGAATGCCGCAGGTCGCCTTGCGCGCGAACCATTCGTCCTCGCTCGCCACGCCGCGCAGCTCTGGCTTCTCGAAGAAGAGCGACGCCATCGGCGAGGTCTCGGTCATCCCCCAGCCCTGCGCGAGACGCACGTCGTTGCGCGCGAACGCGCGGATCAGCGACTCGGGCACGGCCGCGCCGCCGACCATGCTGCGCATCCCCGCCGGCAGCTTCCAGCGTCCGGGGTTCGCCTCGAAGGCCTGGATGAGCCCGAGCCAGATCGTCGGCACGCCGAGCGCCAGCGACGGCGGCTCGAGCTGCATCAGGTCGAGCAGGTCGTCGGGGTGCAGATGCGGGCCGGGGAAGACGAGCTTCGCGCCGAGCATCACCGCCGCATACGGGATGCCCCAGGAGTTCGCGTGGAACATCGGCGTCACCGGCAGCACGACGTCGCGCGACGACAGCCCGATGTAGTCGGGAAGCGCGCAGCACAGCGAGTGCAGCACCGTCGAGCGGTGCGAGTAGACGACGCCCTTCGGCTTTCCGGTCGTGCCCGAGGTGTAGCACATCGCCACCGGGTCGTTCTCGTCGTGCGCGACGTACTCGAAGCCCCCGCCGGGCGCGGCCGCGGCTTCGCGCGCCCGGGCGAGCAGCCGCTCGTAGTCGTCGATCGGCGCCAGCCCCTTCGCCTCGTCGCCTTCGCGCTCGGCCACCGGCGCGCCCGAGAACGGGAACACGAGCACGCGCTCGAACCGGTGCAGCGACGCGAAGCGCTCGTACAGCGGCAGCAGCACGTCGTCGATGATGAGGAACCGGTCCTTCGCATGGTGCGCGATCCAGCCGATGTCGTCGGGCGCCAGACGCAGGTTCAGCGTGTGCATCACGCCGCCGGCGGCGGGGATCCCGAAATACGCCTCCAGATGGGCGTGGTGGTTCCAGCACAGCGTCGCGACCCGATCGCCGCGGCGCAGCCCGAGCTTCTGCAGCGCCGCGGCGAGCGCACGCGTGCGCGCGTGCCACTCGGCGTAGCTGTGCCGCCGCAGCGACTTGTCGGGCAGGCGCGAGACGATCTCGCGCTCGGGGAAGAGCCGCCCCGCATGCTCGAGCAGCCGGTTCAGCGACAGCGGCACCGGCATCATCGTCGTGCGGATCGTGTCGATCGGATCCATCCCTGCCTCCTTCGTCTTCGTTCTCTTGTGTGCACCCGTACGGTGCGCTCCGCATCGGCGCATCTTCGGTCGCCCTGCGTCAGTCCGCCAGGAACATCTCCTGCAGGTCGTTCAGGAAGCGCGCCCCGAGCGGGGTCGCGCGCAATCGCGTCGGATCGTCCTCGAGCAGCCCGCGGCGCACGGCGCGCTCGACCGTCGCCGCGATCGCGGTCGTCGGCAGCCCGGTGCGCTCGACGAACCACGCGACGGGAACGCCGTCGGCGAGCCGCAGTGCGTTCAGCGCGAACTCGAACGGCAGCTCGCGCGCCGGCACCGCGTGCGACGAGGCCAGCGGCCCCTGCGGCGTCTCGCCGAGCGCCGCGCGCATGTATTCGCGCGGGTTGCGCACGCGCGCTTCGCGCACGATGCGGTCGTGAAACGAGAGCTTTCCGTGCGCACCGGCGCCCAGGCCGAGATAGTCGCCGAACTGCCAGTAGTTCAGGTTGTGCGCGCAGCGATGCAGCGGGCGCGCGTACGCCGAGACCTCGTAGTGTCCCAGTCCCGCGCGCTGCGTCGCGTCCTCGATGAGTGCCTGCATCTCGCTCGCCGTGTCGTCGTCGGGCAGCACCGGCGGGCGCATCGCGAACGCCGTGTTCGGCTCGAGCGTGAGATGGTAGTACGACAGGTGCGGCGGCGAGAACGAAAGCGCCTCGCGCAGGTCGGCGCGCAGCGCGTCGATCGACTGCCCCGGCAGCGCGTACATCAGGTCGAGGTTCCAGCTCTCGAAGTGCGCCGCGGCGGTCTCGATGGCCCGCCGCGCCTGGGCGGCGTCGTGCACGCGGCCGATGCGCCGCAGCGCGTCGTCGTCGAAGCTCTGCACGCCGATCGACAGCCGCGTGACGCCCGCCGCGCGAAAGGCACGGAACCGTGCCGCCTCGAAAGTGCCCGGATTCGCCTCCATCGTGATCTCGGCGCCGGGCGCGACCGGCAGCAGCGTACGCAGCGTCGTGAGCAGTGCGTCGATCGCCTCGGGCGAGAACAGGCTCGGCGTGCCGCCGCCGATGAAGATCGTCTGCACCGTGCGCCCCCAGACCTGCGGCAGCGCGGCCTCCAGGTCGGCGCGCAGCGCATCGAGGTAGCGCCGCTCGGGCACCTCGTCGCCGTCGGGGACCGCGTGCGAATTGAAGTCGCAATAGGGGCAGCGGCGGATGCACCACGGCAGGTGCACGTACACCGACAGCGGGGGCGGCGACGCGACGCCGCTCGCTTCGTTGCCGCGCGGCCGGCGGACGATCGCGGCGACGTGCGTTTCGGCCGGCCCGCCCGCGGTCACGCGAACGCGCCCGCCTCGCGCAGGCGCTCGATCAGTGCACGCATCGCGCGGCCCCGGTGGCTGAGCCGGTTCTTCGTCTCGGGGTCGAGTTCGGCCACCGTGCACCCGAGCGCGGGAATCCACAGGTGCGGATCGTAGCCGAAGCCGCCGGTGCCGCGCGGTACGTCGATGACTTCGCCCGCCCAGCTCGCGTCGCCGATGACCGGCTGCGGATCGTCGGCGGCACGCAGCAGCACCAGCACGCAGTAAAAATGCGCGCGGCGGTCGGCGCAGCCGGCGAGCTCGCGCACGAGCTTGGCGTTGTTCGCCCGATCGCGCTCGCTCCGGTCGCGATCGCCGCCGTCGTGGCTCCCCGCCGACGCCCAGCGCGCCGACAGCACGCCCGGACGGCCGCCAAGCGCGTCCACGCACAGGCCCGAATCGTCGGCGATCGCCGGCAGGCCCGTGAGCCGGCTCGCGCGGCGCGCCTTCGCGAGCGCGTTCTCGATGAAGGTCGGATGCGGCTCCTCGGCTTCGGTGACGCCGAGGGCGGCCTGCGCATGCACGGTGACACCCAGCGGCGTGAGCAGTGCGCCGAGCTCGGCAAGCTTGCCGGCATTGCCGGACGCGAGGACGATGCGATCGAGCCTCATCGTCGCGGCGGCGCGGCGAGCGCCTCGCGCTGCAGCCCGACGAGCCGGCCGATGCCATCGGCGGCGAGGTCGAGCAGTGCGTCCATCTGCGCGCGCGTGAACGGCTCGCCCTCGGCGGTGCCCTGGATTTCGACGAATCCGCCGCCTCCGGTCATCACGACGTTCAGGTCGGTTCCGCAGGCGGAGTCCTCCTCGTAGTCGAGATCGAGCACCGGGGTTCCGCGATACAGGCCCACCGAGACCGCGGCGACGAAATCGCGCACCGGGCCCGCCTCGATCTCGCCGCGGGCGAGCAGCCGGGAGACGGCGTCGTGTGCGGCGACGAAAGCGCCGGTGATCGCCGCCGTGCGCGTTCCGCCGTCGGCCTGCAGCACGTCGCAGTCGAGCGTGATCGTGCGCTCGCCGAGCCGCTCGAGATCGAACACCGCGCGCAGGCTGCGACCGATCAGGCGCTGGATCTCCTGCGTGCGTCCGCTCTGTCGGCCGCGCGCGGCCTCGCGCTCGCCGCGCGTGTGCGTCGCGCGCGGCAGCATGCCGTACTCGGCGGTCAGCCAGCCGCGGCCGGCGCCGCGCAGGAACGGCGGCACCTTGCTCTCGACGCTGGCCGTGCACAGCACGCGGGTGTCGCCGAAGGCGACGAGCACCGAACCTTCCGCGTGCTTCGTGAAATCGCGTTCCAGGCGGACCGCGCGCAGCGCGTCGGGCGCGCGTCCGCTCGGGCGAATCGACATCCTTTCAACTGCTCCCGGTGCGCGAGATCGCCTCGCGAATCTCGCGGATCGTACGCTCGATCTCGTCTTCGCTCAGCACGTCGGCGGGTGAACCCGCGTCGAGCTGGCCGACGGCGATCGTCGTGGTGATCGCGCCGTCGGGCACGTCGTCCGACGACAGCGTCGCGCCCGCCGACGCCAGGTCGTCCCAGGTCATCGCGAGCGCCGTCGCATTGTCGGCCATGGCGCCGGCGCGGTCGACCGCGGTGCGCACGAGCCGCGGCACCGCCGCGAGCACCGGCTCGGCGGACAGATGCTCGACAAGCACCGGCTCGGTGAGCGCCGACCAGACGCCGTCGGTGCACAGCATCAGCGTGTCGCCCGGGCGAAGCACGACGTCGCCGCCGAGGTCGACGGTGGGCTCGAAGGGCGAGCCCAGGCAGTTGAGCACCTTGTTGCGCTCGGGGTGGGCCTCGGCCTCGGCCTCGTCGATCTGCCCGAGATCGATCAGGTTCTGCACCTTCGAATGATCGCGCGTACGCGCGACCAACCTCGCGTCGCGCACCCAGTACAGCCGCGAATCGCCGGCGTGCGCCCACCAGGCGCGTCCCTGCTGCACGACGCAGGCGACGATCGTCGTGCGCGGCGCCTCGGGCAGGTCGTGCAGCGCCTGGTAGCGCAGGATCTCGTGATGAGCGTGCCGCAGCGCGCGATCGAGGAACGCGGGCGGATCGTCGAGCAGCGGCCGCGCATCGGCCTGGAAGCACGCGGCGGCGGCCTGCAGCGCGAGATGCGCGGCGACCTCGCCGTGCAGATGTCCGCCCATGCCGTCGGCCACCAGCATCAGCAGGCTTTCGCGCGTGAAGCAGTAGCCCATGCGGTCCTGGTTCGTCGTGCGCGCGCCGCACAGCGTGTCCTGGTAGATCGAGAATCGCACGAGCCGCTCCTGGTGCTTGCCGGTCTTACCCGGGCGAGGTTACGCCCTGGCCGCTGCGTCGGCGCGAGGCCGTGCGCGCGGCCAGGGTGTCGAGCCAGCGCCCGACGGTGCTCGGCGGGCGCGGCGGGTCGTCGACCGGCGCCTCGATGTGCCGCAGGGCGCGCTGCAGCGCGAAGACGCTCTGCGGGCGTTCGAGCGCGTCGAGCTTCAGGCACCAGGCGACGAGATCGAGCAGCGCGCGCGAATACGCACCCTCCATCGCGTCGAGCGCGGCCGGGACCTTGTCTTCGAGCTCGCGCTGGTCCGCCGGCTGCGGAGGCTGCCCCGCCATGCAGCCGAACAGGCTCGCGCCGATGCCGTAGACGTCGGTCCACGGACCCAGCTGCTGGTTGCGCCGATACAACTCGGGAGCGGCGAAGCCGGGCGTGTACATCGGAAAGAGCTTGTGCGGCTGCACGTCGAGCGCGCGCCGCGCCGCGCCGAAATCGAGCAGCAGCGGCGTGCCATCGAGCCGCAGGTAGATGTTGGCCGGTTTCAGGTCGAGGTGCAGCAGGCGGTTGGCGTGCACCTCGCGCAGGCCGTTCATCGCCAGGTTGAACACGCGCAACACGTGCCGCTCGGCGAGCGTTCGCCCCTGCTGGCGGCGCCGATGACGCAGCACGAGCTCCTGCAGGCTCCGGCCGCGCTCGTAGGCCATCACCAGATACACGGTGCCGTGCGCACGGAAGAAGTTCACGACGCGCACGACGTTCGGGTGGAAGATGCGCGCCAGCGCGCGGCCTTCCTCGAAGAAGCAGCGCAGCCCGTTGCGGAAGGTGGGCTCACTCGCCTCGGCCACGCGCGGCTCGAGCTCGCCCGGCGCGCGCTGCACCAGCGAGCTGGGCAGGTACTCCTTGATCGCGTACTGCACGCCGTGCTCGTCCTCGGCGAGGTAGACGATCGAGAATCCGCCGCTCGAGATCTTCCTTACAATGCGATACCCGCCGACTTCGAGCCCATCGGGCAACGGCGCGTTGGTCTGGGTGGCCATCTCTCGATGAGAATTCGTCGGCGATCCGGGGCGCATCCATTCTAAAGACTTCCCCTCACGAATCGACGATCCGACACATGCGATCCGCCGAACGGCGCCCGATCCAGAGCATGACCGGCTACGCGCAGGCACTGCGCAACACGCCCGCCGGCCAGCTCGTGGTCGAACTGCGCAGCGTCAATGCGCGCTTTCTCGATCTCGTCGTGCGCGCGCCCGACGAACTTCGCGCCGCCGAGCCGGCGCTGCGCGAGCTGCTCACGGCCTCGGTGCAGCGCGGAAAGCTCGAATGCCGGGTCGCGCTGCGCCCGGGCGCGGGCGACGACGAACGGGCCGCGCACGTCGACGAACGGGCGCTTGCCCGCTTCGTCGGACTGGCCCGACAGGTCGCGCAGGCGATGCCGAATGCGGCGCCACCGACGATCATCGACGCGCTGCGCTGGCCGGGCGTCGTCGCCGACGACACCGGCGCAGCCGACCTGAACGCCGAAGTCGTCGCCGCCGCGCGCGAGGCCCTCGCCGAGTTCGGCGCCAGCCGCGTTCGCGAAGGCGCCCGACTGGTCGCCTTCGTCCTCGAGCGCGCCGACGCGATCGACGCGATCGTCGCGCCGCTCGCCGCGCGCGGGCCGGAGCTGGTCGACGCCTGGCAGGCGAAGCTCGTCGAACGGCTGCGCGAGGCGCTGGAGCAGACCGGCGCGCCCGTTCCCGTCGAGGAAACCATGGCGCGCGTGCGGCAGGAAG
>DATGRE010000073.1:0-13581 GCA_035303885.1 Zeimonas sp. | reverse complement strand
TGCGCGCGGCACGGCGCCGAAGCGCTGCATGCCTACGCGAAGGAGCGCGTCAAGGCGCTCGGGCTGTCCGGTCCGGGCAAGGTGCGCGTCAACAAGGCGGGCTGCCTCGACCGCTGCGAGCTCGGCCCGGTGGCCGTCGTCTACCCCGACGGCGTCTGGTACAGCTACGTCGATCGCGAAGACATCGACGAGATCGTCGAATCGCACCTGCGCGACGGGAAACCGGTCGAGCGGCTGCGGCTCGAATGAACGCCGGCACCGAGCAACGCCTGATCGACGGACCGATCGGCGCGATCGACGTCGCGCTCGACCGCCCGTCGGGTCCGCCCCGCGGCATCGGCGTGGTCGCCCATCCGCATCCGCTATACGGCGGCACGCGCGACAACAAGGTCGCGCAGACGCTGGCGCGGGCGCTTCTCGCGCTCGGCCACATCGTCTGGCGGCCGAACTTCCGCGGCGTCGGAGCGACCGCCGGCACGCACGACGAGGGCCGTGGCGAAACCGACGACCTGCTCGCCGTCGTGCGCTACGCGCGCGAGCAGGCCGCCGCCGAGCGCGCGCCCGGCGCCGAGTCGCTGCCGCTGGTGCTCGCCGGCTTCTCCTTCGGCACCGACGTGCAGATCCGCGTCGCCGCCCGGCTGCGCGAGGCCGGCGCGCCCGCGCAGCGGCTCGTGCTCGTCGGCACTGCCGCCACCGATCGCTACACGCTCGGCGAGGTGCCCGCCGACACGCTCGTCGTGCACGGCGAGCTCGACGACGTCGTGCCGCTGCAGGGAGTGCTCGACTGGGCGCGACCGCAATCGCTGCCGGTCGTCGTGATCCCCGGTGCCGAGCATTTCTTCCACCGGCGGCTGACGCTGCTCAAGCGCATCGTCGTCGACGCGCTCGCGCCGCGTGTCGCTCTTGAAGCCGGGTGAGCCGCACGAAGCCGGCCCGCGACGCGCGGCTGATCCACGCGCGCACCGCGGCGGGCGACCACGAGATCTCCGCCCGCGCGCTCGAGCTCGATCACGCCGCGCGACGCATCCTCGCGCTCGTCGACGGTCGTCGCAGCGTGGGCGAGCTCTCGCGCTTCGCGCGCCCCGGCGAACTCGGCCGCGTGCTCGCCGCGCTCGAGCGGCACGGACTCATCGAAGTCGTGGCACTCGCCGAAGCGCCCACCGAAGCGCAGCGGCGCGAGCGCGAACGCGCGGAACAGGCACGCCTGCAGACGGCCAAGGAAGCGCTGCGCGACGCTTTCGCCGCCGAGCTCGGCACCGCCGGCCGCATCTGGGACGCACGCGTGGCCGACAGCGTCGGCCTCGAGGTGTTGCGGCGCGTGCTGCGCGAGGCGATCGACGTCGTGCAGCTGCGCTGCGGCGACGCGGCGGCGCAGCGCGTTCTCGCGCGGGTGCGGCCGCTGTTCGCGCAGCCGGATTAGCCGCCCGCGCGACCCGCGTGCGCCGCGAGCGGCATGCCCGCGGTTCGCGAAGCGGCGTCGCCCCCCTATAATTTCCCGCTTTCGTCGTTGTCTGCCTCCTGCGGCGCCAGCCGCGGCGCCGCGGCGGCGGTGCGAAGCGCGTTGCCGTATTGCATTGCCGTCCTGCTTCACCGGATTCACCGATGCCCGCACGCCTGCTCGCCCTCCTGTCGCTGCTGTTCCTCACCGTCGCGCATTCCGCACTCGCACAGGTGGCGCCGCCCACCATCGCAGCCCGCTCGTGGCTGCTGTACGACCAGACCACCGGCCAGGTGCTCGCGGCGCACGAGCCCGACCTGAAGGTCGAGCCCGCGTCGCTCACCAAGATCATGACGGTCTACCTCGCGTTCGACGCGCTGCGCGAGAAGCGCATCACGCTCGACCAGCGCCCCGCGGTCTCGCAGGCGGCGTACAAGGCGATCGGCTCGCGGATGTTCGTCGAGCCGACGAAGCCGGCCACCGTGGAGGAGCTGCTCAACGGCGTGATCGTGCAGTCGGGCAACGACGCGTCGATCGTGCTCGCCGAGGCGCTCGCCGGCACCGAGGAAGCCTTCGCCGAGCAGATGAACCGCACCGCGCAGCGGATGGGCCTGCGCAACACCCAGTTCCGCAACTCGACCGGCCTGCCCGACCCGCAGCACTACACCACGGCGCGCGACCTCGCCACGCTCGCGCAACGGATGATCGAGGACTTCCCCGAGCAGTTCCCGCTGTATTCGCAGCGCGAGTACACCTACAACAACATCCGTCAGCCGAACCGCAACCGCCTGCTGGCGATCGACCCCACGGTCGACGGCATGAAGACCGGCCACACCGAGGCGGCCGGCTACTGCCTGATCGCGACCGCCAAGCGCGACATGCCGGGGCTCGAGGGCAAGCGCCGGCTGATCAGCATCGTGCTCGGCGCCGCATCGGAATCGGCCCGCGCGATCGAATCGCAGAAGCTGCTGAACTACGGCTACCAGAACTTCGAGGTCGTGCGCGTGCAGGCGAAGGGCCAGCCGGCCGGCACCTACGAGGTCTGGAAGGGCAGCGCCGACACGGTCGACGGCGGCTTCGACAGCGACGTGCTCGTTTCGGTGCCGCGCGGCCAGGCGGACCAGGTCAAGGCCGAGATCGAGCGCGTCCAGCCGCTGATCGCGCCGATCGCGCAGGGCCAGCGGATCGGCACGCTGCGCGTGCGCATCGGCGAGCAGCTCGTCACCGAACGGCCGCTGCTGGCGATGTCGTCGGTCGAACCGGCGGGCTGGTTCGGCCGCGCCTGGGACTCGCTGCTGCTGATGCTCTCTCGCTGAGCGCATACTCTAGCCTCGCGATGAGGCACGATCGGGTTCGATGACTGCACAGACCGTCTGGCTGGCCGGCGCATGGACGCCGCTGGAGGAGGCACGGATCCCCGTGCTCGATCGCGGCTTCCTCTTCGGGGACGGGATCTACGAGGTCGTCCCGGTCTACGGCGGGCGCAAGTTCCGGTGGCCGCAGCATCTGGCCCGGCTGCAGCGCAGCCTCGCCGCGATCGCCCTGCGCAACCCGTATGACGAGACGGGCTGGACACGGCTGGTCGACGAGCTGGTGGCGCGCCATCCGTGGCCCGACCAGTTCGTCTACCTGCAGGTCACGCGCGGCGTCGCACGCCGCGACCACGCGTTTCCCCCGGACGACGTGGCGCCCACCGTGTTCGCGATGACGAGCGAGCTCGTCGCCCCGCCCGCCGCGCAGCGCGAGCAGGGCGTGGCCGCGATCACGCTGCCCGACGAGCGCTGGCTGCACTGCGACATCAAGAGCACGTCGCTGCTGGGCAACGTGCTGGCACGGCAGGCGGCGGTTTCGGCGGGGGCCGCCGAGTGCGTGATGTTCCGCGACGGCTTCCTCACCGAAGGGGCGGCGAGCAACATCTGGGTCGTCCGCAACGGAACCGTCTTCGGCCCGCCGAAGGACCATTTCGTGCTCGAGGGGATCCGCTACGGACTGCTCGCCGAGCTCGCGCGCGACACCGGCATCGCGCTGGAGCTCCGACGCATCCTGCGCGAGGAGGTCCACGCCGCCGACGAGCTGATCCTCAGCTCGGCGACCAAGGAGCTGCTGCCGATCACGCGCCTGGACGGCCGGCCGGTCGGCAACGGCCGGCCCGGACCGGTGTTCGCGAAGCTGTACGCCGCCTATCAGCGCGCGAAGCAGGCCGCGTAGCGCCGTCGCCGGGGTGTCGGGCACATGGCCGAAGACCGCAACCTGACCGAAGCCTTCGACCGGCTCGAGCGCCTGCTCGAGTTCCCCGTCGATTTCCCGCTGAAGATCATGGGCCGGCGCGTCGACGACTTCGCGCAGCAGGTGGCCGACCTGGTGCTCCTGCACGTGCCCGAGTTCGACCCCTCGACGATCGAGCTGCGCGTGTCGAGCAAGGGCTCGTACCTGAGCGTGACCGTCGTCGTGCGGGTGCAGTCGCGCGAGCAGCTCGAGAACCTGTATCGGGCGCTCGCCACGCACCCGCTGGTCAGCATCGTGCTTTGACGCATCGCATGCCGATCGTCCGCAGGCTCGGCCGGCTCGACTACGCGCGCGCCGAGCCGATGATGCGCTCGTTCACCGCCGCGCGCGGCCCCGAGACCCCCGACGAGATCTGGCTCGTCGAGCACCCGCCGGTGTACACGCTCGGCCGGGCCGCGCGCACCGAGCACGTGCGCGACCCGCGCGGCATCGAGGTCGCGCGCACCGAGCGCGGCGGACAGGTCACCTACCACGGGCCCGGACAGGCGGTCTGCTACGTGCTCGTCGACCTGCGGCGCCACGGCATCCGCGTGCGCGACTTCGTCGCGCGCCTCGAGGCGACGACGATCGAGCTGCTGGCCGAGTACGGGATCGCCGCCGTCCGCCGCGACGGTGCACCCGGCGTCTACGTGCGCACGCCCGACACGAACAGGGACGACGCCGGGGCGGCGGGCGCGAAGATCGCGTCGATCGGCGTGCGCATCACCGAGGGACGCAGCTGGCACGGCGTCGCATTGAACGTCTCGATGGACCTCGAACCCTTCTCGCGCATCGACCCTTGCGGATACCCTGGGCTCGCCGTCACCGATATGCGAAGCTGCCTGTCGAGCCCGCCCGATTTCGTCGAGGTTTCCGAACGCTATGCCGCGAAGCTCGCGGCGGCCTTCGCCTCCGACGCCGACTCCGCGCACAGCGCATTCCACCGCCTCGCCCACCTTCCGTCATGAACCCCCTGCCTCCGTCCCCCGCTCCGAACCCTTCGTCGAAACAGAAAGGTGCCGCCAAGACCTCGCGCATCCCGGTCAAGGTCGTGCCGGCCGCCCAGCCGCTCGCCAAGCCCGACTGGATCCGCGTGCGCCCGGCCACCGATCCCGCGCGCTTCGCGCGCATGAAGGCGACGCTGCGCCTGCATCGGCTGCACACGGTGTGCGAGGAGGCTTCGTGTCCGAACATCGGCGAGTGCTTCGGCAACGGCACCGCCACCTTCATGATCCTCGGCGACAAGTGCACGCGGCGCTGCCCGTTCTGCGACGTCGGGCACGGCCGGCCCGATCCGGTCGACCCCGCGGAGCCCGCGCGCCTGGCCGAGACGGTCGCGGCGCTGCGCCTGTCGTACGTCGTGATCACCAGCGTCGACCGCGACGACCTGCGCGACGGCGGCGCGCAGCACTTTGCCGACTGCATCGCCGCCGTGCGCGAGCGCTCGCCGGAGATCCGCATCGAGGTGCTCGTGCCCGATTTCCGCGGGCGCCTCGAGCGTGCCCTCGAGATCCTCGAGCGCACGCCGCCCGACGTGATGAACCACAACCTGGAGACGGTCCCGCGCCTGTACCGGCAGGCGCGCCCCGGCGCCGACTACGCGAATTCGCTGAAGCTGCTGGCCGAGTTCGCGCGCCGCGTGCCCCAGGTGCCGACGAAGTCGGGCCTGATGGTGGGGCTCGGCGAGACCGACGACGAGATCCTGCAGACGATGCGCGACCTGCGGGCGCACGGCGTGTCGATGCTCACCATCGGCCAGTACCTGGCGCCGTCGGATGCGCACCTGCCGGTGCACCGCTACGTGCATCCCGACACCTTCCGCCGCTTCGCCGAGGAGGCCGACCGCATGGGATTCACCAACACCGCATCGGGTCCGCTCGTGCGCTCCTCCTACCACGCCGACCGCCAGGCACACGACGCCGGCGTGGGATGATGGCTTGCGCGCGCGTTCGGCGAGCGATTAAAGTCCGGCCGTTCGTACCACGTCCGGCCGGACCCGGCCGCTTCGGCGGGCTAGTCCCTATGGAAACGGGCGTGCGCAATCGCCACCATTCATCGTCCCATCGAAAAGGAGTCCGAAACATGAGGCTTGCAGCAGCCATCGCGGCCGGAGCCGTCGCACTGTCGTTCTCGGTCGGGGCCTACGCCCAGGGGCCGATGGTCATCAAGTTCAGCCACGTCGTGGCCGAGGCCACGCCGAAGGGCCAGGGCGCCCTGAAATTCAAGGAGATCGCCGAGAAACTGCTGCCCGGCAAGGTGCAGGTGCAGGTGTTCCCGAGCTCGCAGCTGTTCGGCGACGCGAAGGAGGTCGAGGCGCTGCTCCTCGGCGACGTCCAGTTCATCGCGCCGTCGCTGTCGAAGTTCGACCGCTACACGAAGAAGATCCAGCTCTACGACCTGCCGTTCCTGTTCGACAACATCGAGGCGGTCGACCGCTTCCAGCAGAGCAAGGAGGGCCAGGACCTGCTGAATGCGATGCGCAACCGCAACCTGCTCGGCCTCGCGTACTGGCACAACGGGATGAAGCAGCTGTCGACGAACCGCGACCGGCTCACGCGCCCCGAAGACGTCAAGGGCCTGAAGTTCCGCATCCAGGCGTCCGACGTGCTCGAAGCGCAGTTCCGCGCACTCGGCGCCAACCCGCAGAAGATGGCCTTCGCCGAGGTGTACCAGGCGCTGCAGACCGGCGTCGTCGACGGGCAGGAGAACACCTGGTCGAACATCTATTCGCAGAAGTTCCACGAGGTGCAGAAGACGATCGCCAACACCAACCACGGCGTGATCGACTACATGGTCGTCACCAACGCCAAGTGGTGGGACGGCCTGCCCGAGGACATCCGCAAGGGCCTGAAGCAGGCGATGGACGAGGCCACCGCCTACGCGAACAAGATGGCCAACGACTTCAACGAGCGCGACCGCAAGCTGATCGCCGAAGCGGGCAAGGCGAAGATCCAGGAGCTGTCGAAGGAAGACGTCGCCGCCTGGCGCAAGGCGATGGAGCCGGTGTGGGCGAAGTTCGAGAAGGACATCGGCAAGGACCTGATCGAAGCGGCGCTGAAGTCGAACAACTGAAGGCGACTACCGGTGCACACGACTGACATGGCGCCGAGGACGGCGCCATGAACGCCGGCATCGGGCGGCGCCTCGCGGAGGTCTTCGGACGGCTGGAGGAAGGGCTCGTCGCCCTTCTTCTGGCCCTGATGACGATCATCACCTTCATCCAGGTCGTCGCGCGCTACGTCTTCAACTACAGCTTCGTGTGGGCGCTCGAGCTCACCACGTTCCTGTTCGGCGGCCTGATCTTCCTCGGCATCTCCTACGGCGTGCGGGTCGGCGCCCACATCGGCGTCGATGCGGTCACCAAGCTCCTCGCGCCGCGGACCGCGCGCATCGTCGCGATCCTCGCCACGCTGCTGTGCCTCGCCTACGCGACGATCGTCTTCGTCGGCGGCTGGATCTACGTCGACAAGATGTACGAGATCGGCATCCTCGCGCAGGACGTGCCGATCCCGCAGTGGATTCCGCGGCTCGTGATGCCGGTCGGCTACGCGCTGCTGTTCATCCGCTTCGTCGAGGTCCTCTGGCGGCTGCTCACCGGCAAGGAAGCGCACCTGGTCGGCGACGAGGTCGAGGATGCGATGAAGCTCGCCACGGGCTCCGACGAGCCGCCGCCCGGAGGACGGACGTGACGACGCTTGCGCTGTTCGTGCTGCTGTTCGTTTTCCTGTTCATGGGCATGCCGGTCGCGATCGCGCTCGGCCTGTCGTCCCTGCTGACGATCCTCTTCTTCGGGCAGGATTCGCTCGCGTCTCTGGCGCTGAAGCTCTACGAGACCTCCGAGCACTTCACGCTGCTGGCGATCCCGTTCTTCATCCTCGGCGGCGCCTTCATGACCACCGGCGGCGTGGCCAAGCGAATGATCCGCTTCGCGATCGCCTGCGTGGGCCATCTCCGCGGCGGGCTGGCGATCGCGTCCGTGCTCGCCTGCATGCTGTTCGCCGCCGTCTCCGGCTCGTCGCCGGCGACCGTCGTCGCCGTCGGCTCGATCGTCATCGCCGGGATGGTGCGTGCCGGCTATCCGCTGCCCTTCGCCGCCGGCGTCGTCACCAACGCCGGCACGCTCGGCATCCTGATCCCGCCGTCGATCGTGCTGGTCGTCTACGGTGCCGTGACCGAGACCTCGGTGGGCGACCTGTTCATGGCCGGCGTCGTTCCGGGCATCCTGCTCGGCCTCGCGCTGATGGTCGCGATCTACATCCGTGCCCGGATGACCGGCCTGCCGAGCCAGCCGCGGGCCTCGCTGCGCGAGGTGCTGGTCGCGGGCCGCGATTCGCTGTGGGGGCTGCTGCTGATCGTCATCATCCTCGGCGGCATCTACGGCGGCATCTTCACGCCGACCGAGGCGGCGGCCGTCGCCGCCGTCTACGCCTTCGCGATCGCGGTGTTCGTCTACCGCGACATGGGCATGCGCGACGTGCCGGCGGTGCTGGTCGACGCGTCGAAGGTCACGGTGATGCTGATGTTCATCATCGCCAACGCACTGCTGTTCGCGCACGTGCTGACCACCGAGCGCATCCCGCAGCTGATCGCCGAGCAGATCCTCGCGTGGGGCATGCCGGCGTGGGCGTTCCTGATCGTCGTGAACCTGCTGCTGCTCGGCGCGGGGATGTTCATGGAGCCGACCGGGATCATCCTGATCCTCGCGCCGATCCTGTTCCCGATCGCGATGCAGCTGGGCATCGACCCGGTGCATCTCGGCATCATCATGGTCGTGAACCTCGAGATCGGACTGGTGACGCCGCCGGTCGGGCTGAACCTGTTCGTCACCGCGGGCATCACGAAGATGTCGGTCGGCGAGGTGATCCACGCCGCGCTGCCGTGGCTGCTGGTGCTGCTCGGCTTCCTCGTCGTGATCACCTACGTGCCGTGGATCTCGCTGGCGCTGCCGACCCTGCTGCGTTGATCTACGGCTTGCGCGCGACGACCTGCACGACGTGCGCATCGCCGCGGTGGTGGCGCCCTTCGTGCACGGGACGCACGCCGTCGAAGCGGTGCACGATCTCCAGCCCCGCGAGCTCGGCGACGACGTCGTCGAGCCGCGCCAGCAGCTCGGGCTCGGGCGGCCCGCCGGTGCCGTACTCCGGCTGGCGTTCGCCGTAGGCCTCGTAGACGTACACACCGCCCGGCGCGAGCGCTCGCACGCAGCGTGCGTGCAGCGCGGCACGCGGGCGCTGCGGCAGGTGCAGGAAGATCGAGACGATGCCGCCCCAGCGGTCCTCGCCGAGCTCGTAGCGCGTGACGTCGGCGCGCACCGTCTCGATCGCGACGCCGGCGCGCCGAGCGAGCGCCTGCGCCTTGTCGAGTCCCTGCTGCGCGACGTCGACCGACGTGACGTCGAAGCCACGGCTCGCGAGCCAGACGCCGTTGCGGCCCTCGCCGTCGGCCAGGCACAGCACCGGCAGTCCCGCCGGCAGCCGCGGCGCCTGCGCGACGAGGAAATCGTTCGGCTCGGTGCCGTACGCGTAGTCCTCGCCCGCGTAGCGCGCGTTCCAGAACTTCGCCAGCGCGGCGATGCGCTCTTCGCTCATGCCGCGACCCTCGCCGCAATCACCGCGGCCGCGCGCGGCTTTCGTGCACGAGGCGTCATCGCGCACCCGCCTCGCGCAGGATCGCCTCGGCGCGCAGCATCACCGGCTTGTCGACCATGCGGCCGTCGACGGCGACCGCCGCGCCGCCCGCCGCGGCCGCGGCGTCGAGCACGCGCTTCGCCCACGCCACCTCGGCATCGTTCGGCGCGAACAGCGCGTTGACCTGTGCGACCTGCCGCGGATGGATGCACAGCTTGCCGGCGAAGCCGAGCCGGCGGGCGCGCTGCACGTCGTGCGAAAGGCGCTGCGCGTCGTCGATCGCCGTGCTCACCCCGTCGATCGGCGCGGCGATCGACGCGAGCCGCGATTCGAGCACGAAGCTCGTGCGGAACGGCAGCAGCTCGTCCTCGGTCGCGTCGCGCATGCCGAGATCGACCTGGAAATCGAGGGTGCCGAAAGCGAGCCGCTCGACGCCCGGCGCGCGGGCGAGCTCGCGCAAGCGCGCGTAACCGAGCGCGGTCTCGACGAGCGGCACGACGACGCGCGCACCGGCCGCGCGAACGCGATCGAGCACCTCGACGTCCTCGGCCTTCGGGACCAGCACCGCGTCGAGCGCCGCGTGGCCGGCGAGCGCCAGGTCGGCATCGAACCACTCGGTGTCCGCGCCGTTGATGCGCACGAACAGCCGCGGCGGATGCGCGCGTCCCTCGCGGACGGCGCTGCCGGCCGGATCGATCGGCGGAAACGGCAACGCGACGGGGCCGGACACGGCGCGCTCGCGGGCGCGGGCGGCGGCCTCGGTGTCGCCTTCGGAGCGCTGCTCGAAGGACGCGAGCGGCGACGCGTCGAGCCAGGCGGCGACGGCGGCCCGTGCGGCGTCCTTGCCCGAAGGCGGAACCGCGTCCTCCAGGTCGACGACGACGGCATCGGCGCCGGCGGCGAGCGCCTTCGGGAAGCGATCGGCGCGGTGGCCGGGTACGAAGAGCAGCGAGCGCAGCGGGCGATCCATCGTCATCGCTCCCGCGGTTCGAGCAGCCGCCACACGGCGGGCGCCTCGGCGAGCGAGCGGATGCGCGCGATCGCCTCGCCGGTCTCGTCGGCCGACGCGCCGTCGCGGTACTGCGCCAGCCGCATCGCCTTGTCGTCGACCTCCTGCGGGGAGAGCGTGTTGCCGGGATCGCCCTTCGGTTCGTCGACGCGCGCCGCGAGCACGCGCCCGTCGCGCGTGCGCAGCTCGACCTTGCCGATCCAGCGCCGCGGATACGCCGCATCGACCTCGTCATCGAGCGCCATGTGCACGCGCTCGCAGAAGGCGACGACGTCGGGCGCGCGCCAATCGGCGTCGAAGTCGGCAAGCGACGCACGCCCGCGCGTCGCGACGAGCCCGAGCACGGTGCCCATCGAGAATTTCGCCTGGTGCACGGTCTGCGGATCGACGACGGGGCCGAGCACGTCGATCGCCCCTTGGTGCACCCGTGCGACGACCGACTCGATGTCGTCGGCGCCCAATCGATGCATGCGCATGGCCTCGAGCAGCGCGTCGGCCGCCGGATGCGTGTGACGGCACGAAGCGTGGAACTTGAACGAGGTCTCGGCCAGCGCCCAGCGTTCGCCGAGCCGGTCGACGAGACGCGACTCGTCGGCGTCGCTCGACATGCCGGCGGCCATGCCGCGCTCGCCCTCGAGAATGCGGTGCGCGCCGGTGAAGCCGTCGGCCGCCAGGTATGCGGCGCCGAGGCCGGCGGCCGCCGCGTGCGCGGTGTGCAGCTGCTTGGAGTCGGCCGCATCGCGCAGGAACTCCCACAGCCCTGCGGCCTGCGTGCCGGCCGAACCGAAGGCATTGCGCATCGCTTCGGGCGAAAGCTCGAGCAGGCGGCCGACGGCGGCCGCCGCCGCGAGCGTGCCGGCCGTGCCGGTCGTGTGGAACACCCGATAGTGCGAGCGGCCGAGAAACTCGCCGACACGGATGCCGACCTCGTAGCCGACGACGACCGCGCACAGCAGCTCCGCGCCGGAGCGGCCGAGCGCCTGCGCCGCCGCGAGCGCCGGCGGAAACACGACGGTGGCCGGATGGAACACCGAGCCGTTGTGCACGTCGTCCTGCTCGGCGAAATGCGACGACGCGGCGTTCACCGCGGCGGCGACCAGCGGGCTGCTCGTGCGCCGGTGGATCAGGATCTCGGACGGACCTTCGGCCGGGCCCATCGACTCGAAGAAGCGGGCGATCGTCTCGACCGGGCGCGCGCCCTTGCCGGCGAGCGCCGAGCCGAACCAGTCGACGAAAAGGTCCTCGGCGCGCCGTACGACCGGTTCGGGGACGTCCTCGAAGCGCAGCTGCGCCGCGAAGCGCGCGAGCGTCTCGGTCGCGCTGCGCGCCGCGACGGGGTCGGAGATTCGTGCATTCATCGTGGGGCTCCGGGGCTGGCTGGGACTACAGGGCGCCTTCGCCGCGCAGTCGGTCGATGTCCTCGCGCGCGAAGCCCAGCTCGGCGAGGATCGCATCGGTGTGCTCTCCCAGCGCGGGCACCGGGTCGATGCGCGGCTCGTCGGCGCGCGACATTCCGGGCGGCAGCAGCGTGGGGACGGGGCCCGCGGAGGTGCCGACCTCGGTCCAGCGGTCGCGCGCCTTCAGCTGCGGATGCGCCCAGACCTCGGCCATCGTGTTCACGCGCGCGTTGGCGATGCCCGCCTCGTCGAGCCGGGCGACGACCTGCTCGGCGGTGAAAGGCGCGAAGGCCTCGACGATGATCGCGCGCAGCGCCTCGCGCGCGCCGGTGCGGCGCGCGTTGGAATCGAAGCGCGGATCGGCCGCGAGCTCCGGCCGCTCGAGCACGCGCGTGCAGAAGACCTGCCACTCGCGCTCGTTCTGCAGTCCGAGCATCACGATGCGCCCGTCGCCGGCCGGGAACGGCCCGTACGGGTAGATCGTCGCGTGCGCCGCGCCGGTGCGTGGCGGCGGCGGGGCGCCGTCGAACGCGTAATACAGCGGATAGCCCATCCACTCGGCCATGCTCTCGAGCATCGAGACGTCGATGCGCCGGCCGCGGCCGGTGCGGCCGCGCTCGATCAGCGCGGCGAGGACGTTCGAATAGGCGTACATCCCGGCGGCGATGTCGGCGATCGAGCAGCCGGCCTTCGCCGGCTCGTCGGGCGTGCCCGTCACCGACAGGAAGCCGGATTCGCTCTGGATCAGCAGGTCGTAGGCCTTGCGGTCGCGATACGGACCGTCGGCCCCGTAGCCGGAAATGTCGCAGACGACGAGCTTCGGGAAGCGCGGATGCAGCGCATCGAAGGACAGGCCGAGCCGCGCGGCGGCGCCCGGCGCGAGGTTCTGCACGAGGACATCGGCGCGTTCGAGCAGCCGCTCGAGCACGACCGGCGCCTCGGCGTGCTTCAGGTCCAGCGTGAGGCTTTCCTTCGAGCGGTTGGTCCAGACGAAATGCGACGCGAGCCCGCGCACGCGCTGGTCGTAGGCACGGGCGAAGTCGCCCACGCCGGGACGCTCGATCTTGATGACGCGCGCGCCGAGGTCGGCGAGCTGGCGCGTGCAGAACGGCGCGGCGATGGCGTGTTCCAGGGTGATGACGGTGATGCCGTCGAGGGGGCGCATCTCAGAACGACCTCGGCAGGCCGAGGACGTGCTCGGCGATGTAGGAGAGGATCAGGTTGGTGGAGATCGGGGCGACCTGGTAGAGCCGCGTCTCGCGGAACTTGCGCTCGACGTCGTATTCGGCGGCGAAGCCGAAGCCGCCGTGGAACTGGATGCATGCGTTGGCCGCTTCCCACGACGCCTTCGCCGCGAGGTATTTCGCCATGTTCGCCTGCGCGCCGCACGGCTGGTGTGCGTCGTAGAGTCGGCACGCCTCCCAGCGCATCAGGTTCGCCGCCTCGACCTCGATGAACGACTCGGCGATCGGGAACTGCACGCCCTGGTTCTGCCCGATCGGCCGGCCGAAGACGACGCGGTCCTTCGCGTATTGGGTGACGCGGTCGACGAACCAGTAGCCGTCGCCGATGCACTCGGCGGCGATCAGCGTGCGCTCGGCGTTCAGCCCGTCGAGGATGTACTTGAAGCCCCGGCCTTCCTCGCCGATCAGGTTCTCGGCCGGGATCTCGAGATTCTCGAAGAACAGCTCGTTCGTCTCGTGGTTGACCATGTTCGCGATCGGGCGCACCTCGAGCCCGTTGTCGATCGCCTCCCGCAGGTCGACGATGAACACCGACATGCCCTCCGACTTCTTCTTCACGTCGGCCAGCGGCGTCGTGCGCGCGAGCAGGATCATCAGGTCG
>DATGRE010000072.1:0-15870 GCA_035303885.1 Zeimonas sp. | reverse complement strand
CGGACTGTCGCCGCAATGGAGCGCCACGCTGACGGCAATTGCGGTGATGATCAACATGGTCGGCAACCTGGCGGCCGGTTTCCTGCTGCAGCACGGCGTTTCACGCGCGGCGCTCGTCGTCGGCGCGGGGATCGCGATGGCCGTGTGCGAATGGATCGCCTTCGGAAGCGGCCTCGCTTTCGCGTGGCGTTATGCCGCGATCCTGCTGCTGTCCGCGTCGGCCGGTCTCATCCCAGGCACGCTGTTCGCCACCGCACCGTTCTACGCACCGTCGCTGCTCGCGGTGTCGACGACGGTCGGCGCGATGCAGCAGGGCTCGAGCCTCGGCCAGCTGCTGCTGCCGCTGGCGATCGCCGCGCTCGTGCAATACACCGGCGGATGGAGCTCGACGTGGATCGCCACCGGGCTCGCCGCGCTGGTCACCGTCGCGATCGGCTTCGCGATGGCGCATTACGACCGGGTGCGCCCGCGCTAGCGGGGCATCGGCCGCGCGCGACCGATGCGCGCCCGTGCGTCACTCGAGCAGGCGGCGCGCACGCTCGAGGTCGGCGTCGGATGCGGCCTGTCCGGTCGCTTCCGTGTCGAGCGTCGGGCCGGAGCCGGCGGCGGCCGTCGCGACCTTCGCCTCGGTGCCCGTTCCGATGCCGCCCGATCCGTTCCCCGCTGCCGTGCGCGCGCGATGCGCGCGCTGCACGCGCCACCAGGCGAATCCGCCGCCGACGAGCAGCGCGAAGGGTCCGAGCCACAGCAGCCAGGTGTTGCGCTGCATCGGCGGCCGATACAGCACGAAGTCACCGTAGCGCTGCACCAGATGCGCCTTGATCTGGTCGTCGCTGCGCCCGGCCAGCATCAGCTCCTCGACCTCGCGGCGCAGATCGGCGGCGAGCGCCGCGTCCGAATCGGCGAGCGTCTGGTTCTGGCAGACGAGGCAGCGCAGCTCCTCGGCGAGGGCCTGGAAGCGTTCGCGTTCGGCCTGCGTCGGCAGCAGGCTGGCGGCGGGCGCCGGCGCCTCACGGGCCGGTTGCGATTGCGTCTGCGCGAAAGCGGCGTGGTCCGCGTCGGGCGTCGCCAGCCCTGCGAAGACGGCGACCAGCAGCGCGGCGAATGCGCGGGCGAGCGGCGCACGCCGGCACCGTGCTGCGCGATCCGAGCAGGCGGAGGTGCGCATCGTCCGATGTGCGCGGGCTTCGTTCACGACGCCGCCAGCTCGCGCGCGAGCGGCAGCAGCTTCGTCTGCAGCAGCTCCGGCGTCACCGGCCCGACGTGCTTGAAGCGGATGATGCCGGCGCCGTCGATCAGGAAGGTCTCGGGCGCGCCGTAGACGCCGTAGTCGATGCCGACGCGTCCCTGCACGTCGCTCACGACGACCGAATACGGATTGCCGAGGCGGCGCAGCCACGCGATCGAGTTCTCCGGCATGTCCTTCCACGCCAGCCCGACGATCGGGATCTCTCCGGTGCGGGCGAGATCGTTCAGCACCGGGTGCTCGATCTGGCATGCCGCGCACCAGGATCCCCAGACGTTGAGCAGCCATACCTTGCCGCGCAGCGCCTGCGGCGACCAGGTTCGCGCGAGGTCGTGCGTGACCGGCAGCGAGAAATCTGGCGCGGGCTTGCCGATGAGCGGCGACGGGATCTCGCGCGGATTGCGGTCGAGACCGGCGAGCAGGAACCAGGCGATGACCGCGAAGACGGCGGCCGGCAGGATGAAACGTAGGGCTCTCATGTCACTCGTTCGTGTACGACGTCCGGCGCTGCGCGTCGCGTCCTGGGCGGCATCGCGGGTCGGATCGCGTCGCGCATGTGCCGTTCACGCGGGTGCCGACACGGCGCGCGGCGCGGCCGCACGCTCGGCCAGCCGGCGTCGATACCGCCGGTCGGCCGCCGAGACGAATCCGCCGAAGGCCATCACCAGGCACCCGAGCCAGATCCAGTTGACGAAGGGCTTCACGTGGGCGCGCACGACCCAGGCATCGCCGCCGAGCGGCTCGCCCATCGACAGATACACGTCGCGTGTGAGGCTCCGGTCGATCGCGGCCTCGGTCATCGGCTGCCCGCTCGCGCGGTAGATGCGCTTCTCGGGCGAGAGGATCGCGATCGGCGCGGCGTCTTCGCCGGCGCCGGCCCGACGCACCTCGAAGCGCCCGCGCGTCGCGTCGTAGTTCGGCCCGGCGCGCTCCTCGAGCCCGACGAAGCGCACCGAGTAGTCGCCGAGCGTGATGCTCTGGCCGACCTCCATGCGCAGCTCGCGGTCGACCGACCAGCTGTTCACCAACGTGACGCCGGCGACGAAGATCGCCACGCCGAGGTGGCCGAAATGCATTCCCCAGGCGCTCGCCGGATGCAGCTTCGCGCGACGCGGCGACAGCCGGCCGTCGTGCCCGCGCAGCATGTCGAGCACGGCGACGACGACGCAGCCGGCGATCCACAGCGCGAAGAACAGTCCGAGGCTCGTCATCGGCCGGAATCCGTCGACGGTGAGCGGCAGCAGCAGCGAGGCGACGACGGCCACGGCGAGCGCCCAGCGCAGCCGCGCGAACAGATCGGGCAGCTCGGCCTGCTTCCAGCGCGCGATGGGGCCGATGCCCATCAGGAACAGCGCCGGCGCCATCAGCGGAACGAAGACCGAATCGAAATAGGGCGGCCCGACCGAGATCTTGCCCATCTCGAGCGTGTCGAGGATGAGCGGATACAGCGTGCCGAGCAGCACCGCCGCCATCGCGACGACGAGCAGCACGTTGTTGGCCAGCAGCAGCGATTCGCGCGACACGGACGAGAAGCCCGGGCCGTTGCCGATCGCCGGGGCGCGCACCGCGAACAGCGTCAGCGATCCGCCGACGACGATCGACAGGAAGAGCAGGATGAAGACGCCGCGCGCCGGATCGGTGGCGAAGGCGTGCACCGAGGTGAGCACGCCCGAGCGCACGAGGAAGGTGCCGAGCAGGCTCAGCGCGAAGCCGAGGATCGCGAGCAGCACGGTCCAGCTCTTGAAGGTGCCGCGCTTCTCGGCGACCGCTAGCGAGTGGATGAGCGCGGTGGCGACCAGCCACGGCATGAACGACGCGTTCTCGACTGGATCCCAGAACCACCAGCCGCCCCAGCCGAGCTCGTAGTACGCCCAGAACGAACCGAGCGCGATGCCCAGCGTCAGGAAGCACCAGGCGACGACCGTCCACGGCCGGGCCCAGCGCGCCCACGCGGCGTCGAAGCGGCCGCCGATCAGGCCGGCGACGGCGAAGGCGAAGGCCACCGACAGACCGACGTAGCCCATGTAGAGCAGCGGCGGATGGAAGACCATGCCCGGGTCCTGCAGCAGCGGATTCAGGTCGCGTCCGTCGGCCGCCGGCGGCATCAGTCGCTCGAAGGGATTGGAGGTGAACAGCAGGAACAGCAGGAAGCCGACGCCGATCAGGCCCATCGTCGCCAGGATGCGTGCGCGCAGCACGTCGGGCAGCGATGACGAGAAGATCGAGACCGCGCCCGTCCAGAGCGACAGGATCAGCACCCACAGCAGCATCGAGCCCTCGTGCGAACCCCAGGTGGCGGCGATGCGGTAATGCAGCGGCAGGTGCAGGTTCGAGTGCGTGGCGACCAGCAGCACGCTGAAGTCGTTGCGCACGAACAGCATGCCGAGCGAGAAGAAGGCGAGCGTCGCGAGTGCCGCCAGCAGCAGCGCGGCCGGCCGGTCGACCGCCATCAGCCGCGCGCCGGCCGTGCCGCGCGCGAAGCTGCCGAGCATCGGCAGCGTTCCGAGCACCGCCGCGACGGCGAGGGCCAGCGCGAGCGTGTATTGGCCGAATTCCGCGATCATCTGCGTGCCTCCGCGACGCGGCTCATTGGTCCGCCGGTTGGAACTGTGACGGCGCACCCACCGGATGCCCGGCGCGCCGCAGCGCCTCGGCCGCCTCGGGCGGCATGTAGTTCTCGTCGTGCTTGGCGAGCACCTCGCGCGCGGTGAAGGTGCCGTCGGGCTCGAGTCGGCCCTGCGCAACGACGCCGCGGCCCTCCTTGAACAGGTCGGGCAGGATGCCGGTGTAGGCGACCGAGATCGTCTTCGCATTGTCGGTCACGCGGAAGGTCACCGTCGTGCCGTCCCCGACGCGCCGGACGCTGTCGGGCTCGACGAGCCCGCCGATGCGGAAGACCTTGTTCACCGGCGCCTCGCCGTCGGCGATCTGGGTCGGCGTGTAGAAGAAGACGAGGTTGCTGCGGAACGCGTTGGCGACGAAGCCGGCGGCGATGGACAGTGCCGCGAGCCCGCCGATGATCCACAGCAACCGTCGATGACGCGCTTTCATCCGTTCGTTTCCCGAAGGGGCGCCGCGTGTGCGGCCTGCTCGGCGCGCAATTCCTCGGCGCGCCGTCGCGCGGCGCGCCGATGGCGCCGCAATGCGTGCAGCTCGATGGCGATCGCCAGCGCGAGCATGCCGTACGAGCTCCAGACGTAGAAACCGTAGCCGCCCATGTGCAGCCAGTCGAGCATGTGACCTCGCGATTCAGCGCGCGGCGGCGCCCGAGGGCGCGCTGCCGTCGGCCGCCGGCGGGCGTTCGGGCGAGGCCAGGCGCGACATCCAGCCGCTCGCCGCCTCGCGCTCGACGATGATGCTGCGCACGCGGTGCAGCGCCACTGCGATCGTGTAGGTCCATGCGGCGAAGGTCAGCAGCAGCATGCCGGTGAGCATCGTCTCGGCCATCTTCGGCGCCGCGGTCATCGAGATCGTCGCACCCTGGTGCAGCGTGTTCCACCACTGCACCGAGAAATAGATGATCGGGACGTTGATCGCGCCGACGAGCGCGAGCAGCCCCGCGGCGCGGTCGGCGCGGCGCGGATCGTCGATCGACGCGCGCAGCGCCATGTAGCCGAGGTACAGGAAGAGCAGGATCAGCGTCGACGTCAGCCGAGCGTCCCACACCCAGTATGCGCCCCACGTGGGTCGACCCCAGAACGCGCCGGTCCACAGCGCGATGAACGCCCACATCGCGCCGGTGGGCGCGAGCGCCTGCGCCATCATCGCCGACAGGCGCGTGTGGAACGACAGCGAGATCGCCGACCAGAACGCCATCACGAGGTAGACGAACATCGCCATCCATGCCGCCGGCACGTGGATGTAGATGATCCGGTAGGCCTCGCCCTGCTGCCAGTCGGTGGGCGCGACGAAGAACCCGACGTACAGCCCGGCGGCGGCGAGCAGCACGGCGAGCGTGGCGAACACGGGGATGAGTCGCCCGGCGAGCGGGTAGAAGCTGGCCGGTGACGCGTAGCGATACCAGAACCGGGCGAACGTGGTCATTCGTGTGCGATTTTAACCGCGAGCGCGGTGACGGCCGGCCCCAGCACCCAGGCGGCGATCGCGCCGGCCGTGAGCAGCGACAGGTGCGCCTCGGCGCCCAGGCCGGCGGCGTACGACTCGACCGATCCGGCGCCGAAGATCAGCACCGGAACGGCGAGCGGCAGCACGAGCAGCGCGAGCAGCGACGAGCCGCCGCGAGCGCCGAGCGTGAGCGCGGCGGCGATCGCGCCCAGCCACGACAGGACCGGCGTGCCGAGCGCGAGCGCGACGACGAGCACGCCGATCGCATCGGCGCCCAGTCCGAACTGCAGGCCGGCCAGCGGCGCGAGCAGCACCAGCGGCAGCCCGGTGGCGATCCAGTGCGCGAGCACCTTGCCGGCGACGAGCGCGGCCAGCGGCGCCGGCGCGAGCACCATCTGCTCGAGCGTGCCGTCCGCGTGATCGGCGGCGAACAGCCGCGCGAGGCCGAGCAGGCTCGCCAGCAGCGCCGCGACCCAGACGATGCCGGCGGCCATCGCGCGCAGCAGCTCGGGATCGGGACTGACGGCGAGCGGGAACAGGCTCGTCACCAGCAGGAAGAAGACGACGATCAGGGCGAGCTCGCTGCGCGAGCGCAGCGCCAGCCGCAGGTCGCGGGCGCACGCCCAGCGCAGCGCCGCGATCACGCCCGGCGGCGCGGGCTGCGTCACGGGCGCAGTTCGTCGAGCGAGAGCCGCGAGGGCGTCGCGTTGCATGGCAGCGGTTGATGGGTGGCGACGAGCGCGAGTCCGCCCGCCCGCAGATGCGCGTCGACCAGCTCGCCGAGCAGGCGCAGCCCGTCCGCGTCGAGCGCGGTGCCGGGTTCGTCGAGCAGCCAGAGGCGCCGCGCGTGCGAGCACGACAGCCGGGCGAGCGACACGCGCCGCCGCTGCCCCGCCGACAGGCGCGCGAACGGGAGCTTCGCCTGGCGCGCGAGGCCGACGCGGTCGATGGCGGCGTCGAGCTCGGCACGTGGCACGCGCAGCCCGTCGAGCGCGAGCTGCAGGCCGAGGTTCTCGCGCACGTCGAAGGCGTCCTTCCAGCCCGCGGCGTGTCCCTGGTAGACACATTGTGCGCGCCATTCGGCGTCGTCGGGCTTGCGCGGCGCGCCGCGCCAGAGGATCTCGCCGGCCAGCGGGCGGGCGAGTCCGGCGATCGTGCGCAGCAGCGTCGACTTCCCGCTGCCGTTGGCGCCGACGAGCATCGTCCATTCGCCCGGCGCGATGCGCAGGTCGAGCGACGCGAACAGCGTGCGGTAGCCGGCCGCGCAGGCGAGCGCGCGCGCCTCGAGCCCGTCGAAGGTGCCGGTCGGCGTCAATGCGCGACGACCCGATCGAGGACGATGCGCAGGTCGTCCGAACCGGGACGCACGTTCTCGATGCGCCCGTAGAGGTCGCCCGGCTGGCGCATCGCCTCGCCGGTGCGGCTCAGCCGCGCTTCGAGATCCACCGCGCCGGTTCCGGTGAGCCGCCGCGACGGATCCATCGCGTGCGAGTCGTCGAGCCGGAATTCGGTGGGGAAGCGGGGCGCCTGCACGCGCAGCACGGCGATCGGAATCGCAGGCCCGCCGTGGGCGCGCGCGATGACGAAGAGCGTTCCGTCGGCCGGCGCGCGCTCGGCGAGCGTGGCATCGACGGCGACCGTGCCGGCGAAGATCGCGGCGGTGGACGCGGCGGACGGCGCGGACGGAGTCGACGCGGTCGCTCCTCCGGGCGTCGAAGTCGTCCCGCCCGGCGGCTGCGGCGTTGCGCCGCCCGCGCCCAGCGCGGCGATCTCGCCTTCGATGCGTTGCACGATCGCCGCGATCTGCGTCGCCTCCTCGCTGCCCGGATCGAGGAAGGTCTCGAGCTGCTTCAGGTAACCGTGCGCGCGCGGCAGGTTGCCGAGCCGGTATTGCGCCGCGCCCATCAGCGCGATCGCCTTCGGCTCGCGGGGATCGACGGCGAGGGCGCGCTCGAGGAGCTCGACCGGCTGTCCGGCGAACTCGCCGCCGGCGCGCAGCGCGGCCGATTCGGCATAGTCGGTGAGCAGGCGCGCATCGTCGGGCAGCCGCTCGACGGCCTGCGCGAAGGCGACGACCGCCTCGTCGTGCCGTCCCTGCATCTTGCGCGCCTCGGCCAGCATCGCCCACGCTTCGCCGTCTTCGGGGTGCTCGCGCGTGCGCTGCTCGATGCGCTCGATCATCGCGTCGATCTGCGCCGCGTCGATCGGACCGGGACCACCGCTGCCGTCGATCGACGCGAGCTGCGGAGCGCCCACCTGGCGATAGACGCCGAAAGCGACGAGCGGCACGAGCACGGCGACGATGGCGGCCGTCGCCCAGGCGCCGCGCGGAGTGCCCACGCTCGCCCGCGTGTCGAGCGCGGCGGCGCGCGTCGCGGCCGTCATCTCCGGCAGGTCTTCGGCGAGCTGGCGGACGAGATCGGCATGCGCCTGCTCGGCCTCGGCTTCGGTGAGACGCCCGGCGGCGCGCTCGCGATCGATTTCGCGCTTGCGGTCGCGGAACACCGCCAGGCGGCGTTCGTCGTCGTGCGCGGCGCCGGTGCGCGGCCGGCGCGGGGAGACGAGCGGCCAGACGACCAGGGCGGTCGCCACGAGCGTGACGATCGCGATGGAGATCCACAGGGCCATCGCTGGAACGGGCCGTCGCAGGCGTCGACGGCGCGGAAAAAGGGAAACCCGTTATTGTCGCACAGCGCCCCGCGAGTGCCGATCCGGCGCCGCTTCGCTCAGCCGCCGCCCGAGCGCGTCGAGGAAGCGGCTGCATCGCTGCAGCTGTGCGATCTCGACGTATTCGTCGGGCTGGTGCGCCACCGCGATGTCGCCGGGTCCGCAGACGACGGTCGGCACGCCGATCTCCTGCAGGATGCCGGCCTCGGTTCCGAAGCTCACGCGCCGCAGCGCCTCGTTCCCGCACAGCGGCGCCACCGCGCGCGCGAGCTCCGCGTTGCCGTGCTCGTCGAGCGGCGGCGTATCGAAGATCTCCTCGAACGAGATCGCGGTGTCGGGCGCGATGCGGCGCATCGCCGGCAGCACGACCTCGTCGCAATGCCGGCGCACCGCGTCGAGCACGTCGGTGGAGCGCATCCCGGGCAGCGTGCGGATCTCGAGCACGAACTCGCAGTCCTTCGCGGTGATGTTGTGCGCGGTGCCGCCTTCGATGCGCCCGACGTGCACGCTCGTATGCGGGTAGTCGAAACCGTCGTGGCGCGCCGCGGCGTCGAGCTCGCGCTGCAGCCGTCCGATGAACACGATGATCTCGGCCGCCTGCTCCACGGCAGAAACGCCGCGGTCGCGCAGCGCCGAATGCACCGAATGGCCCCGCACGCGCACGCGGTAGCCCGCCGCTCCCTTGTTGGCGACGACGACGTGCATCGACGTGGGCTCGCCGATGATGCAGCCGGCCGGCCGCGTCGGCGCGTCGGCCAGGTGCGCGGCGAGTCGGCGCATGCCGCGCATCGTCGTCTCCTCGTCGTAGGAGAACGCCACGTGCACCGGCGTGCGCAGCTTCGCCGCGGCCAGCCGGGGCGCCGCGTCGAGCACGCAGGCGAGGAAGCCCTTCATGTCGGCGGTGCCGCGTCCGTACAGGCGACCGTCGTCCTCGCGCAGCGTGAACGGATCGGACGACCAGTTCTGGCCTGCGACCGGAACGACGTCGGAATGTCCCGACAGCATCCAGCCGGCGACGTCGTCGGAGCCGACGCTGGCCAGCAGATTCGCCTTGCCCGGCTCGTCGCCCTGCTGCACGAAGCAGCGAAAGCCGGCGTCCTCCAGCCGCTGTGCGGCCCAGTCGATCAACGCCGTGTTCGGCTTGGAGCTCACGGTGTCGAAGGCGACGAGCCGGCGCAGCAGCTCGACGACGGAACGCACGTCCTCCATCGTTCAGCCGCGCTGCGTGACGAACTTGGTGTTCAGGTAGCCGTCGAAGGTCTCGACGCCGCCTTCGCTGCCCCAGCCGCTGTCCTTCACGCCGCCGAACGGCGCCTCGGCGATCGCCTGCCCGAAGTGGTTGATGTTGACGTTGCCCGCCTCGAGCGCCCGGGCCGCGGCCTGCGCGTTCTTCAGCGACGACGTGAACACGTACGACGAGAGTCCGTACGGCAGCGCGTTCGCGCGCCGCATCACGTCGTCGAAATCAGTGAAGCGCGCGAAGGGCGCGATCGGTCCGAAGGGTTCGGTGGTCATCAGCATCGCGTCGTCGGGCAGGCCGGTGACGATCGTCGGCGCGAAAAAGTTGCCGCGGTCGGACAGGCGCTCGCCGCCGAGCTCGATGCGTCCGCCGCGCCGGCTCGCGTCGTCGACGAAGGCCTCCATGGCCGGCACGCGCCGCTCGTGCGCGAGCGGACCCATGCGCGTGCCTTCCTCGAGACCCGCGCCGACCTTCATCGCGCGCGTCTTCTCGAGGAAGCGCGCGAGGAAGCGGTCGTGGATCTTCTCGTGCAGGTAGAAGCGCGTGGGCGACACGCAGACCTGGCCGGCGTTGCGGAACTTGAACGCCTGCAGTGCGTCGGCCGCGCGCTCGACGTCGGCGTCGTCGAAGACGATGACCGGCGAGTGCCCGCCGAGCTCCATCGTCGTGCGCTTCATGTGCTGCGCGGCGAGCGCGGCGAGCTGCTTGCCGACCGGGACCGACCCGGTGAACGAGATCTTGCGCACGATCGGCGAGCGGATGAGGTGGTCGGACACCTCGTGGGGAACGCCCCAGACGATGTTCAGGCACCCGGCGGGCAGGCCCGCGTCGTGGAACACGCGGGCGAGCGCGACGATCGCGCTCGGCGCGTCTTCCGGGCCCTTGAGCACGAGCGTGCAGCCCGAGCCGAGCGCCGCGCCGATCTTGCGCACCGCCTGGCTCGCCGGGAAGTTCCACGGCGTGAACGCGGCGCACACGCCGACCGGTTCGCGCACGACGTACTGGTGCACCGCCGGATTGCGCGGCGGGATCACGCGGCCGTAGATGCGGCGGCCCTCCTCGGCGTGCCACTCGGCGTGCTCGGCACAGCCCTTGACCTCGGCGATCGCCTCGGCGAGTGGCTTGCCCTGGTCGAGCGTGATGTTGCGGCCGATTTGCTCGGCGCGCTCGCGCAGCAGCTCGGCTGCCTTGCGCAGGATGCTGCTGCGCTCCAGCGGCGAGGTGTCGCGCCACGCGGGAAACGCCCGCTGCGCGGCGGCCAGTGCGCGGTCGAGATCCTCGCGCGTGGCGTGCGGCAGCCGGCCGACGACTTCCCCGGTGGCCGGATCGAAGACGTCCTGCTCGCGGCGCCCTTGCGCCGCGACGAATTCACCGTCGATGTAGAGACAGAGATCCTCGTACATAAAGAGCGTCACCTCGCTGTATCAGGAATCCGGATCGGATTCGGTCCGATTCTGACACGCGAGCGCGAATCACTCCTCGTCCTGCGGGCGCCACGCGGCGCGCAGCTTGTGCTGCACCGCCGGAGGCGCCTCCTCGTAGCCGAGCAGCTCGAGCGAGTAGCTGCCCTGTCCGCCGGTGATCGCCTTGAGCCGACCCTGGAAGTCGCCGAGCTCGGCCATCGGCGCGCGCGCGTTGATCGTCGCCATGCCCGCGCGTGCCGAATCGGCGCCCGAGACCTGCCCGCGCCGGGCCGACAGCTCGCCTGACACCGAGCCGATCGCGTCGGCGGGAACGACGATTTCGAGCGAGACGATCGGCTCGAGCACGACGGGACGCGCCTTGGCGGCCGCGTCGAGAAAGGCCTTGCGTCCGGCCGTGATGAAGGCGATCTCCTTGCCGTCGACCGGATGCGATTTGCCGTCGTAGACGGTGACCTTCACGTCCTGCACCGGGAAGCCGGCGATCGCGCCGCCTTCGAGCGCCTGGCGCACGCCTTTCTCCACGGCGGGAATGAACGGACCGGGAATCGCGCCGCCCTTCACCTCGTCGACGAAGCGGAATCCCTCGCCGCGCGGCAGTGGCTCGATGCGCAGGAACACCTCGCCGAACTGTCCGGCGCCGCCGCTCTGCTTCTTGTGCCGATGATGCCCTTCGGCGTTGCCGGTGATCGTCTCGCGGTACGGCACGGTGGGCGGATGCGCGTCGACCTCGAGCTTGTACTGCGAGCGGATGCGCTCGAGCACCCGTCCGACGTGCACCTCGCCGAGGCCGCGCACCACCACTTCGTGCGTCGTCGGATCGTGCTCGACCATCAGGCTCGGGTCTTCGGCGCACACGCGATGCAGCACCTCCGAGAGCTTCTGCTCGTCGCCGCGCTTCTTCACGCGAACGGCGAGTCCGTAGACGGCGTGCGGCAGCGGAAGCGGGCGGAAATGGATCGCCGCATCCTCGGGCGCATCGTGCAGCACGGCGTCGTAGGCGAGCTCGTCGATCTTCGTGAGTGCGCAGATCTCGCCCGGACCGGCCGCCGACAGGGGCCGCAGCTCGCGACCCTGCACGAGCTGCGGCACGCCGGCGCGCACCGGCTTGCGGCCGTCGCCGACGTACAGCGGCGTGTCGTTCGCGATCGTTCCCTGGTGCACGCGCACCGTCGCGATGCGTCCGACGTACGGATCGATCTCGACCTTGAAGACGTGCGCGAGCACGTGGCCGTCGGCGCGTCGCGAAGCGACGAAGGGTTCGGCCCGCTCGCGCTCGCCGCCCGGCCAGCGTTCGAACAGCGGCGGATTGCCTTCGAGCGGGTTCGGCGCGAGCCGCACGACGAAGTCGACCAGCTCGTTCACGCCGACGCCGCTGCGCGACGACGCGAACAGCACCGGCACGATGTGGCCCTCGCGCAGCGCGCGCTCGAAGGCATCGTGCAGCTCGGCCGCTTCGAGCGTCTCGCCGGCGAGATAGCGCTCGGTGAGCGCGTCGTCGACCTCGACGACCTGCTCGACGAGCGCGCGGTGCGCATCGGACACGGCCGAGAAATCGGTGGCGACGTCCTGCGGGGCGAAGAAGCAGTCGACGACGCGCGTGCCCCCGCCGGCCGGCAGGTTCAGCGGCAGGCACTCCGGGCCGAAGGCGCTGCGCAGCTCCTCGATGCGGGCGGCGAGATCGACGTTCTCCGCATCGATGCGATGCACGATCACGAAGCGGCACAGCCGGCGCGTCTGCGCGAGCAGCGCCATGCGCGACGTGGACATCTCGACGCCGCGCTGCGCGTCGACGACGATCGCCACCGATTCCACCGCATCGAGCGCGGCCATCGCGCGCCCGGAGAAATCGGGATAGCCCGGCGTGTCGAGCAGATGAACGCGTACGCCGTCTCGTTCGAAATGCGCGCAGGCGACCTTCAGCGAATGCGCGTGCTCCTTCTCCAGCGGGTCGTAGTCGCAGACGGTGTTGCCGCGGTCGATCGTGCCGGCCGAAGCGATGGCGCCCGCGGCGGCCAGCATCGACTCGATCAGCGAGGTCTTGCCGACGCCGGCATGGCCGACCAGCGCGAGCGTTCGAAGGTTCTCGGTCGGATGCACGGGCATTGCCTCGCCTCCCCGTCGTTTCGTGGTTCGATCGCCGTCCGCCGAAGCATGAGTCCAGAACCGCAACCGGCGCAAGCATTCCGTTTTCGTGCGCGAAGTGCGCCGCTCGCGGCTCGCGACTCCCCCCAAAGGAGTATTGGGTCGGGTACTCCCATCGGCTTAGCCTGTCAGTCTGCACGCAGTCCCGGTGCGTCGCATCAAGAAGCAAGAAGCAAGAAGTTGGGAGGACGAGCGGTGACTCGGCGCGTCGTTCTGGTGCAGCCACCCGCCTCGGGCGTCGAACTGGACGCCCTTCTGGCAGGGTGCGGCTGGGCGGTCGAACGCGTCTTCGAACCCGACGCCCTGGCGGCCGCGGCGGTGCGGTGCCCGGTGGGGGTCGCCGTTCTCGATGACTGGGGCGCGTTCCAGCGCGCCGGGCTGTCGGCCGCGATCGCCGGCAGCGATGCCGAGTGGGTCGCCGTCGTGCCGCCGGGCGCCGTCGACGATCCGCTGTGCGCGAAGCTGCTGTGCGGCTTCTTCGACTATCTGACGATGCCGATCGACGCCGACCGGCTGCGCTACGCGTTGGGCCACGCGTTCGGCAAGGCGCGGCTGCGCGAGCGGAACGCGCGAAAGGCGGGGAGCGGCACGAGCTTCGGCATGGTCGGCACGAGCAAGCCGATGGAAGCGCTGTACCGCACGCTGCAGAAGATCGCCCATGCCGATGCGCCGGTCCTGATCCACGGCGAAAGCGGCACCGGCAAGGAGCTCGCCGCGCAGGCGATCCACCGCAGTTCCGCGCGGCGCGACGGACCCTTCGTCGCGGTGAATTGCGGCGCGATTCCCTCCACGCTGATCCAGACGCAGCTCTTCGGACACGAGAAGGGCTCGTTCACCGATGCGCACCAGCGCAAGATCGGCAGCGTCGAGGTGGCTTCGGGCGGCACCCTGTTCCTCGACGAGATCGCCGATCTTCCGCTCGAGGCGCAGGCGAGCCTGCTGCGCTTCCTGCAGGAGTCGACGATCGTGCGCGTCGGCTCGACGCAGACGATCCAGGTCGATGTCCGCGTCCTGGCCGCCACGCACGTCGATCTCGCGGCCGCGGTGCGCGAGCGTCGCTTCCGGGAAGACCTGTACTACCGGTTGAACGTGCTGCAGGTCGAGGTGCCCCCGCTACGCGCGCGCGCCGACGACATCGAGGCGCTGGCGATGCACGTGCTCGAGCGCTTCCGCCACGACGCCTCGCCCGCACTGCGCGGATTCTCCGCGCAGGCCCTCGAGGCGATGCGGGCCTACGCGTGGCCCGGCAACGTCCGCGAGCTCGTCAACCGCGTGCACGGCGCGATGATCCTCTGCGAGAGCGCGTGGATCACCGCGTCCGACCTCGGCTTCGAGCCGTCGAAACGCCCGAGCGCGTCGGTTTCCCTGGCCGGGGCACGGCAGCGCAGCGAGCGCGAGCTGGTGCTCGCGGCGCTCAGGCGAAACACGAACAACATCTCGGCGGCCGCGCGCGAACTGGGCGTCTCGCGCGTGACGCTGTACCGGCTCGCGCGCCGCCTGTCGATCGAGACGAAGGGCCGCGGCGCGCTGCGGGAGGAGGCGGTCGGCGACCCGGGATAGGCACCTCGTCGATCCGGTCGTCGCCCGAAGGGGAGGGGTGATGAGCAAACAGAACGGACGGCGCGTCGCGAGGCGCCTGGCCGCGACGGCGTTCGGCGCAGGGGCGGTCGTACTGGTCGTGCCGCATGCGGCGAACGCACAGGCGCCCGAGAGCAACCCCGAAGTGCGCGCACTCGCGAAACGCATCGAGGAAGGCGAGCGTCGGCTGCGCGCGCTCGAGGCGCAGGTGCGCGAGGAGCGCCGGCTGCTCGGCGCCGTGCGCCGCGCCTTCGAGCAGCAGATGCGCTACGGCGACGCAAGCCTCGCGGGCATGGCCGGACGCGGCGTCGGCGGGCCGGCCGACGCGGGCTCGGTCGGATTCGATGCGATGGGCGGCATCGGCGTGCGCGGCGGGATCGGATCGGTGGCGCAGGCGCCCGTCACCGAGACGCCCGGCGTGGCGCCGCCGCCGAGCGGACCGGTCGGCGAAGCGCCGCCGCAGCCGACGCAGCCCGCGGCGCCGGCACGCATCTTCGACGAACCCACCGCGCTCACGCCGCGCGGCCGGTTCATCTTCGAGCCGTCCTACCAGTTCGTCCACTCCACCGACAACCGCGTCGCACTCGTCGGCTTCAGCGTCATCCCGGCGATCACGATCGGACTCATCGACGTGCGACGCGTCTCGCGCGACATTCACACGCTCGCACTCACCGGCCGCTACGGCGTCACCAACCGCTTCGAGGTCGAGGCGAAGATTCCGTGGGTGCACGCGAGCAGCGACACGCAGACGCGCGCGCTCGCCACCCCGTCGTTCACCGACGAGACCTTCGACGCCAGCGGCTCCGGTCTCGGCGACATCGAGCTCGCCGCCCGCTACCAGTTCAACGCGTTCCGCGGCGACAACGCCGTCTACATCGGGCATCTGCGCTACAAGTCGCGCACCGGAGAAGGCGTCTTCGAAGTGCCGATCGACGAGACGGGCCTGCAGACCGAGCTGCCCACCGGCTCCGGCTTCCACGGACTGCAGGCGGGCTTCACGTTTCTCTATCCGTCGGACCCGGCGGTGTTCTTCGGCGGCGCCGCCTATACGCACAACTTCGAGCGCGACGTCGGCCGCGGCTTCGGCAAGGTGCGCCCGGGCAGCGTGATCGACCTGAACGCCGGCATGGGGCTCGCGCTGAACGAACGCGCATCGTTCAGCATCGGCTACCAGCACAGCATCGTCGGTGAGATGGACCAGCGCGACCCCGAGCAGGTCGCGCGCGTCCTCGCCAAGACCGGACGCCTGCAGCTCGGCACGATGCGCTTCGGTCTCGGCTACCGGCTCACGCAGAAGACGAACCTGAACGTCTCGCTCGGCGTGGGCGTCACCGACGACACGCCCGATTTCGAGCTGACGCTGAGGTTGCCGTATTCGTTCTGAGGAGGGGAGGGCGAGGCTGGCCGCGGGGGGTGCCGTGGCGGGGCTTGGTGTTGTGGCGGAGTTTGTTGCTGCCGCGGAGTTCGTTGCCGTGGTGGAGCACGTTGCTGTGGTGGAGCGCGCTGCT
>DATGRE010000071.1:0-3551 GCA_035303885.1 Zeimonas sp. | reverse complement strand
GCGTGGAAGGCGCGCATCCGTACCAGCCGGTCCTCGGGCGTCGTGGCGGCGTTCGTGTCCATCAGCCTGACGTCGCCGCCGGCGCAGAAGGCCTCGCCAGCTCCGGTGACGACGACCGCACGGATGTCGCGGTCGCGCTCGATTCGCCGGACCGCGTCGGCGAGCGCGTCGCGGAGCTCGGGACTCATCGCATTGCGGACTTCCGGTCGGTTAAGGACCAGGGTGGCGACCTGACCGTCGACTTCGTAGCGAACTTCGTCCATCCGTGCTTCCGCGCGTCGAAAGAGGGTTACCAGGGGTCGACGTTCGGACGCTTCTTCCCGCGCCTCGGCTCCGGCGCGGGCAGCGAGCGCAGGCCGCGCACGATCCAGTGCCGGGTATCGACGGGATCGATGACGTCGTCGAACGCGAGGAACGGCGCGATGTTGACCGCCTTGCCGTGCTCGTACATCCGTTCGACCAGTTCCAGGTAGCGTCGTTCCCTTTGCTCGGGGTCGTCGATCGCCGCGAGTTCGTTGCGATAGGCGAGCCGGACCGCGCCTTCGAGCCCCATGGCCCCGAACTCGCCGGTGGGCCACGAAACCGCGAACAGCGAGGCACGCTGGAACGAAGCTCCGCCGATCGCCATGGCGCCGAGGCCGTAGCCCTTGCGCAGCACGACGACGAACATCGGAACGGTGAGGCTCGCCGACGTGACGAACATCCGCGCGGTATGGCGCACCAGCGCGCGTTTCTCGGCAGCAGGCCCGACCATGAAGCCCGGGGTGTCGCACAGCGAGAGGAGCGGGATGTCGAACGCGTCGCAGAGCTGCATGAACCGCGCCGCCTTGTCCGCCTCGTCGGCGTCGATCGCCCCCGCGAGATGCATCGGGTTGTTCGCGACGATGCCGATCGGCCTGCCTTCGATCCGGGCCAGTGCGGTCACGATGCCCGGACCGAAGGCGCGTCGGAGTTCCAGCACCGACCCCGTGTCGGCGAGCGTCTCGATCACCTTGCGCACGTCGTAGGCGCGCAGGCGATTCTCGGGCACCGCGTGGCGCAGCGGCAGCTGGTCTGCGCAGGCCCAGTCCGCGACCGTACCCTGGAAGTACGACAGGTAGCGCTTCGCGACCGAGACGGCTTCGGCCTCGTCCTCGACGACGATGTCGATCACGCCGTTCGGTGCCTGGAAGCTCACCGGCCCGACCTCCTCGGGCGAGACCTTGCCCAGGCCGCCGTACTCGATCATCACCGGACCGCCCATGCCGATGGTCGCGTCGCGGGTCGCGATGATGACATCGCACGCCCCCAGCAGCACTGCGTTGCCGGCGAAGCAGCGGCCTGTGGTGATGCCCACCAGGGGGACCAGCGCGCTCAGGCGCGAAAAGCGCCAGAAGGTCGGGTTCGACGGATTCGCGCCGCCGATGTTGTCCGTGTCGCCGGGGCGTCCGCCACCGCCTTCGGCGAAGACCACGACGGGCAGCCTGAAGCGCTCGGCGAGCTCCAGCACCCGATCCTTCTTCCGGTGCGCCAGGAAACCCTGGGTGCCCGCGAAGACGGTGTAGTCGTAGGCCAGCACCATGCACCGGCTGTCGACGTCGCGAAACCGGTCGCCATTGACCGATCCGATGCCGGTGACGAGCCCGTCGGCCGGGCTGATCCGCCGCAACTCGTCGATGGGCCGTCGGCTGCGTTGCGCGGCGACCGCCAGCGGCCCGTATTCGATGAAGGTTCCCGGGTCGACAAGGTCGGCGACGTTTTCCCGGGCGGTCCGCTTGCCGGCGCGATGACGTGCCGCGACGGCGTCGGGTCGCTGCCCGTCGAGCTGGTAGGCGTGTCTCGCCTGCAGCTCCGCCAGGTCTGCGCGAATGCGCTCGGGATCGACGCGTTCGCCCCCCGACGCCACCGCGGCTCCGACGTCGGCGGGCTCCACAAACAGCATCGGCTGGCCCTCGTCGACGACATCGCCGGCGGCGACCGCGACCCCGCGCACGACGCCGCTGAACGGGGCTGGAACCGCGTGCTCCATCTTCATCGATTCGAGCACGAGCAACTGCGCGCCAGCCGCGACCGCGTCGCCGACCGCCACGTCGATGCCCACGATGCGGCCGAGCATCGGTGCGGCGACGGCATCGGCTCCCAGAGGGGCGGCCAGTTCGGCGCGCGAGGATCCGATCGGGGTGGCGGCGGTCGGCGCCGCGTCGGCGAACAACCGCCGGTGCGCCGCGCCGTCACCGGCCAGCCGCGCCGACTCGCGATCGACGAAGGTGGTGTCGAAGCGACCCGTCCGGAAGTCGGGATGGATCAGCAGGTTCTGCAGGAACGGCAGGTTCGTCGACGCGCCGAGGATCCGGAACTCGCAGGCGGCGCGGTAGGCCCGGTCGACCGCGTCGGCGAACCGCGGCGACGGGTCGTGCGCGATCAGCTTCGCGATCAGCGAATCGAAGGCCCGGCTCGGGTTCAATCCGGCGTAGCCGCAGGTGTCGACGCGAATGCCGGGGCCCGACGGCGGGTCGAACGCGTCCAGGGTCCCGCTCGACGGGCGGGCCACGCCGCGTTCGTCGATCGTTTCCAGGTTCACCCGCAGCTGGATCGCGTGGCCGCGCGGCTCCGGGATGCGCGACTGGACCAGGTCCAGTTCGGCGAGCGTGCGGCCGGCGGCGATGCCGATCTGCGCCTTGACCAGGTCGATGCCGGTGACTTCCTCGGTGACCGTGTGCTCGACCTGCAGGCGCGGGTTCGCCTCGACGAAGTGAAAGCCGCCCGTGCCGGACGCGTCGACGAGGAATTCGAAGGTTCCCAGTCCGGCGTAGCGGATCGCGCGCGCCATGCGCAGCGCGCAATCGAGGATCTCGCGACGCGTCGAGCCGTCGAGGAAGGGCGACGGTGCGATCTCGACCAGCTTCTGGTGGCGGCGCTGGATCGTGCATTCGCGCTCGCCGAGATGCGCGACCTCGCCAGTCCCGTCACCGACGACCTGCACTTCGACGTGGCGCACCGTGCGTAACAGGCGCTCGACGTAGACGTCGGGGCATCCGAACGCCCCCTGCGCCTCGGACCGGGCACGCTGCCAGGCCTCGGCCACTTCCGCCGGGTCCAGCACCGCGCGCATGCCGCGACCGCCGCCGCCGGCGATGGCCTTGATCATCATCTCGCCGCCAGGACCGAGGCGCTCGAGGAACTGCCGGGCTTCGGCGAGGGTCGTCCGGCCGTCGGTGCCTTCGAGGACCGGCACGTCGAGCTCGCGGGCGAGCGCGCGCGCGCGGCCCTTGTCGCCGAGTATGTCGAGCGTGTCCGGATCGGGGCCGACGAAGCGGATGCACGACGCCGCGCAGCGGCGGGCGAACGCCGCGCTCTCGCTCAGGAAGCCGTAGCCGGGGTGCAGGGCGTCGCAGCGCTCGCGCGCCGCGACGTCGAGCAGTCCCTCCATGTCGAGGTACGCCGACGGGCCCGACCCGGCGAGCGGGTGGGCCCGCGTGCTCCTGTAGCGGTGCAGGGCGCCTGCGTCGTCCGACGAGTAGACCGAGACCGTTTCGATGCCGAGCTCGGCCGCGGCGCGCGCGATGCGTACG
>DATGRE010000070.1:0-7268 GCA_035303885.1 Zeimonas sp. | reverse complement strand
GCATCCGCTCGCCGACATCAACCGCGTCTTCGATGCGGTCCACCATCGCGAGATCCGCAAGCGCGCGGTGCTCGTGCCCGCCGTCTGAACCCAGGAGTACCCCGACGATGAATGCTTTCGCCGAGACCGAGATGCGCGAGTTCAAGAACCACGACCTCGTCGACGACATCACGAAGCCGGGCGTGCGCTACGAGAAGCGCCCCGCGAAGACGCCCGACGGCAAGACGGTGCCGGGGCTCTACAACGCGTGGATCACGCTGGACAACCCCACGCAGTACAACTCGTACACGACCGACATGGTCAAGGGCGTGATCCTCGCATTCCGTGCCGCGTCGAACGCTCGCGACGTGAACTGCGTCGTCTTCACCGGCGCCGGCGACAAGGCCTTCTGCACGGGCGGCAACACGAAGGAGTACGCCGAGTACTACGCCGGACACCCTCAGGAGTACCGGCAGTACATGCGGCTGTTCAACGACATGGTCTCGGCGATCCTCGCCTGCGACAAGCCGGTGATCTGCCGCGTCAACGGCATGCGTATCGGCGGCGGGCAGGAGATCGGCATGGCCTGCGACTTCTCCGTCGCGCAGGACCTCGCCCGCTTCGGGCAGGCGGGGCCGAAGCACGGCTCGGCGCCGATCGGCGGCGCCACCGACTTCCTTCCGGTGATGGTCGGCGCCGAACGCGCGATGGCGGCGTGCGTGCTGTGCGAGCCGTTCTCGGCGCACAAGGCGTACCAGATGGGCATTCTCACCGACATCGTTCCCGCGCTGAAGGTCGACGGCCGCTTCGTCGCGAACCCGCTGGTCGAGACGCAGAAGCTCTTCGACGAGTACGGACGCAGCGTCTTCGGCGAGCCGAAGACGGGGGACGCCGCCCAGGAGGCGAAAGCGCTGATGAAGCGCGGCACGGTCGATCTCTCGCTGCTCGACGAGAAGGTCGAGGAGCTGTGCGCGAAGATGCTGCTCACCTTCCCCGACTGCACGACGAAGACGCTCGAGGAGCTGCGCAAGCCCAAGCTCGAGATCTGGAACAAGAACAAGGAGAACTCGCGCGCGTGGCTGGCGCTGAACATGATGACCGAGGCCCGTGCCGGATTCACCGCCTTCAACGAGGGCACGAAGGACGATCGCGAGGTCGACTTCATCCTGCTGCGCCAGAAGCTCGCCGCCGGCGAGAGCTGGGTCGGACCGTTGCACGATTCGATCCAGCCGAAGGCGAAGCGCAAGGGCTGACGCGATGGCGCGCGCACCCGCCGATTCGCCGCTGCGCTGTGCGCTCGAGCGCGACGGCGCGCTGCTGCACCTGACGCTGGCGCGTCCGAAGGCGAACATCGTCGACGCGCAGATGCTCGGTGCGCTGTCGTCGGCGCTTTCCGAGAACCGCAGTCGCCGCGGCCTGCGTGGCGTGCTGCTCGACGCCGACGGCCCGCACTTCAGCTTCGGGGCCAGCGTGGAGGAGCACCTGCGCGAGCAGTGCGCGCAGATGCTCTCGACGCTGCACGGGCTGATCGTCGCGATGCTCGAGTACCCGGCGCCGATCCTCGTCGCGGTCCGCGGCCAGTGCCTCGGCGGCGGTCTCGAGGTGGCGATGGCGGGCGGGCCCATCTTCGCGGCGCGCGATGCGCAGTTCGGCCAGCCGGAGATGAAGCTCGGCGTCTTCGCGCCCGCCGCCTCCGTGCTGCTGCCGTACCGCGTGAACCGGCTCGCGGCCGAAGACCTGCTGCTGTCGGGGCGCTCGATCGGCGCCGAAGAGGCGAAGGCGATCGGGCTCGCGCTGCAGGTCGACGACGATCCGGTCGCCGCCGCGCTCGCGTATTTCGATGCGCACCTTGCCGACAAGAGCGCCTCGAGCCTCTCGCTCGCGCTCGCTGCCGCCCGCGCGCCGATGATCCGCCAGGTGCGCATGCGCCTGGCGGAAGTCGAGGCGCTCTATCTCGAGCGACTCATGGAGACGCGCGACGCCAACGAAGGGTTGGCCGCTTTCCTCGCCAAACGCAAGCCCGCATGGGAGCACCACTGATGACCACCGAAAATCCGGTACAGGCGATCGTCGAGCGTTGCCAGACGCTGTTCGAAGACCTGGATTTCAACGCCGTCCGGCAATGGAAGGAGGCCGCGCCGGGACGCAAGGCGATCGGCTACATGCCCGTCTACGTGCCGCGCGAGCTGATCCACGCGGCCGGCATGCTGCCCGTCGGCATCCTCGGCGGCGGCGACCAGCTCGAGGTGATCCAGGGCGACGCCTACTACCAGAGCTACATCTGCCGCATCCCGCGCTCGACGATCGAGCTCGGGCTCACCGGGCGGCTCGACTGCCTCGACGGGATGCTGTTCCCGTCGATCTGCGACGTGATCCGCAACCTCTCGGGCATGTGGCAGCTGATGTTCAAGGACAAGTACGTCCGCTACTTCGACGTGCCGCAGAACTACGAGGACGAGGTCGGCGGGCGATTCTACGTGCACGAGCTCGAGGTCCTGCGCGAAGACCTGGGCAAGCTGCGCGGACGGCCGATCACCGACGACGAGCTCAACGCTTCGATCGCCGTCTACAACGAGAACCGCCGCGCGATCGCCGATCTCTACGCGTACCGTGCCGCGAAGCCGTGGCAGGCGCCGACCTCGGAGGTGTACCTCATCCTGCGCGCCGGCATGGTGCTGCCGCCCGAGGAGCACACGCAGCTCGTGCGCGACTATCTCGCCGCCACCGACGCCGCTCCGCGGCCGAAGCGCGACAACGCGCGCATCGTCATCAACGGCTCGTTCTGCGAGCAGCCTCCGCTGAACCTGATCAAGTCGATCGAGATGGCGGGCTGCTACATCGTCGACGACGACTTCATGCTGGTCACGCGCTGGCTGCTCGACGACGTGCCGGCGGACGGCAAGCCGCTCGAGGAGCTGTCGAAGGCGTTCCTGCACCGCTCGGCCTCCACCGCGGCGAAGTACGACGCGAAGCGCGAGGACAAGGGCCAGTACCTGCTCAAGCAGGTGAAGAAGGGCTCGGCCGAGGGCGTGATCTTCGCCGCGCCGTCGTTCTGCGATCCGGCGCTACTCGAGCGGCCGATGCTGCAGGACGTGCTCGCCAAGCAGAAGGTCCCGTACACGGCGTTCAAGTACGCCGAGAACACCGGCCAGATGGCTCCGATCCGCGAGCAGGCCGGCACCTTCGCCGATTCGATCAAACTGTGGAGCGCCGCATGAACACCGCCGCCAAAGCCGCCGTCGCGGCGAAGAAGCCGCAGAACGTCCAGAAAGAGGACGCGATGTGGCTCCAGAAGGAGCTCATCAACAAGAACTACATGGAGCTGGCGACCGCCCGCCAGAACAACCGCAAGGTGGCCGCCACCTTCGTGCCCGGCAACCTGAACGAGCTGCTGATGTGCTTCGACTTCGCGCGCAGCCTGCCGGAGACGAACGCGCTGCAGAACGGCATGCGCAAGAAGTCGGGCAAGTTCATCATGGACGCCGAGCGCGAGGGCCACTCGGAGGACGTCTGCACCTACGTGAAGTCCGACCTCGGGATGATGGCCGGCGGCGAGATCGGTCCCACCGGCGATCCGCTGCCCACGCCCGACGTGCTGCTACTTTCGTACACGGGCTGCTTCACCTTCATGAAGTGGTTCGAGCTGATCCGCCACAAGTACGGCTGCGAGACCACGATGCTGCACGTGCCGTACCAGGGCGAAGGCCGTATCGAGCCGAACATGCGCGATTACGTCGTTCGCCAGCTCAAGGAGTCGGTGATCCCGACCCTCGAGCGCGTGTCGGGCGTGAAGTTCGACATCGACCGGCTGCGCGAGTACATGAAGGAGTCGCAGAAGGCCGAGGACGACCTCGTCGCCGTGCTGCAGTCGGCGAAGAACCGGCCGTCGCCGATCGACGGATACTTCGGCGCCGTCTACTACATCGGCCCGATCTTCACCGCGTTCCGCGGAACGCGGGAGGGCACCCAATACTACCGCGTGCTGCGCGAGGAGATCGAGCAGCGCGTGCGCGAAGGCAGGGGGCCGATCACGCCCGACGGCGAGATGACCGAGGAGAAGTACCGCCTGATCGTCGAAGGGCCCCCGAACTGGACCAGCTTCCGCGACTTCTGGAAGATGTTCTACGAGGAAGGTGCGGTGGTCGTCGCCTCCACCTACGCGAAGGTGGGCGGCCTGTACGACTTCGGCTTCCGCCACAACCCCGACAAGCCGCTCGAGTCGCTCGCCGAGTACTGCCTGGGCTGCTACACGAACCTGAACCTGCCGTCGCGGGTCGACATGATCTGCCGGTACATGGAGCAGTACGAGGCCGACGGCCTGCTGATCAACTCGATCAAGAGCTGCAACAGCTTCTCGGCCGGCCAGCTGCTGATCCTGCGCGAAGTGGAGAAGCGCACTGGCAAGCCGGCGGCGTTCATCGAGACCGATCTCGTCGACCCGCGCTACTTCTCGGCAGCCAACGTCAAGAACCGGCTCGAGAGCTATTTCCAGATGGTCAAGCAGAAGCGCAGCGCGCTCGCTGCCGCCTAACGAGAGGAAAGCCCATGCGTTGCTTCATCGGCATCGATCTCGGCTCGACGACCACGAAGGCGGTGGTCATCGACGAGAACCAGAACATCCTCGGGCGCGGCATCACGAACTCGCGCTCGAACTACGACACGGCGGCCGAGGTCGCCAAGCAGGAGGCGCTGGTCAACAGCCGGTTCCACCTGTTCCGCAACGAGCTCTCGAAGAGCGGCGCGCTGAACGGCTCGCTCGACCGGTTCCTCGGTCAGCTCGAGCGCGACTTCCGCGCCGAGCAGTACCTCGAGCAGCTCGACGACCTCGAGGAGACCTGCAGCCGAAGCCTCGAGACGGCCAAGTTCGGCGACGACACGAAGGCGGTGGGCGAGGCGCTGCAGGAGACCTTCAAGCGCATCCGGGTCGAGGCACCGTCGCTGTTCGCCGAGGGTGCGAAGCGCAAGTCGGACTTCTTCCGCGACATCGCCGGCAGCCAGTACCTCGCCACCGGCGAGATCGTCGCGAAGGAGGCGGGAACGCGCTACGACTACCTGCTCAATGTCTTCGACCGCTCGATCATCGAGGTCGAGAACCGCGTTTACAGCGACTCGATCCGCCGTCACCTGCTGTCGGCGCTCGAGCGCACCTTCGCGGCGCTGCCCGAGACGAGTGCGCGGCGTGCCGAAGTCGAGGCGCCGATCAAGGGCATCCTCGACACCGAGCTCGAGGAGACCTACGTCGTCGGCACCGGCTACGGCCGGGCGCGCCTGCCGTTCTCCAAGGAGCACGTGCGCTCGGAGATCCTCTGCCACGGCCTCGGCGCGCACGTCATGTACCCCGAGACCGCCACGGTGCTCGACATCGGCGGACAGGACACGAAGGCGATCCAGGTCGATCCGGCCGGCATCGTCGAGAGCTTCCAGATGAACGACCGCTGCGCGGCGGGCTGCGGACGCTATCTCGGCTACATCGCCGACGAGATGAACATGGGCCTGCACGAGCTCGGGCCGCTCGCGATGAAGTCGACCAAGCAGATCCGGATCAACTCGACGTGCACGGTGTTCGCCGGCGCCGAGCTGCGCGACCGGCTCTCGCTGGGCGACAAGCGCGAGGACATCATGGCCGGCCTGCACCGCGCGATCATCCTGCGGGCGATGTCGATCCTCGCGCGCTCGGGGGGCATCCGCGACCAGTTCACCTTCACCGGAGGCGTCGCCAAGAACGAGGCGGCGGTGAAGGCGCTGAAGGAGCTGGTCGAGGAGAACTACGGAAAGCTCACGCTGAACATCGACCCCGACTCGATCTACACCGGCGCGCTCGGCGGTGCCACCTTCGCCTATCGGGCGGTGGTGCACGAAGGCAAGATCGCCGAGAAGCGCGTCTGAGCGCAGCCGCAACAGAGGAAACCGAGATGACCTACACGATCGGAATCGACATCGGCTCGGGTGCGGTCAAGACCGTGCTGTTTCGCGTCGACGGCGACACGACCGAGTGGCTGGCCAAGCGCTGCGAGCGCATCCGCCGCCGCGACCCGATGACGCTCGCGCAAGAGGGGCACGACGACGTGCTCGCCGACGCGGGTCTCGCGCCCGGGGACGTCGACTACGTGGCGACCACCGGAGAGGGCGAGAACGTCCGCTTCGCCACCGGGCATTTTTATTCGATGACCACGCACGCGCGCGGCGGGGTGTTCCTGCACCCGGGTGCGACGGCGATCGTCGACATCGGCGCGCTGAACGGCCGCGCGATCAACGTCGACGTGCGCGGCAAGGTGCTCGCCTACAAGATGACGAGCCAGTGCGCGTCGGGCTCGGGGCAGTTCCTCGAGAACATCGCACGCTACCTCGGCGTGGCCGTCGAGGAGATCGGCGAGCTGTCGCAGGCGTCGAAGGATCCCGAGAAGGTGAGCTCGATCTGCGCGGTGCTCGCCGAGACCGACGTCATCAACATGGTGTCGCGCGGCATCGCCACGTCGGACATCCTGAAGGGCATCCACCTGTCGATGGCTTCGCGCATCGTCAAGCTGCTCAAGGTCACCGGCGTGAAGTACGGAACCGCGCTGCTTACCGGCGGCCTCGCGCTCGACACCGGTCTGCTGGCCGCCATCCAGGAAGAGATGACCAACGAGAAGCTCAACGTCGAGGTCGTCAACCACCCCGACTCGATCTACGCCGGCGCGATCGGTGCCGCGCTGTGGGGGGCGTTCCGCCACGACAAGCTGCGCGAGCTCGAGGCGGCCTGAGACGGGCCGCCGATCCGATCGCCCAGCGTTCGCATTAGAAGCACTGGAGAACCCGAATGGCTCTGATGATCAACGACAACTGCACGTCGTGCGATGCATGCCGTCCCGTGTGCCCGAACGAGGCGATCAGCGTGGGCGACCCCATCTACGTGATCGATCCGATGCGCTGCACCGAGTGCGTCGGCGCCGAGGACGAGCCGCAGTGCATGCTCGTCTGTCCCGCCGATTGCATCGTCCCGCATCCGGACTATCAGGAGACGCCGGAAGAGCTGCTGGCGAAGTACGAGGCGTTGCACGGTTAAGGGAGCTGAAGGGTGAGGGGTTGCCGTTGCCCCTCACCCCAGTCCCGGAAGCAGTTCGCGCAGCCCCTGCGCCATGATCTGCACCGCCATCGCGGCGAGCAGCAGGCCGAGGATGCGCGTCGCCACGTTCATGGCGGTCAGGCTGACGCGCGTGGCGATGCGGTGCGCGTTCGACAGCACCAGCCAGGCGAGCACGCAGACGATCGCGATGCACGCGACGATGGCCAGCCGGTGCACGAAGCCG
>DATGRE010000069.1:0-9901 GCA_035303885.1 Zeimonas sp. | reverse complement strand
CGACCTGCACCCGGATGAGCGCCGCATCGCTCTTGTGCGCGCGAATCATGAACGCATCCGGCGTGAGCTTCAGGTCGAGCGTGTGGCCGCGGTAGCGGATCCGCATGTCGAGCCGCGCGAGCGCATCGGGCAGCCGCGGATGGAAGCGGAGCACGTCGCCGGTGATCTCGATCCCGGTCGAGACGCGCAGCATCAGGTCGACCGTGCCGGCCATCGCGCCCAGGTGCACGCCCTCGTTGCTCGTGCCCTGCTGGATGTCCTTGACGTCGCTCTGCAGCGCTTCGGCGAAATAGCGCATCGCGCGCGGGCGGTCGGATCGTGCCAGCACCCACGCGTGCACCACGCGCGAGAGCGTCGAGCCGTGCGACGAGCGCCGGTCGTAGTAGTCGACGTTGCGCAGGATCATCCCGGGCTCGAGCGTGTACCCGATGCGCGCGAAGATCTCGCTCAGCTCGAGCGACGAGAAGACGTAGAACAGCATCAGCACGTCGGCCTGCTTGGAGACCTTGTAGCGGTTCGCGCTGTCGTTCTCGGATTCGAGGATGAGCTCCATGCGCCCGATGTTGCCGTAGCGCAGCCGGTACAGATCCCAGTCGAGCTCCTTCAGCCGCTCATAGCCCTCGAACTGGCTGATGATGCCGTCGTCGTGGAACGGCACGAACATCTTCCGGCTCACGTCGTCCCAGCGCGCGATCTCCTCGCGCGACAGGTCGAGGCGCGTCACCAGCTCGGCGCGTCGGATCGCCGGCAGCAGGTCGAGGACGTCGAGCGCGCGCCACAGCACCCAGACCGCCATCACGTTGGTGTAGGCGTTGTTGGCCAGGCCCGGCTCGGCCGCGTCGGGATAGGCCTCGTGGAACTCGTCGGGCCCCATCACGCCGACGATCTCGTAGCGGCCGCGTTCCTCGTTCCAGGTGGCGATGCTCGCCCAGAATCGCGCGATCTCGAGGATCAGCTCCGCGCCGTAGAACTCGAGGAACTCGGCGTCTCCGGTCACCTGGTAGTACTGCCACACGTTGTAGGCGATGGCCAAGCCGACGTGCCGCTGCAGATAGGAGTTGTCGGGAACCCAGCGCCCCGAATACGGGTTCAGGTTCATCTGCTGCGTCTGTTCCTGGCCGTCGCTGCCGCTCTGCCACGGAAACATCGCGCCGCGAAAGCCCGCGTTGCGCGCGGCGCTGCGCGCCTCGTCCAGGCGCCGGTAGCGATACATCAGCAGCGAGCGCGTGATTTCCGGCATCCGGTAGTTGAGCGTTGGAAAGATGAAGAGCTCGTCCCAGAAGATGTGCCCTTCGTAGTGCTCGCCGGTCCAGGCACGCGCCGGCACGCCGATGTCGAGGCCGATCGAGTTCGGCGACACGCACTGAAGCAGGTGCAGGATGTTCAGCCGCAGCAGCATCGGCATGTTCAGCTCGAACCATCCGTTGGCGGGCACGAGGTGCACGTCGAAGCGACCCCACAGGTGCTTCCACGCGAGCGCGTGCCGCGCGAGCATCGCATCGAAGCGGCCGCAGCGCGCGAGCGTCTTGCACGACGCGATCCAGGGTTCGGAGATCGCACGATCGCGCGAGCTGTGCAGCGCGACGAGCTTCTCGACAACGAGCGGTTCGCCCGGTTTCAGCTCGACGTCGAACTCCTGCGCGATGTACTCGTCCTCCTCCAGCAGGCGGAGCTCCGGTTCGACGGGGCGCCCGTCGACGTACAGGCGGGTGCGCGCGGCCTGCGCCATGTACAGGCGCGACTGCGACGTGCGCACGAGCAGGCCGATCGCATCGTCGCCGATGCGGCCGCGCTCGACCGACTGCAGGTGCTTCTTGTTGAATTTCCGGTAGAGCTTCGCGCCGTCGTTGATCACGCGGCCGTCGATCCCCGAATGCACGTGCAACGACAGCGTCGCGTTCTCGGCGGTGAGCGTGCACTCGATCCCGGCGACGTGCGGATCGGCCATCGAGACGAAGCGCCGCTCGGCGAAGGTCAGGCGCCGCCCTGCCCGATCCTCCAGCCGGATCGTGCGTTCGAGCACGGCCCGGCGAAGGTCGAGCGACTGCTCGTACGAGACGATCGTCACCTCGGCCGACTCGAGCCAGTCGGCGCCGTCGATCCGGAAGCGGAGCACCAGCCAGTTGGGAAAGTTGACCAGGCCTTCGTTCTCGACGGTGCGGCCCGCCACTTCGGTGCGAAGCCGGTTGTACCCGCCCGCCAGGTAGGTCCCCGGATAGTGGACACCGTCCGCCGACGACCAGGGCAGCGCGCCGCGCGTCGTGAAGTAGCCATTCCCCAGCGAGCACAACGTTTCGCGCACGCCCTCCCACGCCGGATCGAAGCCCTCGTAGACGAGCGACCACGCCGACGGCGGTTCGGTGGCGACCCGGACCTCGGCGAGGCTCGCCACCACGACGTCCGCACCCGCCTCGTGCAACGCGTGTGCGCGCCCGCCGTGGTCGAGCCCGATCACCAGCCCGAAGCCCCCTGCCCGTCCCGCGGCCACGCCCGCCAGCGCATCCTCGATGACGATCGCACGCGCGGGCTCGACGTCGAGCCGCTGCGCGGCGACCAGGAACATGTCGGGTGCCGGCTTGCCGGCGAGATCCGATCGGTCGAGGTCGAGCCCGTCGACCCGCGTGTCGAAGAGATCCGCGATGCCGGCGGCCGCGAGCACCGTCGCGCAGTTCCGGCTCGACGACACGACGGCGGTCTTCAGATCGTGCGCGCGAAACGTCTCGACGAGCGTCACCGCGGCCTGGTAGCGCTGGACGCCGTGGGCCTCGAGATGGTGCAGGAAATACGCGTCCTTGCGCTTTGCGAGCCCGTGCACGGTCCGTGCGCCGGGCGGGTCGTCGGGCGTGCCCCAGGGCAGCTCGATGTCGCGCGCCGCGAGAAACGCGGCAACGCCTTCCAGCCGGGGCTTGCCGTCGACGTGCCGGGCGTAGTCGAGCTCGATGTCGAACGGCTCGAACGGCTCGCCGCCGGCCGCCGCACGGTCGGCGAGGAACTCGTCGAACAGCCGCTTCCACGCGGCGGCGTGCGCGCCGGCCGTGTTGGTGAGCACGCCGTCGAGATCGAACAGCACCGCATCGTAGTCGAGCGGCGAGACGGTGACGACTTGGCCGGTATCCACCATCGAGCTAGGCCTGCCGCCTTCGCTGGCCGCTCAGCGCGTCGGCGATGGCACCGACGCCGAGCGCCCGATTCGTCTTCGCCATCGACATCCGCGCGTCGCGCTCGCGGCCCGTGAGCGCACGGATCGCGTCGATCGTGTCGGGGATGACGATTGCCTGGTTGTCGACCATGTACGCGTAGAACAGCTCGTCGCCCTGCACCTTCAACATGTCGCTCCACAGCGCGACCTCGTACAGGTCGTCGTGCGGGCGCCCCAGATCCGCCATCATTTCCTTGACGGCATTCAACGCGGTGAGACCCTCGTCCATCCGGATCAGGACGATCCGCGGGTCGGAACGGAACGCATCCAGCACTTCGTCCTGTGCGGCGGGCCGCGCCATCTGCACCACCCAATAATGCAGGTGTGCGAGCGTCTGCGGCACCTTGACGGCCATCGTGAGCACGTCGAGCGCCGGGTCGACGCTCTGCGCGTCGGGCCCTTGGTGGCTGGGGATCTCCGGCTCCGGCACCAGCGTGTTCATGATCCCGCCGAGATGACTCTCCCACGGGTCGGTGGCGCGGCGCAACAGCGTGCCGCGTGCACGCTGCAACAGCCCGGCGGCCTTCAGCGCACCGAGCGTGCGCACGATCGACGTCGTGTTGCAGGAGACGACGCGCGTGCTGTCGCGCTCGAGCGCACTTTCGTAGCTCGCGGGGGCGACGAAGGAGTGTCCGGTGACGGCGTGCTTCTCGCCGCCGTGCACGATGAACTTCACGCGCCGCTGGCGATACCGCTCGACGTTCTGCGCGGCGATCCGCTTCGGCGTGCAATCCACGACGAGGTCCGACCGATCGAGAAGCTCGTCGAGCGTGCCGGCGACATCGAGCCCCGCCGCGCGCATCGCCCGTACCGTGTCGTCGGTCGCACCGTACAGCGCGTAGCCCTTCTGCGCGGGGATGCGGGCGCGCCAGTCGGTGGTGACGTCCGACACGCCGGCAACCGACATGTCGTCCTGCTTGGCGACCGCATCGGCCACGCGCTTGCCGATCACCCCGTAGCCGTTTACTGCGACACGAATGGTGCTGCTTGCGTTCATCCCGGTTCTCCCTTCCTGTTGCGGACAAACGATCGCTCGGCCGCAAGCCGGGTTCCTGCCATCCGGTTCCATCGCTTTGCACCGGCGCACGTCATTCAGCTCACGAATGACATGCATTGAAAATCGTAACTTATTGTTGTATAATGATTTTTTTTCGGCGCTCTGCCGAAAAGGGAAAAGGAGAAACACAGGCACCGCGATCCATCACGCCGATTCATCAATCCCAAGGAGAGCACCCGAAACCGATGAAGCAACGAACCTCCGTGCGCACCCTGTACGCGATTCGCTGCCGCGTAGCACCCAGCCGGACGCAGCTCCCCCGCAACGACTACCTGATCGAGCACCCGGACACCGGCGAACTCGTTCCGCACGAGTCGCTCGCATCGCCGTGGCGGCGCCGACCGGCGCTGCGTCCGCGGGCACAGGCGCAGGCGAAGGCGGATGAACTGAAGCGGCTCACTGGCGATCCCTGGCAGATCGAGATCGCGCCGAACGCGTGCCCGAGCTGCTCGCGGGAGATCGAAGCCGACCGGGTCGACTTCTGCTATCCGCGCGGCCCGAAGAGCGGGACCTGGCGCGCCGGCTGCAACGAGCACGACGGCGGCTGCGGTTTCGAGGTCGAAGGCTCCTCCTACGAGGACGCGGTCATAAAATGGAACCGCGCCCCCGCCGAGCGCCTCGAGCTGGCCTGAGGCCCGGGCACGCCGCGACACGGGCTACGCGAGGCACGACCGCTCGCGACAAGCGCCCGCACCTTCGGGCGCGCCGGATCGGCCGGGGCAAGCCCGTGTGTCGTCAGACCGGGTGCACCGAGCGGAAGCCGACGGCGATCCGGTTCCAGACGTTGATGGCGCCGATCAGCAGGGTCAGCTTCACCTGCTCTTCCGGCGAGAACTGCGACTGCAGCCTCTCGTAGTCCTCGTCGGGCGCGCCGGTCTGCGCGATCAGCGTCAGCGCCTCGGTCCACGCCAGCGCCGCCCTTTCCCGTTCGGTGAAGAGTGGCGACTCGCGCCACGCGGACAGCAGGTACAGCCGCTCCTCGGTCTCGCCGTGCGCCCGCGCGTCGCGGGTATGCATGTGGATGCAGTACGCACATCCGTTGATCTGCGAGGCGCGCGTCTTCACCAGCTCGATCAGGGCGTGCTCGAGACCGCTCGTCCTCATGGCCTTCTCGAAGGCGAGCATCGCGTTCATTGCGGCGGGAGCGGTGGCGTAGGGATCGAGGCGAGCTTTCATTCGGACTCCTTGGGACAGGGAGAGGCGTCGACGCGCGGGCCGCGCGCGTCGTCCAGGAACCAGCGGCTCAGGGGGCGATCCGCACCACGGTGCGGCCCTTGACGCGTCCCTGCACGTGGTCGTCGAAGGCCGTCGGCAGCGCCTCCAGGTCGATCGTGCGGGTCATCTCGTGCAGATGCCTCGGCTTCAGGTCGCCGGCGAGCCGCTCCCAGACACGCTGCCGGGTCGGGAAGCCCATGTACGCCGAGTCCACGCCGAGCAGGCTGACGCCGCGCAGGATGAACGGGAACACGGTGGTGTGCAGCTCGATGCTCGCGGCATTGCCGATGCTCGCGACGGTTCCGGCCTGCTTCATGCTCGCGAGGATCCAGTGCAGGATCGGTCCTCCGACGTTGTCCACGGCACCCGCCCAGCGTGCGCGCTCCAGCGGCCGCGCGCTGGCCGGATCGATGTTCGACACGAGCTCGACCGAGGCTGCGCCGAGCCCGCGCAGATACCCTTCCTCCGACGCCTTTCGCGTCAGCGCGACGACCTCGTAGCCGAGTTGCGCCAGCATGTCGATCGCGAGGCCGCCGACGCCGCCGGTCGCTCCGGTGACGACGACCGGACCGTTGCTCGGCGTCAGGCCGTTCGCTTCCATGCGCACGATCGCCAGGCCCGCGGTGAAACCGGCGGTGCCGAGCGCCATCGACTCGAACGGCGTCAGGCCGGCGGGCAGCGCGAGTGCCCATTGCGCGGGCACGCGCGCGTATTGCGCGTAGCCCCCGTGATGCGAGACGCCGAGATCGAAGCTGGTCGCGATCACCGGATCGCCCGGCCGGAATCGCGCGTCGTCGCTTTCGACGACCTCGCCCATGAGGTCGATGCCGCCGACGCAGGGAAAGCGCCGGACGATCTTGCCGGCACCGGTGGCCGCCAGCGCGTCCTTGTAGTTGATGCTCGAGTACCGGACGCGGACGAGGAGCTCGCCGGGGTCCAGCTGCTCGGGCGACATCGTCGTCAGCCGTCCGGCGACGCGGTCGCCTTCCTTGTCGATTCGGTACGCGGTGAATGTGCCGATCGTCATCGAAGCTCCCGGGGAAAAGACCGACTCTAGCGCGGGACGCAATGCGCCGCCCGCGGCGACCGGCGCAGCCGAGCGCCGCCTCGCGTCGCGCAGGCCTCGTCGGCGACGGATCGACGCCGGCGCAGGGGCCACTGCGGGCGGAATCGCGCGTTTCGATCTACGCTCTGCACGACGACCGCGTCGCATTCGGCCCGAACGGATAGGGAGATCGTTCCCGGCGGTGCCCACGCGATGCGCTGCCGCAGGAAACGACGATGAACACCACCGCCCGCATGCCCGCCGTCTTCATCGGCCACGGCAGCCCGATGAACACGCTCGAGGTCAACCGCTTCACGGCCGCATGGCGCGAGCTCGGCCGCCGGGTGCCGCGCCCGCGCGCCGTGCTCGCCATCTCCGCACACTGGCGGATCAACAGCAGTGCCGTCACCGCGATGCCGAAGCCGCGGGTCATCCACGATTTCTACGGCTTTCCGCGCGAGCTCTTCGAGTACGACTACCCGGCCCCCGGAGCCCCCGACATCGCCCGGGAGATCGTCGACGTCGTCAAGCCCGCGTACGTCGGGCTCGATCACGACAGCTGGGGGCTGGACCACGGAACGTGGTCGGTGCTCGCGCACGTGTTCCCCGACGCCGACGTCCCGGTTCTGCAGCTGTCGCTGCATGCGGGTGCGCCCTTCGACTACCACTTCGAGCTCGGGCGACGGCTCGCGCCGCTGCGCGACCGCGGCATCCTGGTGCTCGGCAGCGGCAACGTCGTGCACAACCTGCGCCGGATGAACCCGGCGCTCGGCGACACCGTCTACGACTGGGGCGAGCGTTTCGACGCCGAGGTGCGCTCGATCATGAGCGGCGAGCCGGCGCGTCTGCTCTCGGTCGCTTCGCACCCCGACTACGCGCTGGCGGTGCCGACGTCCGAGCATCTGCTGCCGCTGCTCTATCTCGCCGGGTTGTGCGAAGAGGCGAGGGAGCCGGCCCGCGCCTTCGTCGACGGCGGCTCGATGGGCTCGATCACGATGACGAGCTATCTGCTCGGCGACGTCGCCCTTCCCGATACGACCGCCGACGCAAGCGGCGGCGACGTCCCTGACCCGGCCCGGACCCCGCCCGAGCAGACCAATCTCTGAGCCACCGCTCCGCGAGACCCGATCCCGTCGGCCGGCGTCCCGGCCGACGGCGCGAGCGAACGGCGGCTCAGCTGTGCGAAACGCGCAGCTCGTTCCTCGCCTGCCGGAACACGGCCGTCGCACCGGCGAGCGCGAAGCCCGCAAGCACGAGCGCGACCATCAGGTCGGGCCAGACGCGACCCGTGCCGAAGACACCGAGCGCGGCGAGCCCGACGGCGACATTGCCCGCCACGTCGTTGCGCGTGCAGACCCACACCGAACGCCGGTTCGCGTCCCCGCCGCGGAACCGGAACAGCAGACCGGCGACGGCGAGGTTGGCGGCGAACGCGACGACGGCGATCGCGCCCATCGTGTACGGCTCGGGCCGCAGGCCGCGCGCTGCGCTCCAGCCGGTCTCGACGAGCACGAAAACGCCGAAGACGCCCATCGTCGCCGCTTTCAGCAGCGCCGCCCACGATCGCGTCGGCAGCGTCCGTGCCAGGACGGCGAGCGAGATGGCGTAGTTGCCGGCGTCGCCGAAGAAGTCGATCGAATCGGCGAGCAGTGAAGCGGAACCGGCGATTCGCGAACCCGCTACCTCGACCACGAACATCAGGGCGTTGACGACGAGCGCGATCCGCAGGACCTTCCGGTAGGCGGCAAGGTCGCCCGCCGGATCGTCGTGGCCGCAGCACGGCGCGCTCATCGCCATCGCTCCGCTGCGTCCCCCGTCCCGGCGCGCGGGCGCCCAAGAGTCGTGACCGACGGTTCAGGCCCGCCGCTCGAGCACCTCGAGCGAGTGCCCGTCGGGATCGTCGAAGTAGAAGCCACGGCGGTCGTCGCGCACGTAGCACTCCTTCGGGCGCCCGTGTCCCGGGTCCGCCCACCAGGGAAGACCCCGTTCGCGGACGCGCCCGAGAATCGCATCGAGCTCGCCGGGCGCGACGACGAACGCGTAGTGTGCGCGGTCGAAGGGCTCGCGGGCCTGCGCGTAATCGAGCGTCACGCCGTTGTCGAGCGCGACCGCCGCGAAACGGCCCACCGCCCGGGGCGGCGGCAGCCCGAGGATCGCCGTCAGGAAGACGGCGCTCGCATCGTGATCGCGGGCGTGGACGATCGTGTGGTCGAGACCGGTGGTCATAGGCACCTCCTGTCCGCATCTCGCATCGACCATCGTACTCCGGGCTCATCCCTTGGGTGGCGTCGAATGCACTCGCCGCGGCGTGCGCTTGAACGTATCGTCTCGACTGGTGCCCGCCGGAGACTGGTGCCCGCCGGAGGCAGGGATTGTCCGATTTCGCCGACTTCCTCGATGCGAAGTTCGACCTCGACGAGCGCAGCCTCGCACGCGAGGTGCGCGACGAATGCTTCGCCGCGATCGCGGGCCGACGACGACTTCGCTGCTGCGACGTCGGCACCGGAACCGGCGCGATGGTGCGCCGCGTGCTCGACGCCGCCCGCGGCGCAGCCGCGATCGAGATCGACGCGATCGACCGGGACGACGGCCTGCTCGCGCGCGCGCTCGAGCAACTGCGCGCGCACCTGGCGCGGCACGGCTGCACGACGACGCAGGTCGAAAGCGTCGGCAGCGGGAGCGGGAGCGGCGCGTGGAGCGAGGATCGCGGCACGGAGCCCGCGACGGCGGACATCGAATGCTGCCCCGCGCCCACGACGCGGCGCATCGAAGCGCTGCAGGAAGACCGCCTCGCCGCGCCGCAGGCGCGCCGCCGTATCACGGTGCGACTGCTGCGCACCGACGCTGCCCGTTTCGAACCCGCCGCGGGCGAGCGCTACGACCTCGTGACCGCACATGCGTTCATGGACCTGGTTCCGATGCGCCCGCTGCTCGACCGCTTCGCCGCGTGGCTCGCGCCGGGCGGTCTCTTCTACGCGACGCTGAACTACGACGGCCAGACGACGCTGCTGCCGTCCTACGCCGACGCCGGCTTCGAGGCCGAGCTGCTTCGCCGCTACGACGCGTCGATGGAGGCGCGGCGTGTCGCAGGCGAGCCCACCGGCGGGGCGCACTCCGGACGGCGGCTGTACGCGATGCTGCCGGAAGCGGGCTTCGAGATCGTCGCCTGCGCGAGCTCGGACTGGAACGCACTTCCGCATCGCGGCCGGCTCCGGCCCGGCGACCGCTTCGTCGTCGCGGTGCTGCTGGACGCGATCCGACGCGAGAACCAGGCACACGGCGAAGCCGACCGCGTCGCCGCCTGGTGGCACGACCGCCGCACGCGGCTCGAGATGGGCACGCTCGGCGCGATCGTCCACCAGATCGACATCCTCGCGCTTCGCCG
>DATGRE010000068.1:0-9508 GCA_035303885.1 Zeimonas sp. | reverse complement strand
AGCGCCGCCGCGGCCGCCGCCACGGGATCCTCCTGGCGCGCCACCACGACCTCGGCGCCCTTCAGGAAATTCAGCGCCTGCTGCAGCTGGTAGTCGTCCGGCGATCCGAACTCCACCGGCTTGCGGTCTTTCCGGTCGGCGAAATCGTTGGGTGTGGGAATCGCCGAGCGGACCTCGTCGTCCTCGCCGTTGCTCAGGTGCCGGTTCAGATCGGCCTCGCGCAGCCGGAACGCGTTCAGGTCGCCGTCGGGCGTCTCCTCGACGAGGTAGTCGGGGGTGATGCCCTTGGCCTGGATCGAGCGCCCGTTCGGCGTGTAGTAGCGCGCCGTCGTCAGCTTGATCGCGGTGGTGCTCGACAGCGGCAGGATTGACTGCACCGAGCCCTTGCCGAAGGTCTGCGTGCCGAGCACGACCGCCCGCTTATGGTCCTGCAGCGCGCCGGCGACGATTTCGGAGGCCGACGCCGAGCCGGCGTTCACCAGCACGACCATCGGCGCGGTCTTCGTCGCGGCGGGCAGCTTGGCGATGACGTCGTCGCGCAGGCCGCGCAGGTAGTGCTCCGGGCTCGCCGTGTACTTGCGGCGTGCGTCCTCGGTGCGCCCGTCGGTGGTCACGACCGTGGCCTTCGGCGGCAGGAACGCCGCCGAGACGCCCACCGCGCCGTGCAGCAGGCCGCCCGGGTCGTTGCGCAGGTCGAGCACGATGCCCTTGAGCGAATCCTTCTCCGCGAGCGTCTGCAGGTGCCGCGCCAGGTTCTCGACCGTGTGCTCCTGGAACTGCGTGATGCGCACGTAGCCGATGCCGTCCTCGAGCGGCTTCGACTTCACCGACTGCACGCGGATCACGTCGCGCACGATCGGGATGACCAGCGGCTGGCTCTCGCCCTTGCGCGACAGCGTCAGCGTGATCGTGGTCTGCGGCTTGCCGCGCATCAGCTTGACCGCCTCGCTCAGCGACAGTCCTTTCGTGGGCTTGTCGTCGATGCGCACGATCAGGCCGCCCGCCTTGACGCCGGCGCGCGCCGCGGGCGTGTCTTCGATCGGGGCGACGACCTTGACGAAGCCGTCCTCGGTTCCGACCTCGATGCCCAGCCCGCCGAACTCGCCCTGCGTGCCGACCTGCAGCTCCTTGAAGGCGTCGGCGTCCAGGTACGCGGAATGCGGGTCGAGGCCCGACAGCATCCCGCCGATCGCCTCGGTGATCAGGCGCTTGTCTTCGACCGGCTCGACGTAATTCGCCTTGATGGCGCCGAACACGTCGGTGAACTGGCGCAGCTCGTCGAGCGGCAGCGCCGACAGCGGCTCGCGCTGGGCCACCGCCGTCAGGCCGAGGCTGACGAGCACGCCGGCGATGGCGCCGGCCGAGAGCAGGCCGAGAGGCTTGAGCTTACCCTTCATTGGCTTCCCTTCGGGCAGACCGGCCGGCGCAAGAAACACGCCACGCAAAAACGCCGTCTGTGACCGCGCACGAGTATAAACCGCGCCCGTCGTACAGCGGACCCCTTTTTGGGGGGACTCCCCGCCGGAGATTGCGTTCGATCAGCGCGCCTTGCCCTGGGCGGCGACCGCCGCCATCGCCGCCTCGATCTCCGTCGGGTCGCCCAGGTAGCGATGGCCGACGGGGCGCAGCGCGTCGTCGAGCTCGTAGACGAGCGGGCGGCCGGTGGGAATGTTCACGCCGACGATCTCGTCGTCGCCGATGCCGTCCAGGTGCTTGACCAGCGCGCGCAGCGAGTTGCCGTGCGCGGCGACCAGCACCTGCCGGCCCTCGCGCACGGCCGGGGCGATCGCCTCGTTCCAGTACGGCACGACGCGCGCGACGGTGTCGCGCAGGCATTCCGTGCGCGGAATGCGCTCGGGGGGCAGCGAGGCGTAGCGCGGATCGTTCTGCGCCAGCCGCGGGTCGCCGTCGGGCAGCGGGTCGGGGGCGACCGCATACGCGCGGCGCCAGATCAGCACCTGTTCGTCGCCGAAGCGCTGCGCGGTCTCGGCCTTGTTCAGCCCCTGCAGCGCACCGTAGTGCCGCTCGTTCAGCCGCCAGTCGGGGATCGTCGGGATCCACATCCGGTCCATCGTGTCGAGCACGATCCACAGCGTGCGGATCGCCCGCTTCAGCACGGAGGTGAAGGCGAGATCGAATTCGAAGCCCTCGGACTTCAGCAGCTCGCCGGCGCGACGCGCCTCGGCGCGGCCGGTGTCGGTGAGATCGACGTCGGTCCAGCCGGTGAAGCGGTTCTCGAGGTTCCACTGGCTCTCGCCGTGGCGCAGAAGGACGATTCGGTACGTCATGAGTCGAAGCAGGCGGCCAAGGGTCTCTATTCTATAATCCGCGCCTTTCTCCCCCGTCGGCGCAGCGCCTTGGATTTCGTTCTCGACAACATCGTCCTGATCGTCATTGCCGTCGTCTCCGGCGCGATGCTGCTGTGGCCGCTCGTGACGCGCGGCACCGGCGGGCAGGCGCTGGACACGCTGCGTGCCACGCGGCTGATCAACGATTCGGGCGCCGTGGTGCTCGACGTTCGCTCGCCGGCCGAGTTCGCCGCCGGGCATCTGCCGAACGCACGCAACATTCCGCTCGCCGAGCTCGAGAAGCGAGCCGGCGAGCTGCCGCCGAACAAGCCGGTGCTGGTCTGCTGCGCCTCGGGAGCCACGTCGTCGCGGGCCGTCGGCGTGCTGCGCAAGGCCGGGCGCCAGGATGTCTTCAACCTGTCCGGGGGGCTCGACGGCTGGCGCCAAGCGGGCCTGCCCGTGGTGAAGTAGGCTTCGGCGGGTCCGTTTCGCAATCGCAGGGGGTATCCGATGAGCGCCAAAGTGGTGATGTACAGCACGGCCGTCTGCCCGTACTGTCAGCGAGCCGAGCAGCTGCTCAAGGCGCGCGGCGTGGAGACGATCGAGAAGATCCGCATCGACCAGGATCCGGCGGAGCGCGACCGGATGATCGAGCGCACCGGCCGGCGTACCGTGCCGCAGATCTTCATCGGCGAGCACCACGTCGGCGGCTACGACGACCTGGCGGCGCTCGACCGCGACGGCAAGCTCGTGCCGCTGCTGCAGGGCTGAGCGGGCACGGGACGCCCGGGGCGCCGCCCTTCCGCGACGCCCGGACGCGGCCGTGCCGCGAATTTCCACCCGACCGGCGCGGCGCGCCGGTCCAGCGAGGACCATCCATGACCGAACAGGCGCAAGCCCCCGCCTTCTCCATCCAGCGCGTCTATCTGAAGGATCTCTCGGTCGAGATCCCGCACGCGCCGCGCATCTTCCTCGAGACGCAGCAGCCGAGCGTCGAGGTCCAGATGGACGTCGGCAGCGAGCAGGTCGCCGACGGCATCTACGAGTCGACGGTCACGATCACGATCACGACCAAGGTCGGCGAGAAGGTGGCGTTCCTCGTCGAGGCGAAGCAGGGCGGGATCTTCGAGATCCGCAACGTCCCCGACGAGCAGATGCCGTTGCTGATCAACGTCGTCTGCCCGAACATCGTCTACCCGTACCTGCGCTCGAACATTGCCGACACGGTGCAGCGCACCGGGTTTCCGCCGATCCATCTCGCCGAGATCAATTTCGAGGGCCTGTACCAGCAGCGGCTCGCGCAGATGCAGGCCGAGCAGCAGGCAGGGGCCGGCGCGGGTCCGGCCTCGGGCAACGGGGCGGGCGTCGGGTCGGGCAACGGTCCGGCCGGCAGTCACTGAATGGACGGCCGCGGGCGACGCCGGGGCGTGGCGGATCGGACGGCGCTTCGCAGCTTCGCGGCCGCCGGCGCGTTCGTCGTCGCGCTGGGCGCGACGGCGGGGACGGCGGGGGCGGCGGAGTTTCGCGAGGTGACGAGCGCGGCCGGGGTCCTCTACGACGGTCCGTCCGAGCGTGCGCGAAAGCTCTTCCTCGTCCCGCACGGTACGCCGCTCGAGCTGGTCTCGGCGGTGGCCGGCTGGTCGAAGGTCCGCGACCTCTCCGGCGACGTGCTTTGGATCGAGAGTGCGGCGCTTGGGGAACCCCGCCACGTGATCGCGACGACGCTCGCCGCCGTGCGCAGTGCGCCGCGGCCGAACGCCGAGCTGCTCGTGCAGGTCGAGCGCGGCGTGCTGCTCGAGCTCGTCGATCGCGAAGCGCCGCCCGGATGGGTGCACGTCCGGCATCGCGACGGCCCGGCCGGATACGTCGAGGCGGTCGAGGTCTGGGGACACTAGGGGCGCGGTCCGTGCGCATCGCGATCTTCGGCGCCGGCGCCTGGGGGACGGCGCTTGCCTGCCACGCCGCGCAACGGCACGACGTCGTGTTGTGGGCCCGGGATCCCGCCCTCGTCGACGCGATGCGGCGCGAGCGGCGCAACGAGCGCTACCTGCCGGGCTTCGCGCTCGATGCGCGCATCGAGCCCAGTGCCGATCTCGACCATGCCTGCCGATGGCTCGCCGAACGACCGTCGCTCGCGCTCGTCGCCACACCGGTGTCGGGGCTGCGGCCCACGCTCGAGGCGCTCGACGGCCGGCTCGCCGGCGGGGCCTGCGCCGGCGTCCTCTGGGCCTGCAAGGGGCTCGAGGCCGACAGCGGCCGGCTTCCGCATGAGGTGGCCGCGCAGGCGTTGCGCTCGGTGCCCGGCGGCGTGCTGTCGGGGCCCAGCTTCGCGCAGGAAGTCGCCGCCGGACTGCCGGTGGCGCTGACGGCGGCCTCGCACGACGCGGCACTGGCGGCCACCGCAGTCGGGGCGCTGCACCACGGCGCCGCGCGCATCTATCGCAGCGAAGACGTCGTCGGCGTCGAGCTCGGCGGGGCGCTGAAGAACGTGATGGCGATCGCCGCCGGCATCTCCGACGGGCTCGCCTTCGGACACAACGCGCGTGCAGCGCTGATCACGAGGGGTCTGGCGGAGATCGCCCGGCTGGGCGTGGCGATGGGCGCGCGCCCGGAAACGTTCATGGGGCTCACCGGCCTCGGCGACCTCGTCCTCACCTGCACCGGGGACCTGTCGCGCAATCGGCGCGTCGGGCTCGCGCTCGCCGCGGGCGAGCCGCTCTCGGCGATCGTCGCCCGGCTCGGCCACGTCGCCGAGGGGGTCGCCTGCGCCGCGGCGGCCGATGCGCTGGCACGTCGGCATGCAGTGGAGATGCCCGTCGTCGCCGCCGTCAACGCGGTCCTGGACGGACGGATCGGTCCGCGGGAGGCGGCGCTCTCGCTGCTGGCGCGCGAGCCGAAGGCCGAAGCCGACGACGCCGTCGCATCGCGCAACGGCTGACGCCGCCGCGCTCACACCGCGCCGTCGAACCCGAGCTGCCGCCAGGCCTCGAACACGGCGACGGCGACCGCGTTCGACAGGTTCAGGCTGCGATTGTGCGGGCGCATCGGCAGGCGCAGGCGCCGGTGAGACGGGAACGCGTCGAGGATCGGCGCGGGCAGCCCGCTCGATTCGCTGCCGAACACCAGGTGATCGCCGCGCTCGAATGCGACGTCGTGCACGAAGCGGGTACCGGCGGTGGTGAGCGCGAACCGACGCGCGTTGCCCGCCTGCGCGACGAAGTCGTCCCAGCAACGGTGCACGCGCATCGACGCGTATTCGCGGTAATCGAGGCCTGCGCGCCGCAGCTTCGCGGAATCGAGCCGGAACCCGAGCGGTTCGATCAGGTGCAGGCAGGCGCCGGTGTTGGCGCACAGGCGGATCACGTTGCCCGTGTTCGGGGCGATTTCCGGCTGGACGAGGACGACGTGGATCATCGGACGCGCATCATCGGGCGGGGGTACGGGCGACCACGCAGTTGATCACGGATCGGGCGCCGGCGGACATCAGTGCCTCGGCCGCCGCCTCGAGGGTGGCTCCGGTGGTCATCACGTCGTCGACGACGAGGACGACACGGCCCTCGATGGGCCGCGGCGCCGTGAAGGCGCCGCGCAGCGCGGCCAGCCGCTCGCGTGCATGCAGCGTCGAGGCCGGCGCACCCTCGCGCATCCGGACCAGCAGGCGCGGGTCGACCGGCACGGGGCGCCCGGCGCGGCGATGACGGGCGGGAGCATCGGCGCACGCGGGCAGATCGCGATGCGCGAGCCGAAGCCGTCGTGCGAGCGGGCGGGCGAGCTGCAGCGACTGGTTGAAGCCGCGCGCGGCGAGTCGGCGCGTGCTCAACGGGACGGCGGTCACGACGAGCGGCCCCGCATCGAGGGCGTCGCCGAGGACGCCGACGGCGCGCCGCGCGAGCGCGCGGCCCAGGGGAGCGGCGAGCGACGCATCGCGGCCGAACTTCAACGCGTGCACCACCCGATCGAGCGGTGCGGCGTAATCGGCCAGCACCACGGTGCGCGAGAAGGCGGGCCGATGCGCCGCACAGGCTTCGCATTCGCGTGCGTCCGGCTGCGGAACCGCGCAGCGCGGGCAGCGGGGCACGTCGGTGCCCGGCAGCCCGCGCTCGCAGTCTTCGCACAGTGCCGCGGCGTCGGGCGCGCCGCAGACGATGCACGTCGCGGGCAACCAGGCGTGGACGAACGCGGCGAGGTGCCGCGCCAACGCGTGCGTCGCGATCGTTCGAAGCATCGCGTTCGTGCCGTGCGTCGCGCGAGCGACGCGCATCGGCAAGCCCTCGGTCGAGTCCGACACGCCACGCATTGGATCGGAGCGGCGCCTATACTGGAAGCGATGCTTCGCCCACCCGACCTAGATCCGCTGGCGGTCCGCCGCCAGTTCACGCGGCGCGCCCGGCATGGCGCGCGGGCCGATTTCCTCCTGCGCGAGGTCGAGTCGCGGATGCTCGAGCGGCTGCCGCTCGTGCGGCTCGAGCCGCAACGCATCGTCGACGTCGGCTGCGGATTCGGCGAAGGGCTGCTCGCGCTCAAGCGGCACTATCCGAAGGCGCAGCTCTTCGGCGTCGACGCCTCGCTCGCCGTCGTGCGCCGCGCGCAGCAGGCGCTCGCGCCGCCGTCGCGCGGCTTCTTCGGGCGCATGCTCGGCGCCCATTCCGGCCCGATCGCCGCGCTCGCCGCCGGCGACGCGCACGCGCTTCCGCTGGCCCATGCCAGCGTCGATCTCGTCTGGTCGAACCTCGCATTCCACTGGTTCGAGTCGCCGCAGCGTGCGATCGAAGAGTGGTATCGCGTGATGCGCCCCGGCGCGCTGCTCGACTTCTCGTTCTTCAGCGTCGACACCTTCGCCGAACTTCGCGCGCTCGGCGCGCGCACGATGTCGTTCCACGACATGCACGACGTGGGCGACGCGCTGATCGACGCCGGGTTCGCCGAACCGGTGATGGACACGCAGCGCCTGACGCTGTCGTGGAAGACGCCGCAGGCGCTGCTCGACGACGTGCGCGCCCTCGGCGGCAACGCGCTGCGCGGACGCTTCCGCGGACTGCTCGGACGCCGCTCGCGCGACGACTGGCTGCGCGCGATCGATTCGATGCGCGGCGCCGACGGCCTCATTCGCTGCACGGTCGAAGTGGTCTTCGGCCATGCCTGGTGCCCGCAGCGCAAGCGCCGCGCCGACGGACTCGCGTCGATCGAGTTCCATCCGCGTCGTCGCAACGGCAACGCAGGGTGATTTGCCGGCCCTCGGGCGCGCTCCTATAATGCGGGCCGCCAAGGGGCGCCATGATCCTGATTAAGGAAACGGCGCATGGGTTACCGATGGACGTACGTCGTCGATGCCGATCGACACCAATGGTTGCTCAAGCGCAACTGCGCATTGCGTCCCTGGCAGTTCGCTTCGTGGTTTTGCACGGTCGCGCTCGCCGCGCTGGCGATCGCGTTCGTGTGTGCCGCGGGCGGAGCCTGGATCGTGATTCCGTTCGCGATCGCCGAAGCGATGGCGTTGACCGCGGCCTTCCTGGCCTATGCGCGGCACGCGGCCGACTACGAGCGAATCGAGGCGACGCGCGACCGGCTCGTGGTCGAGTGCGGCCGCGGCTCGCGGGTGGAACGCTTCGAGCGCGACGGGCGCAGGGTCCGGGTGGAGTACGACCCGCGCGCGCGCGACCCGATCCGGCTCGTCGCGGGCGGCGAGGCGATCGCGATCGGCCGGTTCGTTCCGGACGACCGCAAGGCGGTGCTGGTTCAACAGTTGCGGGGAGCGCTCGGTGCCGCGCAGTGGGCCTGAGGGCAACGGGCAGATAACGAAGAACGGACGGAGCGGACGGATGAAACTCGAACGTGCGGCGGGCATCGCGGCGTCGGCGGCATGGCTGGGCGCCTGGTCGTCGGCCGCGGCGGCGATCGAAGACCTGCCCGGCGGGCCAAAGCGCTGGGGCCTCAATCTGCAGGATCCGGCCACGTCGATCGCGGCCGACCAGCACTGGATCCACTGGTTCGTGCTGTGGATCTGCGTAGCGATCTTCGTCGCCGTGTTCGGCACGATGCTCTGGTCGATCATCCACCACCGCAAGTCGAAGGGGCACCAGGCGGCCGAGTTCCACGAAAGCACCGCGATCGAGGTCGCGTGGACGATCGTTCCGTTCCTGATCGTCGTCGCGATCGCGGTCCCGGCCACCAAGATGGTCGTCGATCAGAAGGACACCGCCAGCGCCGACGTCACCGTCAAGGCCACCGGCTACCAGTGGAAGTGGGGCTACGACTACCTGAACGGCGAGGGCGAGGGCATCTCCTTCCTGTCCACGCTGAAGACCCCGCGCGACCAGATCGACGACCGGCTGTTCCCGGGCGCGAAGGAGCGACGGCAGGCGAACCCCGAGTATCTGCTCGAGGTCGACAACCCGCTCGTCGTGCCGGTGAACAAGAAGGTGCGCGTCGTGCTCACCGCCAACGACGTCATCCATGCGTGGATGGTGCCGGCCTTCGGCGTGAAGCAGGATGCGATCCCCGGCTTCGTGCGCGACCTGTGGTTCCGCGCCGAGAAAGTCGGCGTGTACCGCGGGCAGTGCGCCGAGCTGTGCGGCAAGGACCACGCGTTCATGCCGATCGTCGTCGACGTGCGCTCCGAGGAAGACTATTCGAAGTGGGTCGAGGAGCAGAAGGCGGCGATGCTCGCGAAGGCGGACGACCCGAACAAGGTCTGGGACCTCGCCGGGCTGCAGGAGCGCGGCGAGAAGGTCTACGCGCAGAACTGCGTCGCTTGCCACCAGGCCAACGGCAAGGGCGTGCCCGGCACCTTCCCGGCGCTCGAGGGTTCGCAGCTCGTGCTCGGCGATCCGCACGCCCAGATCGACATCGTCCTGAACGGCAAGCCCGGCACCGCGATGGCCTCGTTCAAGCAGCTCTCCGACGCCGACCTGGCGTCGGTGATCACCTACACGCGCCACGCGTGGGGCAACGACGCGAAGGAAGGCGTCGTGCAGCCTTCCGACGTCGCGGCGCAGCGCAAGTGACGCGCCAGGGACGAACAACGGACGCAGGGCGCACCGGATCGGCCGGCGCCGCCCACGGAACACAGCGAGTCAGGAGCCCATCGAAATGAGTGCAGTCCTCGGTCAGCACGGCGACGCCGCACACGATCACTCGCACGATCACCCGCACGGCTGGCGCCGGTGGCTGTTCGCGACCAACCACAAGGACATCGGCACGATGTACCTGTGGTTCTCGTT
>DATGRE010000067.1:0-15869 GCA_035303885.1 Zeimonas sp. | reverse complement strand
TGCCGGCCTTCGTCGCTCGGGTGGCGGACGCCGGCTGCCGTCATTTCATCGTCCACGCCCGCAAGGCGTGGCTGTCAGGGCTCAGCCCGAAGGAGAACCGCGAGATCCCGCCGCTGCGCCACGAGCTGGTCCATGCCCTGAAGCGGGCGCGTCCGGACCTCCAGGTCACCATCAACGGCGGGATCCGGTCGCTGGACGAGGCGGAGCGTCACCTTGAGCATGTGGATGGCGCGATGCTCGGCCGTCTGGCCTATCAGGAACCCTATGTGCTCGCTGATGTGGACCGCCGCTTCTACGGCGATCCGCGGCCGCCGCGTTCCCGCTGGGACGTGGCGGAGGCCATGGCCGACTACATCGACCGCGTGGTGCGCGAGGGCGTGCCGGCGAAGTCGGTGACCCGTCACATGATGGGGCTGTTCAACGGCCTGCCCGGCGCGCGGCGGTGGCGGCGCACGTTGAGCGACCCGCTCGCGCTCGAGCGCCACGGCGCCGATGTGCTCGACGTCGCGCGCGCGGCTATGAACGCGACGCGGCTTCGCGACGAACCCGACGCACGTACAGCACGATCGCCGTGAACGCGAGCGCGGCGAGCGCGGTCTCGATCCACGCGAGCCGCGCCGAAGCCGCGGGATCGGACGTCGCGCGCACCACGCCTTCGGCCAGATAGCCGAGAATCAGCATCGACCACCATTGATGCGTGCGCACCCGGCCGGCCGCGATGCCGGGCAGCGCGAGGATCAGCGGCACCACTTTCAGCGACAACAGCCAGGCGCCGGGCCGAAGCGGCGCAAGCCACAGCTCCCACGCGATGCCCAGCACGATCAGCGCAACGAAGCAGGCGACGACGATTTCGCGAAGTCGTGAAGGCGACGGGGACGGCATCGGCGACGTGGACGGGAAGCAGGGCGTACGGGCGGACCGCCGCGGCCCGGCGCGCAGCGGTGCGGAAGGCGCCGGCGAGGGCCGGCGCGGCGGCCGCGGCGATTCTAGCCGCTCGACGGGACGCCGCCTCGCTCGCCTGGTGCGCGCGATGTGGCGCCAGGGACGGCAGCTGCGCCTGCCGCAGACCGCCGGCAGTCTCGCCTTCCTGTCGCTGCTCGCGATCGCGCCGATGTTCTCGATCGTCTTCTGGGTGACGACGGCCTCGCCGATGTTCGGCCGGCTGCGCGACGCGCTGCAGGGCTTCCTGATGGTGAACCTGTTCCCGACGTCGATCAGCAACACGGTGCTGGAGCTGCTGAACCAGTTCGCCGCGAAGGCCAACGAGCTGTCGGTGATCGGGCTCGCCGTGTTCCTGCTCACCGCTTTCGTCGCGTTGCAGACGATCGAGGGCACGCTGAACCGCATCTGGCTCGCCGACCGCGCGCGGCCGATCGCGCACCGGCTCGCGATGTACTGGATGATGCTCACGCTCGGGCCGCTGCTGCTCGGCGCGAGCCTGGTGTTCCACGGCCTCGTCGCCACGTCTTGGCTGCGCGGCGCGGAGCTGAACGAAGTGCGCAACGTCTGGTACTTCGTGCTGCCGTGGACGACCGCGGTGATGGGCCTGACGCTGCTCTACCGGCTGCTGCCGAGCGCGTCGGTGCGCTGGCGCGACGCCTTCGCCGGCGCGGTGCTCGCGGCCTTCCTGTTCGAGTTCCTGCGCACGATGCTCGGGCTGTACGTGACGAGCCTGCCCACCTATACCGTCGTGTACGGCACCTTCGCCGCGCTGCCGCTGTTCCTGCTGTGGCTGTTCCTCGGCTGGATGTCCGTGCTGCTCGGCGCGCTGCTCGGGGCGAACCTGCGCTTCTGGTCGTCGTCCGCGGAGCCGCATCTGGAGCGCGCGCCGGCCGACCGTTACGCCGATGCGCACGCCGTGCTCGTCGAGATGCGCGAGACGCTGGGCGCGGATCGTCATGCGGCGATGCCGGTCGAACGGCTCGCGCGCGTGTTCGACGCAGACCCCGAGCGCGCGGTGGAGGCGGCGATGCTGCTCACCCGGCTCGGCTACATCACGCGTTTCGTGCAGCTCGGCGGTGCGCCCGTCTCACCGGAAGCGCAGCCCGCGACGCGACGCGCCCGGATCGGTCGCGCACTGCGCCGCCGGCGCCGACCGCGTGCCGGCGCCGATGCGATCTGGGCGGAACGCTGGGCGTGGGCCGACGACCCGTGCCGCATGAGCGAGCGGGCGCTGTTCGAGGAGATCTGGACGGCGGGGCGTCCGACGGCCGGGGAGGAGAGCTTCCTGCCGCAGTCGCTCGACCGTCCCCTGGCGGCTCGCGACCCGCCACCCGAGCGATAGCGGCTGCGCCGCTCGCCGGATCACCGATCGCCGACCGAACGGGCTTTCGACGATCGGGCGCCCGCTCGCGGACGGGAATGCAAGGAATCGCGTCGCCCCGGCGCAGGGCCGGGACGCCGGGCCTCAGAACGGAATCCGCCCCAGCAGGATGTCGCGGAACATCACCCAGTCGCCGGCGAAGCTGTACAGCGGTTGGCGCAACGACGCCGGGCGGTTGTGCTCGAAGCCGAAGTGCCCGATCCACGCCAGTCCGTAGCCCCAGACCAGCGCCGCCAGGATCCACCATGGGTTCAGCGTGGCGACGAGCTTCGCCAGGCAGAAGAGGGCGCCGAGGCTGCCGAAGAAATGCAGGCGCCGGCACCAGGGCGTGCGGTGCTCGCTCAGGTAGAACTGATAGAAGTCGGCGAAGCTGCGGTGCGGTCCTTCTGCGGTTGCGCTCATCCGTGCCCTCCCAGGCAGCGCGTCGTTCCCCGTTCGGGCGCGGCGTCGCGTCGGGCGCGGATGGGGCGGGCCGGGCGCACGCACGCCCCTGGGCCCCTCGGCCCTCAGCCCGGAAGTGTAGCGGGGCGTGCCACGGGAAGGAAGGCGCGCAGCGCTTCGCGCAACGCATCGGGCGCTTCCGACATGATCGCGTGGCCGCAGCCGGGGATCTCGACGACCCGCGGCGCCGGGGCGCCCGCGGCGGCCGCGGCCGCCGTCGTGCGCTCGATCAGCTTGCGCGCGAAGCGGGGCGGCGTCATCGAGTCGCGCGCGCCGAGCACGAAGAGCGTCGGGCAGCGCAGCGCGTCGGCGCGTTCGAAGCCGTGCTGCCAATCGTTGCAGGCGGCGAAGTCGACCGCCAGCACGCCGCGGCGCTGGCGCTCCATCAGCCGGCGGTTCTGCACGAAGATCGAGAAGCCCGGTGCGGGCGAGCCGGGGCGCGCGTTGATCGTCGAATGCGACCAGTAGTTGATCATGTCGAAGGCGCGCGCTTCGTCTTCGCGCGCGGCCGCCAGCAGCGCCTCGGAGACCTTCATCGGAAACGCGGTGCCCACGAGCGCGAGCGCGTCGACGCGCTCGGGCGCGCGTCCCGCGACCTCGAGCGCGACGAGCGAGCCCATGCTGTGGCCGACGAGCGTGGCGCTCGCGGCGCCGAAGGCGTCGAGCGCGGCGACGAGCCAGGCGCCGAGCGCGTCGATCGTCGGCAGCGGCTCGCCCTCGCTGCGTCCGTGTCCGGGCAGGTCGAGCGCGAGCACCGCGTAGCCGTGATGCGCGAAGTACCGCGACTGCAGGATCCAGACGCTGTGGTCGTGCTGCGCGCCGTGCACGAAGACAACGACCCGGCGTGCGGGATCGAATTCGACCCCGCCGGTGTAGGCGTAGACGCGGCGGCCGTCGACGAGGACGTTCACGATCGCAACTCCCTTCAGCCGCGCGCCGCCGCGCGGAACGCCGCCTCGAGGTCGGCGATGAGATCGGCCGGGTCTTCGAGGCCGATCGACAGCCGCAGCGTGCCTTCGCCGATTCCGGCGGCGGCGAGCGCCGCCGCATCCATCCGGAAATGCATCGTCGTCGCCGGATGGATGACGAGCGAGCGTGCGTCTCCGACGTTGGCCAGGTGCGAGAACAGCCGCAGCGCCTCGACGAATCGCCGGCCGGCGGCGCGGTCGCCGTCGAGCTCGAAGCTGAACACCGACCCGCAGCCGCGCGGCATCAGGCGCTGCGCGAGCGCGTGGTCCGGGTGCGAGGGCAGGCCGGGATAGATCACGCGCGAGACCTGCGCGTGCCCTTCGAGGAACTCGGCCACGCGCTGCGCGTTCTCGACGTGGCGCGCCATGCGCAGCGGCAGCGTCTCGACGCCCTGCAGGATCTCGAAGGCATTCACCGGGCTCATGCAGGCGCCGAAATCGCGCAGCCCTTCGCGGCGTGCGCGCAGCAGGAACGGCGCCACGGTGGACTCCTCGGAGAACACCATGCCGTGGAAGCCCTCGTAGGGTTTGGTCAGCTCGGGGAAGCGCCCGGACGCGTCCCAGTCGAAGCGGCCGACGTCGACGAGCAGCCCGCCGACGACGGTGCCGTGCCCGCAGAGGAACTTCGTCGCCGAGTGGAAGACGAGATCGGCACCCAGCTCGCCCGGGCGTACGAGCCAGGGCGTCGTGAACGTGGAGTCGACCAGCAGCGGTACGCGATGCGCGTGGGCGATGTCGGCGACGGTGGGGATGTCGAGCACGTCGAGTCCCGGGTTGCCGAGCGTCTCGCCGAGCAGCAGGCGGGTGTTCGGACGCAGCGCCGCGCGCCAGTCGTCGGGATTGCGCGGATCGACGAAGGTGGTCTCGATGCCGAAGCGCGGCAGCGTGTAGCGCAGCAGGTTGTGCGAGCCGCCGTATAGCGCGCGCGAGGCGACGACGTGGGAGCCGGCTCCGGCGATCGTCGCGATCGCCAGGTGCAGCGCCGCCTGGCCGCTGGCGGTGGCGATGGCGCCCACGCCCGCCTCGAGCGCCGCGATGCGCTCCTCGAGCGCCGACACCGTCGGGTTGCTGATGCGCGAGTAGACGTGCCCCGACTGCTCCATGTCGAACAGCGCGGCCGCCTGGTCGGTGTCGCGAAAGACGAACGCGGTGGACAGGTAGATCGGCGTGATGCGCGCGCCGGTGGCGGGATCGGGCGGCGTGCCGGCGTGCACCGTCAGCGTGTCGAAGCCGTAGAAGTCGCGCTGGGACATGCGATCGATCCGACGGAAGGTCGGCCGATGCTAGCACGCCACTTGGTGAGTTCCGGGCTTGGGGCGACAATGCGCGGCGACGCGCCGTGCGGCCCGGCCGCACGCGCGCACCCCTGAAGGACCGACGGGCGGCATGGGATGGAAAGCAGACCGGAATACCGTGTGGCGGCGGCCGGGCTCGATCCGCGCGACGTGCGGCTGATCGAGATCGTCTTCAAGCACAGCCAGTACAACCGCTACGCGTTCCGCTTCGAGGCGAAGCCCGATCCGCTCGCCGTCGACATCCTGATCGTCAATCCGCTCTCGCCCGAGGGGCTGCGTGCGGTGGCGCGTGCGCGCAGCGCCGGGCGCAGCCTGCCGGTGATCTCGGCGATGCCGCACGGGGCGACGAGCAGCGGGCGCTACGCGATCTCGATCGACCGGCTGACGCTGCAGCTGCTGCCGATCCTGAATCGCGTCGTGGAGCGGGAGCTGCGGCGTCCGAAGGGCGACGACGACGCCGCCGCGGCGTCCGGGGAGGGCGCCGGAAGCGGCGCTTCGCCGGCGGACGCTTCCTACGCCGCGGCCGGGGCTTCGGGTTCGTTCGAGTCCCGGCGGCGCGACGGCGACGGGTCGCGCGCCCCGGCGGCGCCCGCGCCACAGCCGACGCGCGAGTTCCTGCGTGCCGCGGCGCGCGTGTCGCGCGAGGGCGATTCCGCGCGCGAAGCGGCGATGATGCGCGCGCGGCAGGCGGGCGGCGTTCCCGCCGCCGGCGCGCGGGTCGGAGCCCCGCACGCGCCGGCCGCTTCCGCGCCGGATGCGGCGCCGTCGGTCGCCGCGCCGTCGCCCGCCGCGCACCCGCCGTCCCGCGTTCCTGCGCAGGCGGGGTGGACGGCCGGTTCGGCGCAGCGCACCGAGGCCGCGGGCGGGGCCGCGCCATCGAATCTCGTCGCTTTCCCGCGCAGTGCCGAGCCGCCGGCGCCGCGCATCCGGGTGCTCGTCGTCGACGACAGCCCCACCGTCCGCCAGCAGCTGTCGATCGCGTTCGCGCGCATGAGCGTGCTATGCGACGCGGTCGGCAGCGCCGAGGACGCGCTCGCGCGGCTGTCGGCCGAGCACTACGATCTCGTGCTGGTCGACGTCGTCATGCCGGGCGTCGACGGCTACAAGCTCACGCGGCAGATCCGGCGCCGCCATCGGGGCGTGCCGGTCATCATCCTCACCAGCCGTTCGTCGCCCTTCGACCTCGCGCGCGGTGCGCTCGCCGGCTGCAACAGCTATCTCGTCAAGCCGGTGCCGCTGCGCCAGCTCGAGGCGGCGGTCGTCAAGCAGCTGCGCCGGTCGCTGGCGATCGACGACCTGACCGGCCTGCTGCGGCTCACGCCCGACCCGCAGGCGCTCGCCGCCGCGCGGGTGGAGAAGCCCGCCGGCGCGCACGCCTCCGACGAGCCCGGGCCGATGCCGAGCTCGGGCGGCGCCGGGCGGTGACGAGGCAACGATCGATGCGCGCTTCGTGTGCCGATGACGGCACAATGCGGCCTCGTGCGTCCCCAGGAGTCCGTCGGAATTGACTCGAGTTCGTCCCCGCCCCCGGCCGGTTCGGAGAACCCGCCGATGAACGTCGCACTCGTCGTCGACGACGCGGCCACCGAACGCGCGCGCATGGCGGCGGTCCTCACCGATGCGGGCTGGCGCGTGAGCACGGCCGTCGGCGGTCTCGAGGCGATCGAGAAGGCGCGCGCCGAGAAGCCGTCGATCATCTTCCTGGACATCGTGATGCCCGACCTGGACGGCTACCAGACCTGCCGCAAGCTCGCGGGCGATCCGCTCACGCGCGAGATCCCCGTCGTGTTCGTCTCCACGAAGTGCCAGCGCGCCGATCAGGTCTGGGCGCGGATGCAGGGCGCAAAGGCGCTGATCGGCAAACCCTACAGCGATGCGCAGCTGCTCGAGGCGCTGAAGTTCGCCGCGCGATGACGCAGGCGCCGTCCTTCGGCGTGCGTCTGGCGGGCCTTCCGGTTCGTCTGCCCGCCGGCACGCCGCTCGAGTTCGTTCCGCGCGCGGCGCTGCATCCGCTGCCGCTGGCTCCGCGTCGCGTGGCGGGGCTGATGCAGCTGCGCGGCCAGCCGATCGTCGTGCTCGATGCGTCGCCGCACGAGCCGATGCCTGCCGCGGCGGCGGCGCTCGCACCGCGCGACGTGCTCGTCGTCGGCGCGCTGCCCAACGCGGCGGCGCTGCTGGTCGAGGGCGCGCCGCAGCCGACGCCGGTCGAAGCGCCCGCGATCGGCCTGCCGCTGGCGCGCGCCGGCGCGCTCGCCGACTGCGCGTTCTTCGACGCGATCGTCTCGCACCGGGTCGCCGAAGGCGACGGCGGCGAGTGGTACGAAGTCGATCCGGCGCGGCTGTTCGCCGCGCTGCTGGAGGACTGAGCGTGGCGGCGCGCTCGTTCGCCGGCCGCTTGCGCACGGGCATCGCGGTGCTCGCGGCTGCGCCGCTCGTCGTCGCGGTCGTCGCCGCGGCGGCCTGGCTGCTCGCGCGCAATGCGAGCGAGACGGCCTTCGAGACGGTCGGCATCGCGCTGCTCGTCGCGGCGGCGGTGCTCGCCGTCGCCGGCGCGATGTACGGCCGCCGTCTCGCCGCCTCCGTCAGCGCACCGGTCGCGCGCATCCAGTCGACGCTCGAGTCGCTGTCGGACGGCGATCTCGATGCGCGCGTGCGCTGGGAGGGGCGCGACGAGTTCGCCGGGCTCGCCGACGCGCTCGACCGCCTGCTCGACGAGCGCGTCGCGAGCCTGAACCGAACGATCCGCGACAGCGAGGAGCTGAATACCTCGGTGATCGAAATCATGAAGGCGGTGGGTACGATCGCCACGACGAAGGATCTCAGCGTCCGCGTGCCGGTCACCGAGAACGTCACCGGAGCGATCGCCGACGCGCTGAACCTGCTCACCGACGAGATGGCGCGGGTGCTCGAGAACGTGAGCCGCCTGGCCAACGACGTCGCGCAGGCCACCTTCGCGTTGCGCGGGCAGTCCGATCTCGCGATCACGGCGGCGGCGCGCGAGCAGCGCGAGGTCGGGATGGCCGCCAGCGAGCTGTCGCAGGCGGCGCAGGCGCTGGTCGCCGTCGCGCAGCGTGCGCACCAGGTGGACCAGTCGGCCGGCCGTGCGCTCGTCGAGACGGGCGAGGCCGTGCGCGTCGTCGGCGGGACGATCGAAGGCATCGTGCAGTCGCGCGAGCTGATCCGCCAGACCGAGAAGCGGATCAAGCGGCTCGGCGAGCGATCGCAGGAGATCGGACAGGTGGTCGGCATCATCCAGGGCATCGCCGAGCGCACGGGCATCCTCGCGCTGAACGCGTCGATGAAGGCCGCCTCGGCGGGCGAGGCCGGCCGCAGCTTCGCGGTCGTCGCCGACGAGGTGAAGCGCCTGTCCGAATCGGCGCGCGAGTCGACCGCGCGCATCGCGCGCCTCGTCACCGCGATCCAGACCGAGGCGCACGACACCGTGCGGGCGATGAACGAGGCGATCAGCCAGGTCGTCGCGATCACGCGGATGGCCGACGACGCGAGCCAGGCGATGCGGCGTACGCAGGCCGAGACCGGATCGCTGGTCGCCGACGTGCGCGAGATCGCGGCGACCGCCGACGAGCAGGCGCGCACGAGCTCGGCACTGCAGGCGCGGGCCGACGTCATTCGCGAGGCGAGCGCGGAAACCGCGCGCCAGCTGCGCGCGCAGTCGATCGAGACGCGACGGCTCGTCGAATACGCGCGCTCGCTCGTCGAGGAAGTGCGGGTGTTCCGTACGACGCCGGGATCATGAACGCGAATCCGACGCCGACCGATGCCCGGCTCGATGCGCTCGACGCCGCGGCGGTTGGCCTGCTCGAGCCGCTGATCGTCGCGATGCCTTTCGAAGGGGCCGTGCCCGTGGCGGGCGAAGGCGCCGACGGGGGCGCGGCGCGCGCCGGCGGGCCCGTGGCGGCGGCCGGCGGCGCCGCGGGCGACTGGCGCACGCGGCTGGCGCAGGCGCTCGATCGGCTGTCGCTCGCCGCGTTGCCGCTCGAGCTCGCCGGCCTGGCGCAGACCGCGACGCTGCTCGCCGGCCACCTGCGCGAGGCGCCGGTGCGCGGCGGCGATGCGACCGGCGGCGTACTGCAGGACAGCGATGCCGCACTCGAGCTCGCGCTCGCCGAGGGCTGGGTCGGCGACGCGATCGCGTTCTGCAGCGGCCAGCTGAGCAGCGACGATTCCGCAGGCCTGATCGGGCGGCTGCGCGACTGGCCGGGGCTCGAGGCGCGGCTCACGCCCGAGCGCGCGAGCGCGCTGGCGATGCGGCTTCGTGCCGATGCGCACCGGATCGCGCAGGCGACGCGCGCGAGCCTGCCGCAGCCCGATGACGGAGACGAAGCGAGCCTCGACGCGCAGGCCGGCGTGCACGACGCGGCGGCGGCCGAGCCCGCGACCGGGCCGGCGCTGGAGATCGGCGCCGACGAGCTGCAGATGCTCGCCGAGGCCGCCGAGCAGCTCGACGAGGAATTCCGCGACGCGCTCGCCGGTGCGGCCGATTTCGATTCGTTCGCGCAGATCGGCGACGCGGTCGAACGCTATGCGACCGCGATCGCCTACGTCGGACTGGTCGCGGTGAGCGACGCGCTCTTCGCCTGGCACCGCAATTTCGAGCGCTTCGCGCGTGCGCCCGAAAGCTTCGCGGCCGCGCACCGCGCGTTGCTCGCACGGCTGCCGTCGCGATGGGCGACGCTCTTCACGTCGCCATCGATCGACGCCGCGCGCGACGCGCTCGCGCCGCTGGCCGACGCTTGCTGGCCGGTTCCGCTCGAGCCGGCGACGCTCGACGCCGCGCGCCGCGCGTTCGGATCGGTCGTCACGGTCGGCACCCGGCGGGTGTCGGTTCCCGACCGGGAGCCCGACGACGAGGCGCTTTCGCTCGCGATTCCGCCGGACGCCGATCGCGAGGTCGTCGACAACCTGCTGCGCGAGCTGCCGACGCTGTCGGCCGAGTTCTCGCTCGCGATCGAACGCGCGCAGGCCGGCTCTCGCGACGAGCTCGCGCGCGCGCAGCGCATCGCGCACACGCTGAAGGGCTCGGCGAACACGGTCGGTGTGCGCGGCATCGCGTCGCTCACGCATCGCCTCGAGGACCTGCTGCAGCTGCTCGATGCCGCGGGCGACGCATCGCTCGCTCCTGCACTGGCCGACGTGCTCGCCGACGCGGCGGACTGTCTCGCCGAGATGAGCGAGGCGGTCGCGGGCCTGGGCGAGCCGCCGGCGCGCGTGCGCGAAGTGCATCGGGCGATCGGACGGTGGATCGCACGCCTGATCGACGACGGCGAAGCGGGTGCGCCGCCGGGCGAGGCGGAGAAGGCGTTGCCGTCGAAGGCGTCACCGGCGGATGCTGCGGATGCCGATGCCGGCGGCGCGGCGGGTGCCGGCGCCGAGGTCGCAGCGGGTGCTGATGTCGAGCTCGCGTCGGATACCGACGCCGAGGTTGCGGCGGACGCGGGTTCCGCGCGCGCCGATTCGGGCGAATCCGCCTCGGGCACGCCGCTGCGCGAAGGCGACACCGGGACGGGCCGCGAGGCTGCCTTCGCCGCTGCTCCCGCGGAGACTGCGCCAGCTGCGGCCTCTGCTGCCTCCGCCCCCGGGGCCGGCGCGCAGGACTGGCTGCGCGTGCCCGCGTCGCTGATCGAGCGGCTGCTCGCCTTCGCCAACGAGGCGTCGATCCTGCTGTCGCAGGCGCAGGAGCACGCGCTCGAGGTCGACCGTGTGCGTGCGACGCTCGTCGGCGGCACCGACCAGCTGCAGGATCTCTCCAGCGAGCTCGAGCGGTTGGTCGACCTGCGCGGTTCGATGCTCAGCGAGCGGCGCGAGCGCGACGATTTCGATCCGCTCGAGCTCGACGAGCACAACGACCTGCAGATGGTCTCGAGGCGCATCGCCGAGTCGGGCGCCGACGGACGCCTGATCGAGCAGCAGCTCGGGCGCAGCGTGGCGGCGCTGCGCGATTCGCTGTCGCAGCTCGAGCGGCTGCAGGTCGATCTGCGCGAGGCGGCGCTGCAGACGCGTACGACGCGCGTCGAGACGGTCGTCCCGCGCTGGACGAGGACGGTCCGGCAGTCCGCGCGGATGGCGATGCGCGAAGCGAGCCTGCAGGTCGAGGGCGCCGACGTCGAAGTCGATGCGCAGCTGCTGCAGGCGCTCGTCGAGCCGATCGGGCATCTGCTGCGCAATGCGGTGGATCACGGGATCGAGCCGCCCGAGGAGCGCGAGCGGCTCGGCAAGCCGCGCGCGGGCCGGGTCGCGCTGCGATTCACGCGCGACGGCGCCGATCTCGTCATCGAGTGCACCGACGACGGACGCGGGCTCGACCTGGCGGCGATCCGGGCGCGCGCGATCGCCACCGGGCTCCTCGGTCCAGACGAGACGACGAACGATGCGGTGCTCGCGCGATTGGTGCTGGTCTCCGGCTTCTCGACGCGCGAACGCGCGACGCAGCTGTCGGGCCGCGGCATCGGGCTCGAGGTCGTCGAGCGCACGGTGCGCGAGCAGCGCGGCTCGATCGCGCTGGAGAACGTGCCCGGCGGCGGGATGCGGGTGACATTGCGCCTGCCGGTGCGGCTCGCGGCGATGCCGGTCGTCATCGTGCGCTCGGCCACGCACGTGCTCGGGCTTTCGGTGCGCGAGGTCGAACGGATCGCGTCCGAAGACGTCGTCGGCGATCGGGCCGGTCGCGACGTCGACGGTGCCGATCCGAACCGGCTTCGGCGCCTCGTGCGCCTCGAGGACGTGCTCGGGCTGCCCGAGGACGCGTTCGCTCCCGACGCCGGCGCCGAAGCGCCGGCCGGCGTCGTGCTCGAGGTGCGCATGCCCGGCGGCGAGCGCGTCGGCGTGCGCGTGCCCGAGCCGGGTCAGCCGCGCAACGTCGTGCTGCGCCCGCTCGCTGCGTTCGTGCCGCCGATCGCCGGCTTCGAGGGCGCGACGGTGCTCGGCGACGGGGCGGTCGCGCCGGTCTATGACCTGCCGCGCCTGCTCGCCGAGCGCGAGGGCGGACGCGCCGCCCCGGCCCTGCAGGCGACGCGGCCGGTTCTTCCGGTGTGTCTCGTCGTCGACGACTCGGTGAGCGTGCGCCGGATGATGGAGCAGTTCGTGCGCGATCTCGGTTACGAACCCGACAGCGCCGGCGACGGCGTCGAGGCGCTCGAGCGCGTGCGGCGCCGCGTCCCGTCGATCGTGCTGGTCGATCTCGAGATGCCGCGGATGAACGGCGTGGAGTTCGTGCGTGCGTTGCACGCCGACGACGCGACGCGCGACGTGCCGGTCGTGATGATCACCTCCCGCTCGTCGGAGAAGCACCGCGCGCTCGCGCACGACGCGGGCGTCGACGTCTTCCTCACCAAGCCCTATACCGAGGACGCGCTCGCCTCGCACATCGCCGCGCTGCTGCACTCGCGCGGCGGCGGGTGCTAGAGCGGACCGGCGCGGCGCGCGAAACGACGGGCGCCGGCGACGAGCCCGTGCGTGCGGCCGCAGCGCCGCGCGTCGCCGCTCGCTTGTTCGACCCTCGCCGCTGCGATAGCATCGAATCGCCTGGGAACGCGCGTGCGGCCGGGCCGCTGCGGAGGTCGCCATGCAGGTCAGCGAAGTACTTCGGGTGAAGGGCAATGCCCTGTTCACCGTCACGCCCGAGTCGATGCTGTCGGATTGCATCGTCACGATGGCCGAGCACGACGTCGGTTCGCTGGTCGTGATGGACCGCGGACGCCTGGCCGGCATGCTGACGTTCCGCGAGGTCCTGCGCGTGCTCGCGCGGCGCCAGCTCGAGCATCGCTCGGGCCCCACGCCGCCGGTCGCCGAGATCGTCGTGCGCGAGGTCATGAAGACCGACCCGCTCGTCGTCGCCCCGCAAACCGACGTCAACGAGCTGCGTCGGATCATGCTCGACACGCGGCAGCGCTACGTGCCGGTCATGGAAGACGCAACCCTGCTCGGCGTCATCTCGTTCCACGACGTCGCGCGGGCGGTGCTCGAGGAGCAGGGCTTCGAGAACCGGATGCTCAAGGCCTACATCCGCAATTCGCCGTCCGAGAGTTGAGAACACCGAAATGAATGCCGCCGTCCGCGCGTGCACGTCCGTCGCATGCGCATCCTGATCAGCAACGACGACGGCTATTTTTCCCCCGGGATCGAGAAGCTGGCCGAAGTCGCACGGGCCTTCGGCGAGGTCACCGTCATCGCACCCGAGCGCGACCGCAGCGGCGCGTCGAACTCGCTCACGCTCGACCGGCCGCTGTCGGTGCGCGTCGCGCACAACGGCTTCCTGTACGTGAACGGCACGCCGACCGACTGCGTGCACATCGCGGTCACCGGCCTGCTCGAGCACAAGCCCGACATCGTGCTGTCGGGGATCAACGACGGTGCGAACATGGGCGACGACACGATCTACTCGGGTACGGTCGCCGCGGCGATGGAGGGCTACCTGCTCGGCGTGCCGTCGATCGCGTTCTCGCTGACGCGTCGCGGCTACCAGCATCTGGAGACGGCCGCCGAGGTCGCGCGGCTCATCCTCGAGCGGCATGCGCGCCGTCGCCTGCCGGCGCCGATCCTGCTGAACGTGAACGTGCCGGCGCGACCGCTCGCCGAGCTGCGCGGCGTGCAGGTCACGCGGCTCGGCCGTCGCCATCTCGCCGAGCCGGTCGTGCGCGCGACGAGTCCGCGCGGCGACACGATCTACTGGATCGGGCCGGCGGGGGGTGCGAAGGAGGCCGGCCCGGGTACGGATTTCCACGCGGTGGAGACCGGCTGGGCGTCGGTCACGCCGCTCGACATCGACCTCACCGCGCCGCGCGCGCTGCCGCTGATCAGCGACTGGATGTACGCGACCGATGCGTGACCGACCTTCCTGGCTGCCGCTGCCGCCGCCGGCCGCGCGCAAACGAAGCGTTTCGTCGGCGCCCGTGCGCGAGCGCACCGCGCCTGCGCTGGCCACCGACGGCGCACGCGCGCGGATGATCGACGCGCTTCGCCGCTTCGGCGTGCGCGACGCGCAGGTGCTCGAGGCGATGGCGCAGGTGCCGCGGCACCTGTTCGTCGACGCCGCGCTCGCCAGCCGCGGCTACGAGGACGTCGCACTGCCGATCGGCCACGGACAGACGATCTCGAAGCCGAGCACGGTCGCGCGGATGGTCGAGCTCGTCGCCGAGCCGCTCGCGCGCGCGCAGCGCACGTCGGCGCGCGTTCTCGAGGTGGGCACCGGCTGCGGCTACCAGGCGGCGGTGCTCGCCCGCGTGTTCGGCGAGGCGGTGTCGGTCGAGCGCGTGCGCGGCCTGCACGAGCAGGCGCGCGCGAACCTGCGCGCGTTGCGCCTGCCGAACCTGCGGCTGGTCTTCGGCGACGGCAATCTCGGCGTGCCGCAGGCGGCGCCTTTCGATGCGATCGTCGTCGCCGCCGCCGGCGACGCGATTCCCGACGCGCTGCTCGAGCAGATGCGCCTCGGCGCGCGCCTGGTCGCGCCGGTGGGTTCGACGCGACAGTCACTGCACCTGGTCGAGCGCGTCGAGCACGATCGCTGGCAGCTCACGATTCTCGATGCGGTACGATTCGTTCCATTGCGCACCGGCACCGTCTGAATCGGGCCGGGCTCTTTCCGACTCCTGCGAAAGCGCCCGCACGGCGCGATCACCGATGAGCATTCTTCGAGCCGGTTTCGCTCTCGGCGAAGCCATCGTGGCCCCGTTTCGCCCCTCGCCGTCGACGGCACGTTCCGCATCGCCGTGCGCATCGAGGACATTGCCCCGCGTTTGGCTGCTGCGCGCATCGATCGCATTGCCGCGTGCGTCGACGCTTGCGGCCGTCCTCGCGCTGGCCGCGTGCGCCAGTCCGCATCCGGCGCCGATCGTGCATCGGGCGCCGCCTCCGCCCGTCGCGGCGCAGCAGCCGCCGCCCGCCGAGCCGGCGCCCGTGCCTCCGTCCGCGCAGGGGGGCACGCCCGGCACCGCCGGCGAGCCGGTGGATGCGGGCGTGCAGACGACCCCGATCGCACGCGGGCCCGTCGAGACGCGGCCGCTGCCCGGCGCCGGCGCTCCCCCGGCCGGTGCCGCGGGGGCGACCGGTGCCGCGTCGGCCAATCTGCTGAAGACCGAGCCGAAGGCGCTGAAGCAGCCGTATTCCGACGTCGCTCTCGCGCAGATGCGGGCCGCGGCACCCCAGACGGCGGCAACGACGCCGGTGCCTCCGGTGGCCCGCGCGGCACCCGATGCGGCGGCGGCTTCTGCAGGCGCCGGCGCCCAGGCGCCCGCCGCCGGGGCTGCGGCGACGGGCGCGTCGTCGGCGAGCGAGTGGATCTGGCCGGCTTCGGGAGAGGTCGTGCAGGACTTCGCGCAGCCGCGCAGCATGGGGATCGCGATCGCCGGCCGGCCGGGCGACCCGATCGTCGCGGTCAACGACGGCCGAGTGATCTTCAGCGGCGCCGGCCCGCGCTCGTACGGCAACCTCGTCATCGTCAAGCACGGCGACGAAACGCTGTCGGTCTACGCGCACAACCGCGCGCTGCTCGTGAAGGAAGGGCAGAGCGTCAAGCGCGGCCAGCGCATCGCCGAGCTGGGCAGCTCGGGAACCGACGCGCCGAAGCTGCATTTCGAGATCCGCAGGGACGGCCGCCCGATCGATCCGCGCACCGTGCTGCCCGCGCGCTAGCGGCGAGTCGCGGTTGCGTTGCGTGCGCGGCCTTCGAACATGACCCCGACCCTGTGCTTCGACATCGAGACCGTTCCCGACGTGGCGGGGGTGCGCACCCTGTGGTCGCTCGACGAGTCGCTCGACGACGCCGCGGTGGCGGAGCTCGCGTTCGAGCGGCGCCGTGAGCAGACCGGCAGCGACTTCCTGCCGCTG
>DATGRE010000066.1:0-6036 GCA_035303885.1 Zeimonas sp. | reverse complement strand
GCCAGGCCATGCAGTGATACGAGAAATCGGCCAGCGGGTGCCCGAGCGTGGAAAGCTCCCAGTCGAGGATCGCGCGGATGCGCGGCGCCTCGGCGTCGAAGACGAGGTTGTCGAGCCGGAAGTCGCCGTGCACGATCGACGTCTCGTCGCCGGGCGGGATGCGCTGCGGAAGCCATTCGATCAGCCGGTTCATCGCGTCGATCGGTTCGGTCTCGGACGCCTGGTACTGGCTGCTCCAGCGCGCGATCTGGCGCGCGAAGTAGTTGCCCGGCCGCCCGTAGCCGGCCAGGCCGATCGCTTCCGGGTCGATCGTATGCAGCGCCGCGATCACGCGGTTCATCTCGTCGTAGATCGCCGCACGCTCCTCGCGCGACGCCTGCGGCAGCGACTGGTCCCACAGGACGCGCCCCGCGACGTGCTCCATCACGTAGAACGCCCGGCCGATCACCGATTCGTTCTCGCACAGCGCGAACACGCGGGGCACCGGCAGCTCGGTCCGTGCGAGCGCCTCGAGCACGCGGAACTCGCGTTCGATCGCGTGCGCCGACGGCAGCAGGCGGGCCGCCGGACCGGGCTTGGAGCGCATCACGTAGCGCGCACCGGGCGTCGTCAGGAGGTAGGTCGGGTTCGACTGTCCGCCGCGGAACAGCTCGACCTGGAGCGGTCCGGCGAAGCCCTCGACGTTCGACTCCAGCCAGCGCGACAGCCGCTCGACGTCGACGCGAAGACGGTCGGGAACCGGGACCGTTCCGGTGTTCTCGTTCTCGGCGCTGCCGCTCATCGATTCCTCCTGGTTCTCGTCATCGCGACGCATCGCCGGAGAAGCGCGGGGTGCGCTTTTCGAGGAACGCCGCGATTCCCTCGGCCGCGTCGTCGTGGAACAGCGCCGCCACGAAGGTGTCGCGCTCGCGCTGCTGGCGCCGTTCGAGCGCGTCGCGCTCGTCGTCGCACAGCAGCGACTTGATGCCGGCGAGCGCGAAGGCCGGGCCGCGCGCGAGCCGTTCGGCCCGGCGGGCGGCCGCCTCGAGCGCACATCCCGGTTCGACGATCTCGTTGACCAGTCCGGCGGCATGCAGCCGCGCCGCGGGAATCGGCTCGCCGGTGGCGAGCCACTCGTAGGCGAGCGGATGCGGCACCCGGCGCCCGAGGAACCAGCTCGAGCCGCCGTCGGGCGTCAGCCCGATGCGTACGTAGGACATCGCGAAGCGCGCGTCGCTGGCCGCCACGACGAGGTCGCAGGCGAGCACGAGCGAGAACCCGGCGCCTGCGGCCGCCCCCTCGACGGCGGCGATCACCGGTTTCGGGCAGCCGCGGATCGTGCGCACCCAGCGATGCAGCAGGTCGATCGACGCCGCCTGCACGGCCGGGTCCTTCGCCCGGTTCTCGCGCAGCCGGTTCAGGTTGCCACCGGCGCAGAAATGCGCGCCGTCGCCGGCGAGCACGACGGCGCGAACCTGCGCGTCGCCGGCCGCCCGCTCGAAGGCGTCGATGCCGGCGGAGTAGACGTCGGGATGCAGCGCGTTGCGCGCCCCCGGATTCGAGATGCGCAGCACCTGCACGGCGCCGCGGCGCTCCTCGAGCAGCCGCGCGGTCACGGCTCAGTCCTCGTGCAGCAGCGACAGTCCGAGCTGCGCGCGGCGACGCAGCCAGCCGCCGACGCGATAGCGCGGATCGCCGGTGAGCCGGTGCAGGTTGTCCAGGATCGTGCAGACGGTCTCGGTGCCGATCGCGTCGCCCATGGCGAGCGGGCCGAGCGGATACCCGAGGCCCGCGCGTACGGCCGCGTCGATGTCGGCCGGTGCGGCGATGCGCTGCTGCGCGATCTCGGTGCCGATCGAGACGATCATCGCGACGACGCGCTGCGCGACGAAGCCGGCGCTGTCGCGCAGCAGCGTGACCGGGACGCCGTCGGCGGCGAAGATCGCGTGTGCGGCGTCTCGGTACTCGGCGCGCGTGGCCGGTGTCGTCATCAGCACGCGGCGCCGGCAGTGACCGGGCTCGATCGGAAACAGCGCATCGATCGCCACGACGCGTTCGGCGGGCAGGTCGATGCCGTCGTCGCCGCGCGCGGCGGCGCGCGAAGCGGCGCTCGCATCCAGCCCGAGCGGGGCGACGAGCACGAGCTCGTCTTCGCCTGGCGCGGCGGTGTCGCGCACCACGGCGCCGAGCGCGCGGGCGGCGGCGGCGACGCGCTCGGCGTACGGACCCGGCGCGATCCACACGGGCGGGCGTACGCCGACCGACGGCGCCTCGGGCTCCGGCCGCGTTTCGGCGCCGCCGTCTGCGTAGCGATAGAAGCCCTCGCCGCTCTTGCGGCCGTACAGGCCCGCGGCCAGGCGCTGCGCACCGAGCACCGATGGCCGGAAGCGCGGCTCCTCGTAGAACTGGCGGTAGATCGACTCCATCACCGGTTGCGAGACGTCGAGCCCGGTGAGGTCGAGCAGCTCGAAGGGACCGAGCCGGAAGCCCTTGCCGTCGAAGGAAACCTGCTCGCGCAGGATGCGGTCGATCGCCTCGACCTCGGCGACGCCTTCGCCCAGCGCCATGAGCGCCTCGGTGCCGTAGGCGCGCCCGGCGTGGTTCACGATGAACCCGGGCGTGTCGCGGGCGACGACCGGACGATGTCCGGTCGCGCGCACCAACCCGACCAGGCGCTCGACGACGGTCTCGTCGGTGCGTGCCGCGCGCACGACCTCGACGACCTTCATCAGCGGAACCGGATTGAAGAAATGCAGGCCGGCGACGCGCTGCGGACGGGCGCAGCGCGCGGCGATGGCCGTCACCGGAAGCGACGAGGTGTTCGTGGCGAGCACGGCTTCGTCGCCGACGATCGGCTCGAGCGCCCGGAACAGCTCCTGCTTCGCGTCGAGCCGTTCGATGATCGCCTCGACGACGAGATCGCAACCGGCGAGGGCGTCGAGCGAATCGACCGACGACAACGCGGCGCGCGCGCGCTGCGCGGCGTCCGCCGGGAGCCGGCCCTTGTCGACGAGCTTCGTGAAGGTGTCGTCGAGCGCGGCGAGCGCCGAGGCGAGCGCCTGTGGATTCGTGTCGAACAGTCGGACGGCGATGCCGGCCTGCGCGAATAGCTGGGCGATGCCGCGGCCCATCGCGCCGCTGCCGACGATGCCGACGTGCTGGAAGGGAAGGGAGTTCGAAGGTGTGCTCATCGGGCGATTCTACCCGCAGCCGCCGGCGTCTCGATCCGCTTCAGCCGCCTGTCGCCCGGCGCTCGAACGCCTCGCGCTCGGCGTCGCGCGCAGTGCTGCGTTCGATCCAGCGTTCCTCGAGCGACTCGCGCTCGCGCTGCAGCCGCGCGCGTTCGCGCGCCAGCTGCGCCGCCGCCTCCGCGTCGCGGTACGAGTCCGGGTCGGCGAGTCGCGCGTCGATCGGCGCGACGCGCGTTGCGATCTCCTCGAGGCGTCGCTCGATCTCGGCGATCTCCTCGTCGAAAGGGCGCATGCGCTCGGCGAGCTCGGCGCGCCTGCGCGCGGCGTTGCGCCGGTCCTCGCGACGCGACGCGGGCGGGGCTGCGTCCGTCGGCGCCGCCGCGCGCGGGCGCTGCGCGGCGCACTCCGCTGCGGTGCCGCTCGAGCCGCGCTGCAGTAGCCAGTCGGTGTAGTCGTCGAGGTCTCCGTCGAAGGCGTCGACGCGGCCGTCGGCGACCAGCACGAAGGAGTCGACCGTCGAGCGGAGCAGATAGCGGTCGTGTGAGACGAGCAGCAGCGCGCCGTCGAAATCGGCGAGCGCATCGGCGAGCGCGTCGCGGGCCTGCGCGTCGAGATGGTTGGTCGGCTCGTCGAGCACGAGCAGCTGCGGGCGTGCGTGCAGCATCAGCGCGAGCAGCAGGCGCGCCTTCTCCCCGCCCGACATCGGTCCGACGGGCCGCGTGGCGTCGTCGCCGGAGAATCCGAAGCGTGCGAGATGGTCGCGCAACGCCTGCTCTCGTTCGACGGGCGCGAGGCGCTGCAGCTGCTGCAGCGCCGATTCGTCGGCGCGCAGCGCGTCGATGCCCTGTTGCGCGAAGTAGCCGATGCGCACGCTGCGCGCGAGCTGCACTTCGCCGGCCAGCGGCCGAAGCTCGCCGACCAGCGTGCGTACCAACGTGCTCTTGCCGGCGCCGTTGCGCCCGAGCACGCCGATGCGCGCCGTGCGGCGGATCGTCAGCCCGACGTTGCGCAGCACGACGCGGGTGCCGTAGCCCGCGTCGAGCCCTTCCGCGCGCAGCATCGGGTCGGGACCTTCGCCGACCTCGTACAGCGGAAAATCGACGCCGCGCAGCGCGCGCACCGGCGCGACCTCGACCATGCGCTCGAGCGCCTTGATCCGGCTCTGCACCTGGCGCGCCTTGGTCGCCTTCGCGCGAAAGCGTTCGATGAAGGCGTTGAGCCGGTCGATGCGCTGCTGCTGGGCGGCGCGATCGCGCTCGGCCTGCAGCTGGCGCTGCGCGCGCAGCCGCTCGAAGGCGCTGTAGCCGCCCGCGTAGCGCACGAGGCTGCCGTCGTCCAGGTGCAGCGTCGCGCTGGCGACGCGATCGACGAAGTCGCGATCGTGCGAGACGAGCACGATCGTGCCGGGATGGCGCAGCAGCCAGCGCTCGAGCCACAGGATCGCGTCCAGGTCGAGATGATTGGTCGGCTCGTCGAGCAGCAGCAGCTCGCTCGGCGCGAACAGCGCGCGCGCCAGGTTTAGCCGCATCCTCCAGCCGCCCGACAGCGCGTCGACCGGGGTGTCCGCCTGCGCTGCGTCGAAACCGAGTCCGGCCAGCAGCGTGCGCGCACGCGCCTCGGCGCTCGCCCCGCCGGCATCGAGCCACTGCTCGTGCGCGAGCGCGATCGCGAAGCCGTCGCCGCCGCGCTCGGCCTCGGCGAGTCCCTCCGTGGCGGCACGCAGCGTCGCGTCGCCGTCGACGAGGAAGCGCCACGCCGGCAGCGCGCTCGAAGGCAACCCCTGCTCGAGGCGGATCGTCTCGCGCCACGGCTGGACGATGTCGCCCGCGTCGGGCAGGACTTCGCCGGCGAGCGCCGCGAGCAGCGTGGTCTTTCCGCTGCCGTTGCGCCCGATCAATGCGATGCGCTCGCCCGGCGCGATCGACGCGCTCGCCCGCTCGAGCAGCACGCGCCCGCCGCGCGCCAGCGTGACGCCTTCGAGCCGGATCATCGGGGCGCGGGCAGTGCGGCTTCCTCGACCAGCACGAGCAGCCGATCGCCCGCCGCCACCGGCAGGTAATGGAATTCGAGCGCCGGGAACGCCGCCTCGAAGTGGATCGCCTCGTGGCCGATCTCGAGCAGCAGCAGTCCGCCGGGCTCGAGGTGCGCGCGGGCGCCCATCACGATCGGCCGCACGAGATCCATGCCGTCGGCGCCGCCGGCGAGCGCGGCGTACGGCTCGGCGCGGAACTCCGCCGGCAGCGCACGCATCGACGCCTCGTTCACGTACGGTGGATTGCAGACGATGAGGTCGAAGCGTCGTGCGCCGAGCGCCGAATAGAGGTCCGAACGCACCCATTCGATTCGGTCCTCGACCCCGTGCAGCGCGGCGTTGGCGGCCGCGAGCGCGAGTGCGTCGGCCGATAGGTCGGCGCCGACGACGCGCGCCTGCGGAAAGACGTGCGCGGCGACGATCGCGAGGCTTCCGCCGCCGGTGCACAGGTCGAGCACCGTCTGCGGCGCCCACGCCTGCGGGCGGTGCAGCGCGAGCCAGTCCGGCAGCGCCTCGTCGAGCGCTTCGGCGATCGGCGAACGCGGCACGAGCGCACGTTTGTCGCACAGGAAGCGCAGGCCGCGCAGCCAGGCCTCGCCGGTGAGATAGGGCGCCGGCCGCCTCGTCGCGACGCGGCGTTCGAGGAGCGCGACCGCCGCCTCGCGCTCGCCGCGCGTCAGGCGCGCGTCGAGGTGGGGCTCGAGCCGGTCGGGCGGCAGGTGCAGCGCGAACAGCAGCAGCGAGACCGCCTCGTCCCAGGCGTTGTCGGTGCCGTGCCCGTAGGCGAGCCCGGCCGCCTCGAAGCGCGACACGGCCCAGCGCAGCAGGTCGCGC
>DATGRE010000065.1:0-25458 GCA_035303885.1 Zeimonas sp. | reverse complement strand
CGAATACGCGTAGTAGTGCATCCCGAACAGGTCGTTCTCGAAGCGCCCGAGGATCGGCGCGATCGTGATTCCGGTCAGCCCGTCGTGGCCGCCGGTGATCGCAGCCGCGCTGTTGCCGGCCTCCTGCAGCAGCAGCGCCGCGGCGAGCGTGAGCATCAGCACGGCGAGTCCGTGAAAACGCAGGATCAGCCTTCCGACGGCCCAGCCGAGAGCGGCGGCGGCCAGCGCGGCGAACACGAGCCCGCTGATCGGCTCGTTCCAGCCCGCGCGAACCGACAGCAGGCCGACGGTATAGGCGCCGACGCCGAAGAACGCCGCGTGCCCGAGCGTGACGATGCCGGCGTAGCCGAGCACCAGATCGAGCGAGAGCACGAACAGCACGGCGATGAGCACCTGCACGCCGAGGCCCGCATACCCCGGAAACAGGAACGGCACGGCGAGCGCGAACAGCCACGGCAAGGCTTCGAGCGGATGCCAGCGGGCGCCGGAGAGCCCACGTCGCGACGCCATCGACCTCAACGCGCCGCCCGTCCCATCAGGCCCTGCGGGCGCCACAACAGCAGCCCCATCGTCAGCGCGTAGATCAGGAAGCCGCCGGCGGCCGGGAACAGGTACTTGCCGCCGGTGTCGACGATGCCGAGCACCAGCGAAGCGGCGAAGGTGCCCCGCACGCTGCCCAGCCCGCCGATCGCGACGACGATCAGGAACAGCACGAGATACTGCGTCGCGAAGCCCGGCCCCATGCCGAGCACCTCGATCGCCAGTCCGCCGCCGAGCGCCGACAACGCGCCGCCGAGCGAGAAGACGAGCGTGAACAGGCGCCGCACGTTCACGCCGACCGAGACGGCCATGTGCCGGTTGTCGACCGCCGCGCGCAGCTGCGCGCCGATGCGCGTGCGCTCGATGCCCAGGCGCAGCGCCGCGAACAGCCCGAAGCCGACGGCGATCACGAACAGGCGATAGGCGGGCACGGCGCGCCCGCCGATCTCCACCGTGCCGCGCAGGTGCTCGGGCGGCTGCACCGTCTGCGGCGTGGGACCGAAGAGGAACACGAGCAGCGCCGACGCGGCGAAGATGACGCCGATCGACGCGACGACCTGGTCGAGCTCGCCCGCGCGATACAACCGCGCGTAGAGCAGCCGCTCGAGCAGCGCGCTCGCGGCGGCGAGGGCGACCACCGCCGTCGCCAGCGCACCGTAGAAGGGCATCCCGAAGCGCGACATCGCCGCGACGACGACGTAGCCGCCCAGCATCGCGAAGGCGCCGTGCGCGAGGTTGACGACGTTCATCAGGCCCATCGTGACCGACAGGCCCACCGAGAGAACGAACAGCACCATCGCGTACGCGGTGCCGTCGAAGACGATGCTGGCGAGGGCGGCGCTCACCCGCCCGATGCCGCCGGGCCCGTCAGCGCGCCTCGCCGCATCGGCCGACCTTGTGCACCTTGCACGGATCCTTCACTTGCGGAATGCGATCGAGCACCTCGATCGAGAGCCGACCGCCGTCGGCGACCAGCACCTGCACGTGCTCGTCCTGCACGATGTCGCGCGTCTCCGGATCGATCAGGATCGGGCCGCGCGGGCTGTCGTACCGCCAGCCGCGGATCAGCTGCATCGCGCGCTCGCCGTCGATGCGTCCGTCGAGCGTCTTCACCAGGTGCGCGATCAGCGCCATCGCATCGTAGCCGGCGACGGCGGTGAAATTCGGCACGCTGTCCTCGCCGTACTCCTTCTTCCAGGCGGCGACGAAGGCCGCGTTCGCCGGCCTATCGTAGAACGACGAATAATGGGCCATCGTGACCAGGCCGGCCGCCGAGGCATCGAGCAGATGCAGCTTGTCGTCCATCACGAGCTCGCCGGGGCCGAGCAGCTTGATGCCGGCGTCCTTCAGGCCGAGGTGGCCGACCGTCTTCAGGAACGACGACGTGTGGTTACCCGCCGGAATGAACGCGTACAGGCAGTCGGGCCGCGCGTCCTTCACCCGCTGCAGGAACGGCGTGAAATCGGGCACCTCGACGGCGCCGCCCATCGGGATCGCATCGGTGATTTTTCCTCCGGCCGCCTCGAAGGCCATGCGGAAGGCCTCGAGGCTGTCCTTGCCCGGCGGATAGTCGGTGTAGCCCACTGCCGCCGTACGGCACTGCAGCTTCTCGGCGGCGTACCGGCCCATCGGGAAACCCGACTGCCACATCGTGAACGACAGGCGCGCGATGTACGGAGACAGCTGCGGCAGCCAGGCGGTGGCCGCCTGCAGCAGCAGCATCGGCGTCTTCGCCTGCGTGGCCAGCGGCGCGCTGGCGATCGCGTCCGGCGTATACGAGAAGCCGGCGAGCAGCTGGACGCGCTCGCGCGTGACCAGCTCCTGCACCGCGGTCTTCGCCGCCTCGCCGTTCGGCAGGCGCGAGTCTCGCTTGACGAGCTCCACCGTGTGTCCGCCGAAGGCCTCGGGGTGCAGCTTGCGATACAGCGCCATCCCGCGGTCGAGATCGCGTCCGACCTCCGCGCCCGGCCCGGAATAGCTCGCGACGACGCCGACTTTCACCGTCTCGGCGGCGACCGGCGACAGCGCCAGGGCGCCGGCGACGATGGCGACGATGCCGAGGCCGCGCGCGAGCGGCGATCTCGCGCGGCTCATGCGTCGCCCCACACCTCGCGCGCCGTCTCCACGACGAGCGCGAGCTTGGCCCGCTGGGCCTCGACGGCGATCGCGTTGCCGTGCACGGTGGACGAGAAGCCGCACTGCGGCGACAGGCACAGCTGCTCGAGCGGCGCGTACTGCGCCGCTTCGTCGATGCGCCGCTTCAGCGAGTCCTTCGATTCGAGCTCTCCGAGCTTCGTCGTGACCAGCCCGAGCACCACGGTCTTGCCCTTCGGCAGGAAGCGCAGCGGCTTGAAATCGCCCGAGCGCTGGTCGTCGTACTCGAGGAAATAGGCGTCGACGTCCATCTCCGAGAGCAGCGCCTCGGCCACCGGCTCGTAGCCGCCCTGCGCGGCCCAGGTGCTCTTGAAGTTGCCGCGGCACAGGTGCACCGCCAGCGTCATGCCCTCGGGCTTGTGCGCGACCACCCGGTTGATGAAGCGCGCATAGCGGTGCGGCAGCTCGTCGGGGTCGTCTCCGCGCATGCGCGCCGCCTCGCGCATCCGGTCGTCGCACAGATAGGCGAGATTGGTGTCGTCCATCTGCACGTAGCGGCAGCCGGCGTCGTACAGCGAGCGCAGCTCGTCGCCATACGCGCGAGCGACGTCCTCGTAGAACTGCGGATCGAGCTCGGGATAGTGCTCGCGGCTGATGCCGGCGCGGCCGCCACGGAAATGCAGCATCGTGGGCGACGGGATGCACACCTTCGGCAGGTGTCCCGGCGAGACGCGGCTCTTCAGGTACTCGAAATCGGCGCGCTGGATGTCCTTGACGTGCCGCAACTTGTCGACGACGCGGATGACCGGCGGCGCGAGCTCCTCGGTGCCGTCGGGCTTCTTCACCGTCACCGGGACGTCGGTCTTGACACCGCCGAGCTGCTCGAGGAAGTCGATGTGGAAATACGTCCGGCGGAACTCGCCGTCGGTGATGCTCTTCAGGCCGACGTCTTCCTGGAACTTCACGATCTCGGCGATCGCCCTGTCCTCCACCGCCCGCAGCTGCAGGGGCGTGATCTCGCCGGCGGCGGCTTGCGCACGCGCGTCGAGCAGGTACCGGGGCCGAAGGAAGCTGCCGACGTGGTCGGCCCGGAACGGGGGCACCGTGCGTGCGCTCATCGCGTTCTCCTCGCGTTCTGTTTCTGCTGGCGAAAGCGTACAGCGTAGCGCGAATCGGAGCTCGAAGGACATGCCCGTTCCGGCGCACGAGACGAGGCGCGGTCGTTTACAGGCGCCGACCCGGTCGGTAGCATCCCGCGCCGGGAGGCGGGATGCACGAGTATCGAAGCGACGTCCTCGTCGTGGGCGGCGGCCTGACCGGAATCGTCGCCGCCATCGAGCTGCTGTCGGCGGGGCGAAGCGTCACCCTGCTCGACCGCGACGTCGAAGCCCATCTCGGCGGGCTGGCGAGGGAGAGCTTCGGCGGCCTCCTGCTGGTGGACACGCGCGAGCAGCGACGCGCCGGCATCCGCGACTCCGTCGAGCTCGCGTTGCGCGACTGGCTGCGTTTCGGCGGCTTCGGCACCGACCCGCAGGCCGAGCACTGGCCGCGCCAATGGGCGCAGGCGTACCTGAACGAATGCGGCGACGACGTCTACCGCTGGCTGCTCGGCCTGGGGATCCGTTTCCTGCCGTTGCCGCTCTGGGTCGAGCGGGGCCTGTTCGGCGAAGGCAATTCGGTGCCGCGCTGGCACGTCACCTGGGGCAGCGGCGAGCGACTCGCCACGCGGATGATCGAGATCCTACGATCGCATCCGCGACAGCAGGCGCTCACCCTGCGCTTCGGCCACCGGGTCGAATCGCTGTTCGAGACGGGCGGACGCGTCGCCGGGGCACGCGGCGTCACCGAGCACGGCGGCGAAGCCTTCGTCGCCTGGGCCGACGCCGTGCTCGTCGCGGCAGGCGGCATCAACGGCAGCATCGAACGCGTGCGCCGCCACTGGCACGGCGACTGGCGGCGCCCGCCCGAGACGGTCCTGAACGGTTCGCATCGCTACGCCGACGGCCGCCTGCACGACGCGGTCGAGGCGGTGGGCGGGCGCGTGACGAACCTCGACCGCATGTGGAACTACGCCGCGGGCGTGCACCACTGGGCGCCGCGCAGGCCGCTGCACGGTCTTTCGCTGGTACCGCCGAAATCGGCGCTGTGGCTCGACTGGCGGGGCCGCCGGATCGGGCCGATGCCGCTGGTGAGCGGCTACGACACGCGCGATCTCGTCACGCAGGTGTGCGCGCAGGAGCGCGCCTATTCGTGGCAGCTGCTCAACACACGGATCGCGCGCAAGGAGCTCGCGGTGTCGGGCGCGGAGTTCAACCCGTCGCTGCGCGAGCGCAGCGTCGTGCGCTTCGCCCGAGATTCGCTGCTGGGCAACCGCTGGCTGGTCGATCAGCTCGTGCGCCGCTGCGAGGACGTCGTCACCGCCGACTCGCTCGACGCGCTGGTCGAGAAGATGAACGCGCTGCAGGGCGACGGCTCGGTCGACCCGGAAGCGGTGCGCGACGCGGTGCGCACCTACGACGCGCAGGTCGAGCGCGGACCGCTGCACAACGACGAGCAGCTGCGGCGCATCGAGCACCTGCGCCACTGGCGGGGCGACCGGCTGCGCACCTGCCGCTACCAGCGCATCGACGACCCGCGCGCGCGTCCGCTGATCGCGATCCGCGAGTTCGTCATCAGCCGCAAGAGCCTGGGCGGGATCCAGACCGATCTCTCGTGCCGTGTCCTCGACGCGGACGGCGCACCGATCCCGGGCCTGTACGCCGCCGGCGAGGCGGCCGGATTCGGCGGTGGCGGCATGCACGGGCTGCGTGCGCTCGAGGGCAGCTTCCTCGGCGGCTGCATCCACGGCGCGCGCCGTGCGGCACGCGCGATCGTCGGCTGATGCGCCGCCGCCCGTCCCCGCCCGCCTTCGACGGCACGAGACCGACACCGAGGAGCGCCCCGATGAAGAAGACCGCCGCCTGGCTCGCCGTGCACGCGCTGCGCGAGCTCGGCATCCGCTTCACCTTCGGCATTCCCGGCGTGCACGTCACCGAGCTGTACGACGAGCTGAACAGCGCCGGCTCGCCGGTGCCGGTGCTCGTCACGCACGAGGGAGGCGCCGCGTTCATGGCCGATGCGGTCAGCCGCGCGGCCGACGACACGATCGGCGCACTGGCGATCGTGCCCGCGGCCGGCCTCACGCACGCGGCCAGCGGCATCGCCGAGGCCTTCGTCGACGGCATCCCGATGCTGGTGCTCACCGGCGGCGTGCGCACCGACACCGACGACCGCTTCCGGCTGCACGAGATCGACCAGCTCGCGATCGCGCGGCCGATCACGAAAGCCGCCTTCCGCGTGCTGCGCCACACGGAGGTCGTGCCGACGATCTTCGAGGCGTACCGGATCGCGACGAGCGGCGTGCCGGGGCCCGTGCTGGTCGAGATCCCGGTGAACCTGCAGCTCTTTCCCGGAGCGGTCGGCGAATTGCCGGCGTGGTCGCCGCCGCCCGCGCCGACCGCCCCCGACCCGGCGCTCGTGCGCGAGGCCGCGCAGCTGCTGCGCGATGCGACGCAGCCGGGGCTCTTCGTCGGCTGGGGCGCGCGGCACGCCGTCGAAGAGCTGATCGCGATCGCCGAGCACCTGCAGGCTCCGGTGGCGACGACGCTGCAGGGACTGGCGTCGTTCCCCGCCGACCACCCGCTGCACGCCGGCTTCGGCTTCAGCCCTTCGGCAGTGCCCGCCGGGCGCAACGCCTTTCGCGACTGCGACGCGATGCTCGCCGTCGGCACGCGCTTCGCCGAGATCCCGACCGGCAGCTTCGCGGCGAAGGTGCCGTCCGACCTCGTGCACGTCGACATCGATCCGACGGTCTTCGGCGCCAATCACCCGGCGCGCATCGCGATCACCGGCGATGCACGCGTCGTGCTCGCCGCGCTGGCCGAGGAGCTGCGCCGGATCGGCACGCGGCGCGCCGACCGGCCGACCGCCGCGCGCATCGCGCGTGACAAGCAGGCGTATCGCGACGAATGGCTGCGCCACGACAGCGGCGAGCGGATCAATCCGCTGCGCTTCTTCGACGAATTGCGCGGGCGCGTCGCCGACGACGCGATCACGGTGCTCGACGACGGCAACCACACGTACCTCGCCGCCGAGCTCTTCCCGATCCGGCGCGGCGGACGGCTGCTCGTGCCGACCGACTTCAACGCGATGGGCTATGCGGTGCCGGCGGCGATCGGCGCCAAGCTCGCGCAGCCGTCGAAGGAGGTGTTCGCGATCGTCGGCGACGGCTGCTTCATGATGACCTGCATGGAGATCGTCACCGCGACGGCGCGCTCGCTCGGCGTCGTCTGGTACGTCTTCAACGACGGCGAGCTCTCGCAGATCTCGCAGGCGCAACAGATGCCGTACAACCGCAAGCCGTGCACGGTGCTCGGCGCGCTCGACGTCGAGGGCGTCGCGCAGGCCACGGGGGCGGCCTACGTCGCGATGGACACCGAGGCGCGCATCGGCGCGGCGATCGACGAGGCGCGCCGCCACGCGCGCGAAGGACGACCGACGATCGTCGACGTGCGCATCGACTACTCGAAGCGCACCGCCTTCACCAGCGGCACCGCCGCATCGACCTTCCGCCGGTTCCCGCTGTCGCAGCGCATCCGGTTCGCGACGCGGGCGCTGGTGCGGCGCGCGACCGGCTAGCCGGCACGCACGCCGCTCTCGCGTCGCGTTCGGCCCGCGCTATCGCGGCTCGTCCGCCGTCGGACGCGATTTCGGCGACGGCGCTTCGCCGCCGGGACGCTCGCGTCGGATCTCCGGCGCGCTCGCGGCGAGCTCGCGCGCCGCGGCCACCGACGCCGCGGCTTGCACCCGCAGCTGCTCGGCCTTCGACTCCTCGATCCACTCGCGCCAGACCGCCATCAGCACGGCGAGGATCACCGGGCCGATGAACAGGCCGACGAGCCCGAACGCCGCCAGCCCGCCAAGCACGCCGAACATCACGAGCAGGAACGGAATGCGGGTCGCGTTGCTGATCACGAGCGGACGCACCAGGTTGTCGACCCAGCTGACGACGAAGGTGCCGTACAGCAGCAGCCCGATGCCGTTGAACATGTCGCCTTCGACGATCAGCCAGGCGCCGATCGCTCCCCAGACGAACGGGGTGCCGAACGGAATCAGCGCGATCGCCGCGGTGACGGCGCCGAGCAGCACCGGCGCACCCAGGCCGAACCACCAATAGCCGAGGCCGGCGACGATACCCTGCGCGATCGCGGTGAGCAGCAGCCCCCAGACGACCGCGGTCGTCATGCTGCCGACCGCGGCGAGATAGGGGTCGACGCGTGCGCCGAGGAAACGGTGCAGGACGAGCTGCGCCTGCGCCAGCACACGCTCGCCGTCGCGATACAGGAAGAAGACGGTGATCAGCGCGAAGCCGAGCTTGGCCGCGTTTCGCCCGAGCCCCCCGACGATGTTCAGCGACTCGGCGGCCCGCGCCTCGACCCAGCCGGCGATCTGACCGCGAATCGCCGCCGGGTCGCGCGCGAACTCGTCGAGCAGCTGCTGCAGCCAGGCACCGAGCAGCGGAATGTCGGCGACGAAGTCGGGCAGCGAGAACTCGCCGCGTGCCAGCACGCTCGCCGCGGTGGTGTAGAAGCTCGCCAGCTCGCTGCGCAGCATCAGCGCGACCCACAGGAACGGCAGCACGAAGGCCGCGGAAAGCAGGATCGTCATCACCAACGCGGCGAGCGTGTTGCGACCCCCGAACATCTGCCGCGTCCGCACGACCAGCGGCCAGGTGACGTAGGCGAGGATCAGTGCCCACGCGATCGGCGCGAGGAACGGCCGCATCACCGCGTACACGAGCAGCAGCAGCCCGCCGAGCAGGATGCCGAGCACGACCCGGTTGGACAAGCTGCGAGAGGCGAGGCCGCTCATTGCGCGTGCGTTCGCGACGGCGTGCCGCCGCCCGAATCGTCCTTCATCGATGCTTCCCAACGAAACCCGCGCGCGCGTTCCCCGCGAGATGATGCGGCCCGAACCCGGACATGGCCGCGCGCGCGATCATCGCCGGAACGCCGGTGCGCGGTCAACCGCGCACCGCCCGATTCGCTTGATCCAGATCGTCGCGATCGCGCAGGTCGGACCCTAGCATTGCCCATCATGCGATTTTCCGCGCGTCGATTCCGGCTGTGGAACTGGATCGTCCTCGTGACGATGCTGTTCGCGACGCTGGCGCCCGGCGCCGTCGCCGTCGCCGATCCGTCCGGCGATGCCTGGATGCAAGTCTGCACGTCGGCCGCAACGACCGTCGCCGCCGGCGAAGTCGGCGACGGGGATTCATCCGACGAACGGGAGCCTACGCCGCGCATCGCCTGCGTGTTCTGCCTCGCCGGGGCGCACGGGGCCGTGCTGCCGGCGCCGCCGCATGGGACGCCGCCGGCACCGCCGACGGCACTCGCCACACCTCGTCACGCCCCACAGCTGCGCGCCGAAGCGGCGCTGCTGCCCGCGGCGCCCCCGCGCGCCCCTCCGGTTTCCGGCTGACCCGGTCCCGGCCCCCGCTTCGGCGGGCCCCGCGCACGGCCCGCGTGCGCGCGATTCCACGACCGCGCGTGCGCGCGATTGCGATCCCCGACGACCCATGCCCTTCGGCAGGCGAAACCGAAGCTTCACGATCTGGCTGCTGTGCGTCGCGCTGACGGCGAACGCACTGCTGCCGTCGTTGTCGTACGCGCTCGCGCGCGCCGTCGGCATCGACGCGACCGAGATCTGCACCAGCACCGGCATCGTGCGCCCCGCCGCGCGCGATGCGGCCGTGCCGGGGGCGGCCGCGCTGCCTGCCGGCGACGAAGACGCGCGCCCGTCCGGCTCGTGCGCCTGGTGCTTGGCGCAGGCGGGATGCGTCGGGCTGCCGCCGCCCGAACGGGCGTGCGCCGCGATCGCGCCGCACACCCACTTCTTCGCCCCCGAACCGCTCGACTCGACTCCCCGGGTCCGCTTCGTCCCGAGCGCACGGCCCCGCGCACCTCCGCGCTGAGCCGACGCCGAGCCGTCGCGCACTCACCCGGCAGCGGGTGCGCGCCGGCCGCCGATTCCGCCACCGAAACGAAGCGCGCCGCACTGCGCCGCCGCCTCCGGCGAGACGCACCGCGGCAATCCTCGAAGACCTCGTCTTCGTGCTCCTTGCAGGAGAACCCCCGGGTGCTTGTCGAGTTCCGAAACCGGGCGCTTCTGGCCGCGCTGTGCGGCCTGGCCGCGCCCATCGCATGGGCGCAGGAGAGCGCCGAGACCACGACGCTGCGTCGGGTCACCGTCACCGATTCGGCGATCGAAGACCGCTTCGACGCCGACGATACCGATCCCGTCTCGCGCGTGCGCTTCGATGCGCCCGAGGTCGAGCGCCAGCACGCGAAGAATCTGATCGAGATCCTGCGCTCGGTTCCCGGCGTGACCGCCGACCTGCAGAGCGACGGCGAGACGATCAAGATCAAGCTGCGCGGCATCGAGAACCAGCGCTTCCGGGGCGAGAAGCCCGGCGTGGCGATCGTCGTCGACGGGGTGCCGGTGTTCGAGCGCACCGGCAAGGTCAACGTCGACCTCGACAACATCGAGCGCATCGAGGTCGTCAAGGGCGGAGCGTCGTACCTGTACGGCGACGACGCGCTGGCCGGTGCGGTCATCGTCACGACGAAACGCGGCGCCGGCCAGCGAGGGCTGCGCTTCGACGCCGACCGGGGTGCCTTCGGGTACCGCCGCCACCTGCTGCACGCCGGACACGCCGGCGACGCGTTCGCGGCGCACCTGCAATACGCCGAGCGCGAACAGGCCGGCTACTACTTCCTGTCGTCTTCGCGCGCGCGGACCTGGTCGGGCAACCTGCAGTACGCGCTCGACGACGACAGCGAGCTCGCGCTCGGCTTCGAGCGCTCGGCGCGCTTCCGCGACCGCGAGGGAAGCGTCACCGGCGTCACGGCGGCGAGAACCGACCCGCGCGGGCGCAACGAAGGCCGCGGCTACACGCGCAACTTCGATGTCGATCTCACACGCTGGAACCTGCGCTGGTCGCGCGACCTCGACGAGCGCAGCAACCTGCTCGCGGTCGTCTACGAATACCGGGACGAGACGACCTACTGGTCGGCGCCGATGCGCTTCGACGCATCGGGCCGGCCGACGACGAACGTGCTCGACTACAGCACGCTGAACGACTATCGGCAGGCGCAGCGCGGCGCGAAGGCCGAGTACCGCGCGACCTTCGACGCGCTCGCTCTGATGGGCGGCATCGACCTGCGCCGCAACGTCTTCGAGAACGAGGCCACGGCGTTGAACGCGTTCCGCACGACGCCGCGCGGCGCCGTGACGCCGGCAGGAACGCTGCTGAGCGACGACCGGACGCGCGAGCGAATGCGCGCCGCCTACGGCGAAGCGAAGTTCGCGCTCGGTGCATCGACCGTGGCGACCTTGAACGTACGGCGCGACCTCGTCGACGCCGAGTTCGACGCCGCCGCCGTGCCGGGAAACGGTCATCGCAGGGTGTCCACCGGCCGCTCGTTCGAGGTCGACAGCTACCGGGCCGGTCTCACGCATGCGCTGAGCGACGCCAGCTCGATCTTCGCGTCGGCCTCGACCGGATTCCGCCTGCCGAGCGCCGAGCAGCTGTTCCGCGGGGAGACGACGACGAATGCGCTCGTTCGCAGCAACCCCGACCTGCGTCCCGAGAAGGCGATCAGCGTCGAGTTCGGCGCGCGCCGGAGCGTGCGGCTGGCCGGATGGCAGGCGACGCTCGGCGCGTCGCTGTTCCAGATCGATCGCGACGACTTCATCCTCGACAGCAACGGAGAGTATGCGTCGTCGAACACGACGATCGGCGGAGGATCGCAGTTCCGCAACATCGGCGGCGCGCGCAGCCGCGGCATCGAGCTCGATGCGCGGACCTCGCCCCACCGGAGCTGGGCCTTCGAGGCGGCGGCCACCTTTCTCGATGCGCGATTCACACGCTACGACAACGCCTTCGTCAGCCTGGGCAACGGCAACGGAAGCTTCGTCGCGGACCCCAGTGCCGAGCAGCGCGCCGATCCCGCGTTCTGGCGCAGCAACTACACGGTAGTTGCGCACGACAACACCGGCAAACGCATCCCGCGCACTCCGTCGCGCATGCTCGACCTGCGTGCGCACTGGTTTCCCGCACCCGGCTGGACCGTCAGCGGCGAGATCGACTACCGCGCGGGCTCGTGGGCCGACGAGATCAACCAGGAGCGTTGGCCGGGCCGCACGCTCCTGCATCTCGGCGTGCGTCACGAGACGAAGCTGCCGGGCGGATCCGGCGCGCGGCTGCTGCTGTTCGCACGCGTCGACAACGCCTTCGACCGGCGCCACTGGCTGATCGCGCGCGGCGCCAACGACGCGAACTTCGACGGCGTCTACGACGGCGAAGACGTTTCGATCGTCCCCGATCCGGGCCGCATCTGGCGATTCGGCCTGTCACTGCGATACTGAAGGAGCCCTCGCATGGATCATCTTCGCGCATGGGTCGACTGGGGCGTGCTCGGCGCGCTCGGCGCGGCGAGCGTCGTCGCGCTCGCCGTCGCCATCGAACGCTGGCGCTACATCGCGCGCATCGACGCGGCGGCCTACGCGAGCCGCGTGCGACTCGAGGCGGACCTCACGACGCGACTCGGCTGGCTGTCGACGATCGCGGCGAACGCGCCGTATCTCGGGCTGCTCGGCACCGTGCTCGGAATCATGCTGACCTTCGAGGGGCTCGGCGCCGGCGGCGGCCTCGACGCGCGGACGATCATGAGCGGCCTCGCGCTCGCGCTGAAGGCGACCGCCGCCGGCATCGCCGTGGCGATTCCCTGCGTCGCCGCGAACAACGCGCTGCGCCGCCGCGTGCGCGAGCGTCTCGCCGACTTCGACGAAGCGCGCGGAGGCTGACGCGATGCACGACGATGAATTCGGCGAGATCAACGTCGTGCCGCTGGTCGACGTGATGCTCGTGCTGCTGGCGATCGTGCTGACGACGGCGAGCTTCGTCGCCAGCGGGCGCATTCCGGTCGAGCTGGCGAGCGCCGCCAGTGCGACGACCGCGCAGTCGGCGCCGCTCGTGCTCACGCTCGCGCACGACGAACGCCTTCACCTGGACGACGAGCCGATTGCCGATCTCGCCGCCGCGCTGGCCCCGCGCACCCGCGACGAAACGGTCGTCGTCCGTGCCGACGGTCGGCTCGCGCTGTCGAAGTTCGTCGAGCTCGTCGACCGCGTGCGCATGCTCGGATTCGAGCAGGTGAGCCTCGAGGTACGGCGCCGGTGAGCCGTTGGAACGCGTCGATGGCCGCGAGGCGGCACCGGTGAGCGCCCCACTCCCGCTCGGTCGCGTCGCCCCGGGGTCGATCACCCCGCGCGACTGGCTCGTCTCGATCGCCGTGCACGCGGGCGCGCTGATCGCGGCGATCCCGCTGGCCGCATCGCTCGGCGACGTGCCGGTGCAGCCGACAGCGCTGCAGGTGCCGATCCGCTGGGTCGAGGCGCCCGCGGTACCGGCAGCCGTCGAACCGGAAGCCGCCGCACCCGTTCCCCCGTCCGATCACGAAACGAGGCGCGCCGCGCCGCGTGCCGAGTCGCCCCCGCCGTCGCAGCCCGCGGCACCCCCGTCGAAGCCGGTCACGAAGCCGACACCGGTACCGACACCCACGGCGCAGGAGAAACCCGAGCCGACACCGCCGTCAACGCGAACGCCAACGCCGAATTCAGAGCCGACGCGGGCACCGAAGCCGAAGCCGGTGTCGAAGCCGATGCCGAAGCCGACCCCCGATTCGTCATCGACGAAGACGTCGATCCCCGAACCCGTTTCGCCCGTCGTGCACGCAGGCGAGGCACCGCGGCCCGATCCGCGCATGGCCGAGCCCGGCGAAGCTTTCACCGCCGCCGTGTCCGAGCCGACTCCGGCCGCAACGCCGTCGGTGCCCGAGCCGGCCCGCCCGACAGCGGCGGAGCCGCCGACCGGCGACACGCACGCCGTCCTCTCCGCCGCGAGCGGTACCGACGCCGCGCCGGCCGCGGCCGCCGCAGCCCTCTCCCGGCAACGCGCTCCCGACGCGTGGCGTGCCGATCTCGAAGCGCTGCTCGCGGCGAACAAGCGCTACCCGCGCCAGGCGCGCCGCATGAGGCAGCAGGGCGTCGTCACCGTGCACGCACGATTCGCGGCCGATGGCGAGCTACTGCGTTGCGAAGTGGTCGCGAGCTCCGGCTTTCGCGTCCTCGACGAAGCCGCATTGAAGCTGGTGCGCAACGCCGCCGAGCAGCTGCGCTCGAGCCGGGCACCCGGTCGCCTCGCCGAGGTGCGCGTACCGATCGCCTACGAACTCAACGGACGCGGCACATGAAATCCCTGCGATTCCTCGCGACCTTCGCCATCGCCCTGGTCACCGTCGTCGCGGCGCCGGCCTCCGACGCCCGGTCATCGACGAACGCCACCGCGAATCCCCGCCTCAAGGTGGCGCTCGTCTCGACGAAAATGGTGCTCGAGCGCAAGTTCCGCCTGCTCGCCGACGCGGCGCGCACGCAGGACGTCGAGCTCGCGTGGACGCGCGTCGACGTCGACGGCGCCGAAGGCGTCGCCCGGGCACTCGACGGCGCACGCTTCGTGCTGATCGATGCGCCGCGCGCCGACGATCGAGCGCTCGTCGAGCGCATCGCCGGCGAACGCCTGCGCGATGCGGCGCTGCCCGGCGTCGGCATTCACGTGATGAGCCCGCCCAGGCGCCTGCAGGCATTGCGCGTCGAGAACGACGTCGCGCAGCGCGTCTTCGAGTACTACGTCGGCGGCATGCGCGCGAACCACGAGCGGCTCTTCGGCTACCTGCGTGCCCTCGATGCCGCCGACGGCAGCGAAGCGGAGGTGGCGCCGCCGATGCCGCTGCCGCCGGCCGCGATCTATCACCCCGATCACGAAGCGGCGCTGTTCACCGAGCTGCCCGGATACCTGGACTGGTGGCAGCGCCGAACGGGGCGAGACTGGCGCGAGCGCCCGGTGATCGGAATCGAGATCTCGTCGAGCTACCTCTCCGACGGACAGACGCGCGCGATCGACGAGACGCTGCGCGCGCTCGAATCGGCCGGTGCGATGCCGATCGTCTTCTACCGGGCGTCGCGCACCACGCGCGCGAGCGCCGACGCCGCGGCGCCGGCGAGACGTCCGGCGCCGAGCGCGGTCGACGACGGCTACCCGAATCCGAAGCCGGTCGATCCCCCGGTGCGCGACGAAGCCCTCGTCACGCTCGACGGACGGCCGATCGTGCACGTGATGCTCGTGCACACCTTCCTCGGCATCGATCCCGATGCCCGCAAGGCCTGGCACCGCTCGCTCGACGTCCCGGCGATCCCGATCCTCGCGTACCGCAGCGGTACGCGCGACGACTATCTCGCCGATCCGGTCGGCGTGACGCGCTTCGAGCTGCCGTTCACGCTGACGAACGCCGAGTACGCCGGACTGCAGGACCCGGTGGTGCTGGCGGCGAACGAAGGCGGCGAGCTCGTGCCGATCGCCGAGCAGGTGCAGATGCTCGTCGAGAAGTCGCTTCGCCTCGCACGCCTGCGCACGATGCGCAACGCCGACAAGCGCCTCGCGCTGTTCTACTGGAACCATCCGCCCGGCGAGACGAACCAGGGCGCGTCGAACCTGAACGTGCCGCGTTCGATCGAGCATCTGGTCGAGCGGCTGCGCGCGCACGGCTATTCGATCGAACCGACGACCGAGGACGCGCTGATCGAGGCGAGCGCTGCCATGCTTCGGCCCGCATACCGCCCGGGCACGCTCAACGCACTGACGAAGACCCGGCACTGGACGTTCCTGCCGCTGGCCGAATACGAGCGCTGGTACGTCACGCTGCCGGCGCAGGTGCGTGCCCGCATCGACGACGCCTGGGGGCCACCCGCGCGAAGCCGCTGGATCGCCGAGCGCGACGGCGTGCGCGGCTTCGTCATCCCGCGCGTGGACCTCGGCGCGCTCGCCGTGCTGCCGCAGCCGATGCGTGCGGAAACCGCCGCCGGCGGCGACGAGAAGAGGCTCTTCCACGACATGAAGATGCCGCCGAACCATTTCTATCTGGCGGTCTACCTGTGGGTGCGCGAGCGGCATGCGGCCGACGCGATCGTGCACTTCGGCACGCACGGCACGCAGGAATGGATGCCCGGCAAGGAACGGGGACTGTGGGCCTGGGACGACCCGAACCTGCTGGTCGGCAACGTACCGGTCGTCTACCCGTACATCGTCGACAACGTCGCCGAAGCGCTACACGTGAAGCGCCGCGGCCGCGGCGTGATCGTCAGCCACCAGACGCCGCCCTTCGCACCGGCGGGCCTCGCCGACGAGCTCGTCGCGCTCGACGCGCTGCTGCGCGAGCACGGCGCCGTCGACGAGGGCCCGGTACGCGAGCGGCTGCGCGAGAACATCGTCGAGGCGGCACGCGAAGCCGGGCTGCTCGCCGACCTCGGGATCGACGACGGCGATTCGGCGAACGACTTCGAGCGCGTCGCACGCGCGCTGCACGACCATCTCGAGTCGCTCGGCGCCGCGCTGCACCCGCTCGGCCTGCATACGCTCGGGCGCGATGCGCCGCGCGAGCACGGGGTGAGCAACGTGATGCAGATGCTCGGCGAGCCGCTCTATGCGCACACGGCACCGGACGGCGCCGCCGACGCGTTCGGTGGCGACCATCGTGCGCTCGCCGAAAGCGCGCCCTACCGCTTCGTCGACGAGCACGTGTTCGACGACGCGCGCGCGCCCGATTCGATCGAGGACCCGGCGCTGCGCGCGCTCGCGAGACGCGGGCGCGAGCATCGCGACGCATTGCGTGCCGAAGGCGAGATCGATGCGGTGCTGCGCACGCTGTCCGCCCGCTGGATCGATCCGTCGTACGGCGGCGACCCGATCCGCAATCCGGATGCGTTGCCGACCGGGCGCAACGTCTACGGCTTCGATCCGTCGCGCATCCCGACGCGCGCGGCCTGGGAAGCCGGCCGCGCGGCGGTCGACGAGCTGGTCGACGCCCATCGCGCGAGCCACGGAAGCGCGCCGCGCAAGCTCGCGTTCACGCTGTGGAGCACGGAGACGATGCGCCATCTGGGGATCCTCGAGGCGCAAGTGCTCCATGCGCTCGGCGTGCGCCCGCAATGGGACGCAGGCGGCCGCGTCGTAGGGGTCGAACCGATTCCGCTCGCGGAGCTCGGTCGGCCGCGTATCGACGCGGTGATCTCGATCACGGGGCTGTACCGCGACCAGTTCCCGAACGTGATGGCGCTGCTCGCCCGTGCCGTCGTGCTCGCCGCGTCGCTCGACGAGCCGCCGCGGGACAACCCGGTGCGCGCGAACGTCGAGCGCGTCGCTGCGACGCTCGTCGCACGGGGCGTCGACCCGCAGGCCGCACGCGACGCCGCGCTCACGCGGATCTTCGGCAACGAGAGCGGCGACTACGGAACGCGCGTCCCGGAGGCCACGCTCGCCTCCGACCAATGGGACGAAGGCGACGGTCGGCTCGAGCGGCTCTACCTGTCGCGCATGTCGTGGGGCTACGGGCCCGAGCCGTCGCGCTGGAGCACGAAGCCGCGCGACGCCGCCGGCGAGGCCATCGACGCATACGCCGAGCACCTGCGCGGCACCGACGCCGCGGTGTTCTCGCGCTCGTCGAATCTGCGCGGGCTGCTCGACACCGACCATCCGTTCGAATACCTGGGCGGCCTGTCGAGCGCGGTGCGATTCCTCGACGGCCGAAGCCCGCAACTGTACGTCTCCAACCTGCGCGACCCGAAGCGAGCACGACTGCGGAACGCGTCGACCTTCCTCGCGACCGAGCTGCGCTCGATCTACCAGCACCCGAACTGGATCGCGAAGATGCGCGACGAAGGCTACGCGGGGACGCTGCAGCTGCTGAACGCGGTGAACAATTTCTGGGGCTGGCAGGCGATGGACCGCAATGTCGTGCGCGACGACCAATGGCAGGCGTTCCACGAAATCTACGTGAACGACCGCTACCGGCTCGGTACGCGCGAGTGGTTCGAGCAGGCGAACCCGGCGGCGCTCGCGCAGATCGCCGAGCGCATGCTCGAGGCGATCCGCAAGGGCTACTGGCGCGCCGATGAGGCGACCGAACGCGAGCTCGTGCGGGCCTGGCGCGAGATCGCGCAGCGCCACGACGTGCACACGACGAACGCGACCTTCGTCGCACACGTCGAGAAGCTGGCGCAGCGCTACGGACTCGACGCGATGCAGGCGCAACAGGCACCCGCCTCGCAGGCTTCGGTTGAGGCGGCGAAGCCCGCATTGCCCGAAGCACCGCCCCCGGAAGCCGCCCCCGCCGACGAAGCGCCCCTCGAGCACGTGCGTGGACAGGAGCTGCGCGAAGTTCCCCGCGAGCCGCCGAGGGATACGCCGGTCTCGTGGATCTACGCGACATGGATCGCGCTGTTCGTCGCCTCCGGCGCCGCCGCGCAAGCCTGGGGCGCCTGGCGCGATCGCCGCCTGCCAATCCCGTCCGCCTGAAGCGCCCGCGCCAGGTTTTTCCCTTCCCCCTTCCCCCTTCCCCCTTCTCTCTCTCCCAACCCATGCCTGCATTCGAATCCCTTCTATACGAGATCTCCCGCTTCTTCCTGGCACCCGTGCTGGTCCTGCTCGCGGCGATGTTCGCGTATGCGCTGTACTGCCTCGGCGCGCTGCTCGCCGAATCGGCGCTGCGCGGCGTTCGCGGACACGGCCGCCGGCCGCTCGCGCGCTGGCTGCACGAACGGCCCGGTGCGAGCGTCGAAAGTCTCGAGCTGCACGTGCTGCGCCGCCTCGAGATGCAGCGCATCGTCAGCCGCACCGCGCCGATGCTCGGCCTGGTCGCGACGATGATCCCGATGGGTCCGGCGCTCGTCGCGGTCGCGTCGGGCGACGCACAGGAAATGGCGGAGAACCTGGTGGTCGCCTTCTCCGCGGTGATCGTCGCGCTACTGTCGGCGGCGATCACCTTCGTCGTGCAGTCGGTGCGCCGCCGCTGGCTGCTCGAGGAGCTCGACGCGCTGCTCGGCGCGCGCGGAGCCGGCGATGCGTGAGCGGCGCATCGGCATCGACATCCTGTCCGACGACGACGGCGACGATCCGATCCTGAGCGTCGTCAACATCGTCGACGTCTTCCTCGTCGTCATCGCCGTGCTGCTGATCGCGGTGATGGAGAGCCCGCTGAATCCGTTCGCGACCGAGGACGTCGTCGTGCTTCGCAACCCGGGCGAGCCCGACATGCGCATGCTCGTGCGCGAGGGCAAGGAACTGAAGGAATACCGTTCGTCCGGGCAGATCGGCGAGGGCGAGGGCGAGAAGGCGGGCACCGCGTACCGCCTGCGCAACGGCGCGATGGTCTACGTGCCCGAGGCGCGGGACGCCGATCGGACACCGGCGAGCGCCCCCGCGACCGGGGCGCCCGGTGCGTCGCTCGCGCGAGACTAAAGACCATGATCGCGTAACGGAAATCATCGAACCCCTTCGGGCGGTCTATAAGCTGTATTCTGAATACATCTAATAGCCCGGGGGGAGTCGCCGATGAAGCGACGCTGGACGGACCTTTCGATCTCGGTGCTGGCCAGCGTGGTCAGCCTGCTCCTGTCGTGGCCGTTCTGGCGCGACTACCAGTTCGGCCCCGAGTCGCCATCGGCGTGGACGCTCTACTTCGCGCTCGGCTTCGTGCTTGCCGTGTATGTCTTCTACGTGTTTCTCGGCAGCCTGCGCGAGCTCTTCGAGCACGAGGAGGGCTGAACCGTGTGCAACGACGAACCGCGCAAGCGGCGAACCGCACTGGCGGTGCTCGGCTTCATGACGATCGTCTTCGCCGCGCTGTCGGTGTTCTCGTTCACCGGCTCGCGCGAGCAGGCACTGCCGCAGAACGTCTCCTTCGACGGCTACTCGGCCGTGGACGGCCGGCGCGTCTTCCAGGCCTACAACTGCATGGGCTGCCATACGATCGTCGGCAACGGCGCGTATTTCGGTCCCGACCTCACCGACCTGTACCGGCGCACCGGCGCCGCCTGGCTCGCCGCGTTCCTGCCTTCGGCCAACGCGTGGCCGACGGCCGCGGCGATCCGCCTGCAGCTGCTCAACCCGGCGATCGCCGAAGACGCGGGCACGAACAGCCTCGAGGACTACCTCGAACGCTACCCGGCGGCGCGCGAGCGAATCGACCGGCGCGGCGGAACGCCCACGCACATGCCGACGCTGCCGTTCACGCGTGACGAGATCGGACAGCTTCTCGCGTTCCTGAAATACACGTCGCAGATGCACACCGAGGGCTGGCCGCCCGCCCCGCTGCCCGGCGTGGCGGAGGCGGCCGCGGCCGCGCGCACCCACACGGCGGGAGCTGCCGGCGTGCCGGGAGCCGCTCCGTCGCCGGCAGGAGCCGCGGCGGCGCCTGCCGCGCAGACGGACGCGGCCCCGACGGGCTCGCCCGGTTCGACGGCCGCCGATCCGGTCGCGCACGGCGCACGGCTGGCGAACGAGCTCGGCTGCCTCGCCTGCCACTCGAAGGGCAGCGAACGCGTCGTCGGCCCCGGCTGGGCGCAACTGTTCGGCTCGCAGCGCGAGCTCGCCGACGGCTCCCGGGTGACGGCGGACGAAGGCTATCTCGTCGAGGCGATCGTGCGGCCCGACGCCCACGTCGTCCGCGGCTACCCGCCAGGCGTGATGCCGAGCTACGAATCGATCACGACCGCCGAGCAGCGCGACGCGATCGTCGCCTACATCCGCAGCCTGGGGAGCGAGTGATGCGCATCGAATACGAAACGCAGCGGCTGAGCTATCGCTTCTTCCTGCTGATGCTCGGGCTGTTCGCCGTCCAGGTCGTCTTCGGCCTGATCATCGCCGCGCAGCGCGTCGATCCGTCGCTGCTCGCCGGGACGCTGAACTTCAACATCGCGCGCAGCGAGCACACGAACCTCGGAATCCTCTGGATCCTGTCCGGCTTCATCGGGACGATCCTGTTCGTCGGACCGCTGCTGTCGAAGCGCGAATTGGCCTCGCCCTGGCTGGTGAAGATCCTGTTCTGGGCGCTGGCGGCGGTGGTCGCCTGGAACGCAATGACGCTCGGGCTGGCGCAGCGCGGCATCGCCGGGTGGTGGGCCGGGCAGCCGTGGCTGCAGGAAGGGCTCGAGTACATCGATGCCGGGCGCGGCGCCGACCTCGTCATCCTCGTCGGCTTCGCCATGCTCGCGACGATCGTCCTGCGCACCTTCCCGCCGATGCGGCAGTGGAACGAGATCCACTGGGGGCTGGGCATCGGCGTGGCCGCGCTCACCGTGGTCTGGGTGTTCGGCCTGTTCTTCGTGCCGCGCATCGACGGCCAGGAGTACCTGCGCTGGTTCGTCGTGCACTACTGGGTCGAAGGCGTCTGGGAGGTGATCCACATCAGCCTGATCGGCTTCCTGATCGTGCTGATGTTCGGCGCCAACGTCCGCACCGTCGGCTACGCGGTGTTCTGGGGCGTGACCCTGGTCTGGCTCTCGGGGCTGCTGGGCAACGCGCACCACTATTTCTGGATCGGCACGCCCGACTTCTGGCAGTTCTGGGGGTCGCTGTTCAGCGCGCTCGAGCCGCTGCCGCTCGTCTTCTGCTTCTGGCACATCTATCTCGACGCGCACCTCGACCGGCGCCCGCTCGCGAACGCGCCGGCGTTCTATTTCATCCTGGGATCGGTCGTGCTCGAGCAGGTCGGCGCCGGCATCCTCGGCTTCACGATGACCTTCGCGCTGACCAACGTCTGGTCGCACGGCACGTGGGTCACGCCGAGCCATGCGCACCTGGCGCTCTTCGGCACCTTCGGCATGCTCGGGATCGCCGCCGCCTACTACGCGATCCCGCTCGTGCGCGGCATCGAACGCTTCGACCAGCGGCTCGGCAAGCTCGGCTTCTGGCTGCTGTTCGCGGGAATGCTCGGGATGTCGCTCGCCTTCGCGCTCGGCGGCACCGTGCAGGTGCACGTCTACCGCACGCTGGGGCTCGACTGGTTCGGCGGCGACGTGTTCACCGCGATGAGGCCGTACCAGATGCTCGTGCCGGTGTTCGGCTTCGTGTTCGCGATCGGCGCGATCGTCGTCGTCTACGATCTGTTCACGCTCGCCGCGCGCGAACCCGCGCACGACGCGTCGCGCGGCTCGCCCGCGTCGGCGTACGGCGGCGGCGCCGCTTCGGCCGCCCCGCGCGGAGCGGCCGGCGCGCTCCCGGTACGGACGGCCTCCGGCTGGTCGCGCGAGCTCGGCGGCTTCGAGGCGGGCACGTGGCTCCTCGCGATGTGGATCTTCGGCGCGATCATCACCGTGGGCCTGCTCGCCTTCAATCTTCCGAGCGTGCGATCCGGCGAGTCGTACCTGCCGCAGGTGCTCGCCTTCATCGGCTATCCGGGCCTGCTCGCCACGACGCTGCTCTTCGTCTGGCGCTTCCTCGCGTCTATGGAGGCGCGCGTCGCGCTGGCGCCGCCGTCGGGCGACGCCGTGCCTTCCGCGCACGAGCGGGCCGCCGGCGGTTTCGTCGCGGTCGGCCCGTTGCCGGTCACGCGGTCCAGCGAAGCGGCGCCATGACTACGCGCGCATCCTGAACGGGCGGATCCGACACCACCGCATCTACTGGAGCTGGTTCGGAATCCAGGAGCTGATCCGGTCGGTGCTGGCGAAGCGCAGCGACGCGAAACCCTGATCAGCCGGCACCCTCGGCATCGCCCAGCGCGGCCTGGGCGATGCTGTGCGCGTGGATCGTCGTCGTGTCGAACAGCGGCAGCGACGAATCCGCCGGGCCGACCAGCATCGAGATCTCGGTGCAGCCGAGGATCACCGCCTGTGCGCCGCGCAGGGCGAGCCGCTCGATCGCCGCGCGATACGTCTGCCGCGACGCGTCGCGGACGACGCCGACGCAGAGCTCCTCGTAGATGATCCGGTGCAGCGCCGCGCGATCGCCTTCGTCCGGTATCAGCACGTCGAGGCCGTGCCGATCGCGCAGGCGATCGCGGTAGAAGCCCTGCTCCATCGTGAAGCGGGTGCCGAGCAGGCCGACGCGCGAGAACCCGGCGCGCCGGACCGCTTCGGCCGTCGGCTCGACGACGTGCAGCAGCGGAACGTCGACGGCAGCCTCGATTGCCGGAGCGACCTTGTGCATCGTGTTCGCGCACAGCGCGAGAAGCTCGGCGCCCGCGCGCTCGAGCGTGCGCGCCACGTCGGCGAGCATGCGGCCTGCTTCGTCCCAGCGATCGGTGCGCTGCAGTTCCTCGACGTCGTGGAAGTCGACGCTGTACAGGATCAGACGCGCCGAGTGCAGCCCGCCGAGCCGTTGCTTCACCGCTTCGTTGACGAGCCGGTAATAGGGAACGGTCGATTCCCAGCTCATCCCGCCGATGAGGCCGATCGTCTTCACATGCTGCGACGGTACTGCCCGCCGACCTCGAACAGCGCGTTGGTGATCTGCCCGAGCGAGCACACGCGCACCGCGTCCATCAGCACCTCGAAGACGTTGCCGTTGGCGATCACCGTGTCCTTCAGCCGCTGCAGCATGGCCGGGGCCTCGTCGGCGTGGCGCGCGTGGAAGTCGGCCAGCCGCGCGAGCTGGCTGCGCTTCTCCTCCTCGGTGGAGCGCGCCAGCTCGATGTGCTCGGGCACCGGATCGCCGTGCGGGTTGCGGAACGTATTCACGCCGATGATCGGGTATTCGCCGGTGTGCTTCAGCGACTCGTAGTACAGGCTCTCGTCCTGGATGCGCCCGCGCTGGTAGCCGGTTTCCATCGCGCCGAGCACGCCGCCGCGCTCGGAGATGCGCTCGAACTCGGCCAGCACGGCCTCCTCGACCAGCTCGGTGAGCTCCTCGACGATGAACGAGCCCTGCAGCGGGTTCTCGTTCTTGGCCAGCCCCCACTCGCGGTTGATGATCAGCTGGATCGCCATCGCGCGGCGCACGCTCTCCTCGGTGGGCGTCGTGATCGCCTCGTCGTAGGCGTTGGTGTGCAGGCTGTTGGCGCTGTCGTAGGTGGCGATCAGCGCCTGCAGCGTCGTGCGGATGTCGTTGAACGCGATCTCCTGCGCATGCAGGCTGCGCCCGCTCGTCTGGCAGTGGTACTTCAGCTTCTGGCTGCGCTCGTTCGCGCCGTAGCGCTCGCGCATCGCCACCGCCCAGATGCGCCGCGCCACGCGCCCCATCACCGTGTACTCCGGGTCCATCCCGTTGGAGAAGAAGAACGACAGGTTCGGCGCGAAGTCGTCGATGTGCATGCCGCGGGCGAGATACGCCTCGACGAAGGTGAAGCCGTTCGACAGCGTGAACGCGAGCTGGCTGATCGGGTTCGCGCCGGCCTCGGCGATGTGGTAGCCCGAGATGCTCACCGAGTAGAAATTGCGCACGTCGTGGTGCACGAAGTACTCGGCGATGTCGCCCATCACCTTCAGGCTGAACTCGGTGGAGAAGATGCAGGTGTTCTGCCCCTGGTCCTCCTTCAGGATGTCGGCCTGCACGGTGCCGCGCACGGTCGACAGCGTCCAGGCGCGGATCTTCGCCAGCTCGTCGTCGGTGGGCTCGCGCCCGTTGTCGGCGCGGAACTTCTCCACCTGCTGGTCGATCGCCGTGTTCATGAACATCGCGAGGATCGTCGGCGCCGGTCCGTTGATCGTCATGCTCACGCTGGTGGCGGGATCGCACAGGTCGAAGCCCGAGTACAGCACCTTCATGTCGTCGAGCGTGGCGATGCTCACGCCCGAGTTGCCGACCTTGCCGTAGATGTCGGGGCGCAGGTCGGGATCGTGTCCGTACAGCGTCACCGAGTCGAAGGCGGTGGAAAGCCGCTTGGCCGGCATGCCCTCCGAGAGCAGCTTGAAGCGCCGGTTGGTGCGGAAGGGATCGCCCTCGCCGGCGAACATCCGGGTGGGATCCTCGTTCTCTCGCTTGAAGGCGAACACGCCCGCGGTATACGGGAACGAGCCCGGAACGTTCTCCAGCAGCAGCCACTTGAGCAGCTCGCCGTGGTCCTCCCAGGTGGGCAGCACGACCTTGCGGATCTTCGTGCCGGCCAGCGACGTCCACGTCAGCTTCGTACGGATCTCGCGGTCGCGGATCTTCACGACGTACTCGTCGCCCGAGTAGGCCTTCTGCATCTGCGGCCACATCGCCAGCAGCTTGCGGGAGGCGGCGTCGAGCTCCTGCTCGCGCCGTTCGGCCAGCGCCGCAACGGTGTCGCGCGCGCCGCGCCGCGTCGCGTCGTCGTCCTCGAGCATGCGCGCCGTCTCGCGCAGCTGCTGCACCTCGCGCGCGATGCGCGCCTGCCCGCGCGCGTGCTGCTTGTAGGCGCGCACGGCCTCGGCGATCTCCGCCAGGTAGCGGATCCGGTTCGGCGGCACGATGACGACGCGGCTCGTCGAGTGGCGCACGTTCACCGGCGCGAGCCGCCCCTGCGGCCGGCCGTCGGCGCCGAGCGGGATGCCCAGGCCGAGCTCGACCAGCCGCGGCAGCATCGCCTGGTACAGCGCCGTGACGCCGTCGTCGTTGAAGCGCGAGGCCTGCGTGCCGAACACCGGCATCTCCTCGGCCCGCTTGCCGAAGGCCTCGCGGTTGCGCTGGTACTGCTTCGAGACGTCGCGCAGCGCGTCCATCGCGCCCTTGCGGTCGAACTTGTTGATCGCCACGAAGTCGGCGAAATCGAGCATGTCGATCTTCTCGAGCTGGCTCGCCGCGCCGAACTCGGGCGTCATCACGTACAGCGAGACGTCGACCAGCGGCACGATCGCCGCATCGCCCTGGCCGATGCCGGAGGTCTCGACGATGATCAGGTCGAAGCCCGCCACCTTGCACGCCGCGATCGCATC
>DATGRE010000064.1:0-20728 GCA_035303885.1 Zeimonas sp. | reverse complement strand
CCCCAGGCGGTCAACTTCACGCGTTAGCTGCGTTACCAAGGAAATGAATCCCCGACAACTAGTTGACATCGTTTAGGGCGTGGACTACCAGGGTATCTAATCCTGTTTGCTCCCCACGCTTTCGTGCCTGAGCGTCAGTGTCATCCCAGGGGGCTGCCTTCGCCATCGGTGTTCCTCCGCATCTCTACGCATTTCACTGCTACACGCGGAATTCCACCCCCCTCTGACGCACTCTAGCCATGCAGTCACAAGTGCAGTTCCCAGGTTAAGCCCGGGGATTTCACACCTGTCTTGCATCGCCGCCTGCGCACGCTTTACGCCCAGTAATTCCGATTAACGCTCGCACCCTACGTATTACCGCGGCTGCTGGCACGTAGTTAGCCGGTGCTTATTCTTCCGGTACCGTCATCCCATCCGGGTATTAGCCGGACGGATTTCTTCCCGGACAAAAGTGCTTTACAACCCGAAGGCCTTCTTCGCACACGCGGCATTGCTGGATCAGGCTTTCGCCCATTGTCCAAAATTCCCCACTGCTGCCTCCCGTAGGAGTCTGGGCCGTGTCTCAGTCCCAGTGTGGCTGGTCGTCCTCTCAGACCAGCTACGGATCGTCGCCTTGGTAGGCCTTTACCCCACCAACAAGCTAATCCGACATCGGCCGCTCCAATAGCGCGAGGCCCTTGCGGGTCCCCCGCTTTCCACCGTAGTGCGTATGCGGTATTAATCCGGCTTTCGCCGAGCTATCCCCCACTACTGGGTACGTTCCGATGTATTACTCACCCGTTCGCCACTCGCCGCCAGGCCGAAGCCCGCGCTGCCGTTCGACTTGCATGTGTAAAGCATGCCGCCAGCGTTCAATCTGAGCCAGGATCAAACTCTTCAGTTCGATCTTTAGGTTGGTTCGTTGCCGAACCTGCTCAAGAACGGAATTGACATTCATTGGTTTCCCAATGGATGTTTACCGTGTGAGCGTTTGATATTTCGAGAACCGTTCCGGACGAATCCGGGGGACGGAACCCGCCTCCAATCGCGCGGCGAACCGCTGCGACTGCAGGCTTGGCGCGTTCGCCCAAACACCCACACTTATCGGCTGTTGATTGTTAAAGATCGGAGACCGCGGACTTTGTGCTCGGCGGCGCCTTTGCACCGGACCGATCCGCGATCAGCAGAGAAGCGAGACTATGACTGCTTATTCGGAGCTTGTCAAACCGGCCTGCCCTTCCTGCTCCCGGGGCCGCCTCTGCGGTTCCCGGAACCCACCAGCGTTCGATTGCCGCCAGGGGAACCCACGATTATAGCGGAAACACCGGGGCTTGTCAAAGGACAAGCAGGCGAACCCACCTGCCCCTCGCCCCCTGGTGCCCTCGCGCTTCCCGCTTCCGGAACCGGAACCAAGCCCGGTCGGTGCGCCGTGGGGAGCCCGCGACTCTAGCAGTCCGCAGCCAAGCGTGCAAGTACGACAAAGGCTACCGGGGAGCGGCGACCGGACCGTCCGGGAGCGGCCACGGGCGGCCGGGGAGCGGCGGCGGAGCGGCCCGCGAGCGGCTCTCGTACGACCGACCCCCGGGGCGATCCCGCGAAGCGCTCGAAAAGCGAGCGAAACACGCGGTGCCGCCTCCTCCAGGCCTCCCGGCACTCGAAAGCCGAGCGAGGGCGGGCGCCACTGCCGAAGCGGCCGCGGCCGCCCGCCTCCCAGGCGCCATGGGCCCCGCGGTCGATCGGCGGGCTCGCGCCCCGCGGCCGAGTCCCTCGGATCAGCGGTGCCGGAAATCGGGCTTGCGCTTCTCGACGAAGGCCGCCATCCCTTCCTTCTGGTCGTCCGTGGCGAACAGCGAGTGGAACAGCCGCCGTTCGAAGAGCAGGCCTTCGCTGAGCGGCGACTCGTAGGCCCGGTTGATCGCCTCCTTGACCATCATCACCGACGGCAGCGAGTAGCTCGCGATCGTCGCCGCCGCCTCGATCGCCTCGTCCAGCAAGCGGTCGGCGGGCACCACGCGCGAGACCAGTCCGGCACGCTCGGCTTCCTGCGCGTCCATCATGCGGGCCGTCAGGCAGAGGTCCATCGCCTTCGCCTTCGAAACCGCCCGCGGCAGGCGCTGCGTACCGCCCGCTCCCGGGATGACTCCGAGCTTGATCTCGGGCTGCCCGAAACGCGCGTTGTCGGCGGCGATGATGATGTCGCACATCATCGCGAGCTCGCAGCCGCCGCCGAGGGCGTAGCCGGCAACCGCTGCAATCACCGGCTTGCGCACCCGCCGGATCGTCTCCCAGTTACGCGTGATGTACTCGTTGCGATAGACGTCCATGTAGCTCCAGCCGGCCATCGCGCCGATGTCGGCGCCGGCCGCGAAGGCCTTCTCGCTACCGGTGAGGACGATCGCGCCGATGCTGTCGTCGGCGTCGAAATCGATCAGTGCGGCGCCGAGCTCGTCCATCAATGCGTCGTTCAACGCGTTCAGCTGCTTGGGCCGGTTCAGCGTGACGATCCCGACGCGGCCGCGAGGCTCGACGAGGATGTGCTGGTAGGTGTTCTGTGGCATCAACGTGCTCCGCTTCGGTTGGCGAGCCCGTGATTCTGCGCTATTGACGGATCGCGCCGAACGACGCTACGCCGAACAGGCCGTTGCTCGTCGTGAATCGGAAGCGGCCCGCGATCTCCGCGCCCTGCTCGCCGGCGATGCCGAAGAAGCGCGCTTCGTACTCGCCCGAGGTGATCGTCGCCTCGTTGCCCCCGCCCGATGCAAGCGCGCCGATGAGCGGTCCCGGAGGCAGCGACGACTCGCGGAAGACGACGGGATTCATCGCGAGATTCGACGCGGTGAGCGAGCCGCCGGCCGGCTGCGACGAGATCGTCAGCTCGCCGAGCTGGGCTTCCGTGATGCGGCCGCCGGCGACCTGGATCGTGATCGGCGCGCTGAACCCGAAGCGCCCCCCGATCGCCTTCGGTTCGCCCGGTCCGTCGCCGACGAGACCGACGACCCTTCCGCTGTAGCTGCCGGCCACCGTAGGCGCATTGGGAACGACATTCGGGGGTCCGGGACGCTCCGCGAACCAGATGCCGAGGTAGCCCTCGTTGAACCCGTCGAGCCCCGAGCCCGCGAACTTCTCCCAGGTGCCGAAGCTGGCGAACCGAAATTCCGGAAGCGGCGTGTCGGTCTCGAAGTCCGCCGCCCGGAAGAAATCGGTGATCGCAACGTACGGCGGCGTGAGGTTCTGCCCCTGCGCCGGATCCTCGTACGCCTGGCCCTGCAGCACGCCGATGATGTTGCGCAGCTCGCTGGGCGGCCGGTTCGTCGCGGTGAAACCGGTCGTTCCTCCCAGCGGGGCGAGATCGGCCGGAAAACCGAGCGTGAGCGTGTACGAGTCGGTCCCGTTGACGACGACGTTCGCTTCGATCGGCTGGAAGACGTTCGTCGACGTCGCCGCGCACGAGCCGAGCGCGAAGCCCTCGCCCCGGCTGTTCTGCGAATCGCACGGCTCGGGCGCTCGACTGCCGCCGCCGCCACCACCGCCCCCGCCTCCGCACGCTGCGAGTGCGCCGGCGAGCAGCGCCGCGGGAACGGCCCGACCGAGAAACCGCAGGGCACGGATGGCGGGGGACTTCTTCGAGTTGGATTCCACTCGCATGCTCCGTATCGAGGTTCGGCGATCCTAACCGAGCCGACCCGGCCGCAACCTCCAACGAGGAGCGCGCGGAAGGGATTAGGCGAGCGGCTTCCCCACGGGCGCGGTTCGACCGATCACTCTACCCGCCGCCCCGCTGGACACGGTGTGACCGAATCGACGTCCGTTCGCAGATCGGATAGCCTGCCGGCGACGATTTCCCTGCCGGAGAAGCGAATGTTCGACGCGCTGTACCTGGAAAAGACCGATGCCGGCTTCTCGGCGACGCGCCGCAGCCTGTCGGAGGACGAACTGAAGAACGCGACGCCCGACGCCGACGTGACGCTGCGCGTCGAGTACTCGGCGCTGAACTACAAGGACGCGCTGGCGCTCACCAATCGATCGCCGGTCGTGCGGCGCTGGCCGATGGTGCCGGGCATCGACGGCGCCGGCATCGTCGAGGAAAGCACGCACGCCGGCTTTGCGCCGGGCGACCGCGTGATCCTGAACGGCTGGGGCGTCGGCGAGACGCACTGGGGATGCCTCGCGCAGCGGGCACGGTTGCGGGGCGACTGGCTCGTTCCGCTGCCCGACGGACTCGATACGCGCGGGGCGATGGCGATCGGCACCGCCGGGTACACCGCAATGCTGTGCGTGATGATGCTCCAGCGTCAGGGCGTGACGCCCGCGCAGGGCGAGATCCTTGTCACCGGAGCCGCGGGCGGCGTCGGCAGCGTCGCCGTCGCGCTGCTCGCCCGGCTCGGCTACCGGGTCGTCGCTTCGACCGGGCGCAGATCCGAGGAAGCCTATCTGCGCGGGCTCGGGGCGAGCGAGATCCTCGACCGCGCCGAGCTCTCGCAGCCCGGCAAGCCGCTGCAGAAGGAGCGCTGGGCGGGCGTCGTCGACGCGGTCGGCTCGCACACGCTGGCGAACGCGTGCGCGCAGACGCGCTACCGGGGAACGGTGACCGCGTGCGGGCTGGCACAGGGAATGGACTTCCCCGCGTCGGTCGCGCCGTTCATCCTGCGCGGCGTCAAGCTGATCGGTGTCGATTCGGTGATGTGCCCGATCGAGGACCGGCGCGAGGCGTGGTCGCGGCTGGCGCGCGAGCTCGACCACGACGCGCTCGAGCGCATCACGCAGGTGGTCGGCCTCGACGACGCGCTGCGTCGGGCGCCCGAGCTGCTCGCCGGAAACGTGCGCGGCCGCACCGCGGTCGACGTGAACCGGTGAGGCGCGACGACCGGGGGCGCGACCCGATCCGCTACCTCGTCACGCCGATCGACCCGAACGCGCACCGCTTCGAGGTCGAGCTGGTGATCGCGGATCCCGATCCGCGAGGCCAGCGCGTCGCGATGCCCGCATGGACTCCGGGCAGCTACATGATCCGCGAGTTCGCGCGCAACGTGGTCTCGATCGAGGCGTCGACCGCCTCCGGCCGGCGCTTGGCCCTGCGCAAGCTCGACAAGGCGACCTGGCAGGCGTCGCGCTGCGCAGAAGCGCTGCACCTGCGCTACCAGGTCTACGCATGGGATCTCTCCGTGCGTGCGGCGCATCTCGATTCGACGCACGGCTTCTTCAACGGACCGGCGCTCTTCCTGCGGGCGATCGGTCACGAATCACGACCGTGCCTGGTGACGCTCGCGCCGCCGCCGGACAAGGCCCATGCCGACTGGCGCGTGGCGACGACGATGCCTTCGGCCGGCGCGCCCGAGCACGGCTTCGGCGAATACCGGGCGCGCGACTACGACGAGCTGATCGATCATCCCGTCGAGATGGGCCGCTTCACCCTTGCCGGCTTCGACGTCGGCGGAGCGCGCCACGAGATCGCGATCACCGGACGGCACGATGCCGACACCGCGCGCCTGTGCCGCGACCTGCGGCGCGTCTGCGGCGAGCACATCCGCCTGTTCGAGCCGCGCCGCCGCAGGGCGCCCTTCGAACGCTACGTATTCCAGGTGTTCGCGCTGGGCAGCGGCTACGGCGGACTCGAGCACCGCTCGAGCACTTCGCTGATCTGCTCGCGCAACGAGCTGCCGCACGCGGGCGAGCCGCGCGAGCCGTCCGACGGCTATCGCTCGTTCCTGGGACTGGCCAGCCACGAGTACTTCCATGCATGGAACGTCAAGCGGATCCGCCCGGCGGCCTTCGTGCCGATCGACCTGCAGAACGAGAGCTACACGCGGCTGCTGTGGATCTTCGAGGGATTCACGTCGTACTACGACGACCTGATGCTCGTGCGCTCCGGCGTGATCGGGAGCGACGCGTATCTCGGCGTCCTGGCGAAGACGATCTCGAACGTGCAGCGCGGCCCCGGCCGGCGCAGGCAGAGCGTCGCGGAATCGAGCTTCGACGCGTGGATCAAGTTCTATCGACAGGACGAGAACGCCCCGAACGCGATCGTCAGCTACTACGCGAAAGGCTCGCTCGTCGCGCTGGCGCTCGACCTGAGCATCCGCGCGCAGACGCGCGGACGTCGCTCGCTCGACGACGTGCTGCGGCTGATGTGGGAGCGATTCGGAAGGAACGCGTTCACCGATGCCGAATCCGGACTCGACGAGGACGGATTCCCGCGGCTGCTCGAGGAGGCGGTCGGGCTTCGACTGGACGCGCAGATCCGCGCCTGGGCCTACGGCACCGCCGAGCTGCCGCTCGCCGCGCTGCTGCAGCCCTTCGGCGTGCGCCTCGAGTTCGGTGCCGGAGATCAGGGTCCGGTCTCGATCGGCGCGCGAGTGGCGATGCGCGACGGGCAGCTGACGATCACGAGCGCGTACAACGGACAACCGGCGGAGCGCGCCGGCCTGTCGGCGGGCGACCAGATCGTCGCCGTCGACGGGCTGCGTGTCACCGACGAAGGGAACCTGAAGTCGCTGCTGGCCCGTCGCAAGCCCGACGACCGGATCCGCGTGCACGCGTTCCGGCGCGACGAGCTGATCGAACGCGAGCTGCGCCTGGAACGCCCGCCGTCGACCGAGGCGAAGCTGACGCGGGTCGAGCGTGTGACGGGCGCCACCGTCCGCCTGCGCGACGGATGGCTCGGCCGGCAAGCCGCGGAGTGACGAGCCCCGGGTCGACCGATCGCGCCCGTCTTCGAAGCGACTTCCGACCAGAATCGCAATTCACCGAAACAGTTCCGCCAGCGCCGCTCCGGGCTCCGCCGCGCGCATGAACGCCTCGCCGACGAGAAATGCATGCACGCCCGCCGCGCGCATGCGCGCGACGTCTTCGCGCGACCGGATCCCGCTCTCGGTGACGACGATCCGACCGTCGGGCACGTTCAGCAGAAGCGACAGCGTCGCATCGAGCGAGACCTCGAAGCTGCGCAGATTGCGGTTGTTGATGCCGACGAGCGGCGTGCGCAGTCGCAGCGCGCGCTCGAGTTCGTCGGCCGCGTGCACCTCGACGAGCACGTCCATCCCGAGTCCGTGTGCGATCGCCTCGAGCTCGGCGAGCTCCGCATCGTCGAGCACCGCGACGATCAGCAGGATGGCATCGGCGCCGTTGGTCCGCGCCTCGTAGACCTGGTACGCATCGACGATGAAGTCCTTGCGCAGTGCGGGCAACGCGCAGGCCGCACGGGCTGCGCGCAGGTCGGCGAGCGATCCGCGGAAGAAGCGCTCGTCGGTGAGCACCGACACGCAGGCGGCGCCGTGCCGTTCGTAGTCGCGCGCGATCGCCGGCGGATCGAAGGTCTCGCGCAGCACGCCCTTGCTCGGGCTCGCCTGCTTGATCTCGGCGATCACGGCCGGAGCAGCCTGCACGAGCCGCCTGCGCAGCGCGCGTTCGAAGCCGCGCGGCGGATCGGTGCGCACGGCCGCCTCCGCCCGCCGCCGTGCCGCGACGAAGGGGCGCTCGCGCTTGCAGGCCGCGACCTCGTCGCGCTTGATCGCGACGATGCGCTCGAGGAGGTCGGTGCTCATCGGTGACCTCCGCATTCAGGCCGCCTGCGAGCCCGCCGCGCGCTGCGTGAAGCGCACGAAGGCGTCGAGCCGCTCGCGCGCCGCACCGCTGGCGATGGCCTCGCGCGCGCGCTCGATGCCGGCCGGAATCGAATCGACGACGTCGGCCGCGTAGAGCGCGGCACCGGCGTTCAGCGTGACGATCTCGCGGGGTGTTCCCGGACGGTTGTCGAGCGCCTCGAGCACCATCTCGCGCGATTCGAGCGCGTTCGACACGCGCAGTCCGCGGTTGCTGATCATCGACAGGCCGAAGTCCTCCGGGTGGATCTCGTACTCGCGCACCTGCCCGTCGCGCAGCTCGCCGACCATCGTCGCCGCGCCGAGCGAGACCTCGTCCATGCCGTCCTTGCCCCAGACCACCATCGCGTGCTTCGCACCGAGATTCTGCATGACGCGCACCTGGATCCCGACCAGATCGGGATGGAACACGCCCATCAGGATGTTCGGTGCTCCGGCCGGGTTCGTCAGCGGGCCGAGGATGTTGAAGATCGTGCGCACGCCGAGCTCGCGCCGGATCGCCGCCACGTTCTTCATGGCCGGGTGGTGGTTCGGCGCGAACATGAAGCCGACGCCGGTCTCGCGGATGCACTCCGCAACCTGCGCGGGGCCGAGCATAATGTTCGCGCCGAGCGCCTCGAGCGCGTCGGCCGAACCCGACTTCGACGACACGCCCCGGTTGCCGTGCTTGGCCACCTTCGCACCCGCCGCCGCGGCGACGAAGGCCGCGGCCGTCGAGATGTTGAAGGTGTGCGAGCCGTCGCCGCCGGTGCCGACGATGTCGACGAAATGCGGGCCGCCGTCGACCTCGACCTTGTTCGCGAACTCGCGCATCACCTGCGCGGCCGCCGCGATCTCGCCGACGGTTTCCTTCTTGACGCGCAGGCCCATGAGGATCGCGGCCGTGACGGCGGGCGACAGCTCGCCGCTCATGATGCCGCGCATCAACGTGAGCATTTCGTCGTGGAAGATCTCGCGATGCTCGATGCAGCGCGTGAGCGCCTCCTGAGCGGTGATCGTCATCTCAGTTCTCCAGGAAATTGCGCAGCAGCGCGTGGCCGTGTTCGGTGAGCAGCGACTCGGGATGGAACTGCACGCCCTCGACCGGGAACTCGCGGTGGCGCAGTCCCATCAGTTCGCCGTCGTCGCTGAAGGCGGTGGGCTCGAGGCAGCCGGGAAGGCTCGCCAGCTCGACGGCGAGCGAGTGATAGCGGATCGCGCTGTAGCGCTCGGGCAGCCCGCGGAAGACGCCCTCGCCGTCGTGCGAGATCGTCGCGCTCTTGCCGTGCACCACCCGGCGCGCGCGCACCACGCGGGCGCCGAACGCGGCCCCGATCGCCTGGTGCCCCAGACAGACGCCGAGAATGGGGATGCGCTCGCCGAAGCGGCGAACGAGCGGTACCGAGATGCCTGCCTCGGCGGGCGAGCACGGACCCGGAGACAGCACGATGCGATCCGGCGCGAGCGCCTCGATCGCGTCGAGCGTGATCGCGTCGTTGCGCACCGTGCGCACCTCCTCGCCCAGCTCGGCGAAGTACTGCACCAGGTTGAAGGTGAAGCTGTCGTAGTTGTCGATCATCAGCAGCATGCGCGCTCTCCCCCGATCGCCAGGCCGTTCTCGGCGAGCTCGGCGGCCCGCAGCACCGCGTGCAGCTTGTTCTCCGTTTCCTGCCATTCGTTCTCCGGCACCGAATCGGCGACGATGCCGGCGGCCGCCTGTGCGTAGAGCGTCCCGTCGCGCACGATCGCGGTACGGATCGCGATCGCGAGGTCGAGGTCGCCGGCGAAGGACAGATAGCCGCAGGCTCCGCCGTACAGGCCGCGGCGCGTGGGCTCGAGCTCGTCGATGATCTGCATTGCGCGCACCTTCGGCGCGCCGGCGAGCGTGCCGGCGGGAAAGGTCGCGCGCAGCACGTCGATCGCGTCGACCTCGGGCATCAGGTGGCCTTCGACGTTCGAAACGATGTGCATCACGTGCGAATACTTCTCGACGGCGAAGCGCTCGGTGACGCGTACGCTGCCCGCGCGCGCGATGCGGCCGACGTCGTTGCGCGCGAGGTCGATGAGCATCAGGTGCTCGGCGCGCTCCTTCGGATCGGCGAGCAGCTCTGCCGCGAGCCGCTCGTCCTCCGCGGGCGTCGCGCCGCGCCGGCGCGTACCGGCGAGCGGACGCACCGTAACCCGATCGCCGTCGGCGAGCCGGTCCTGGCGAACCAGGATCTCCGGCGACGACCCGACGACGTGGAAGCTGTCGAGGTCGTAGTAGTACATGTAGGGCGACGGATTGATCGAGCGCAGCGCCCGGTACAGCGTCAGCGGATGCGCCGCGAAGCGCTTCTCGATCAGCTGCCCGAGCTGGATTTGCATCGCGTCGCCGGCCGCGATGTATTCCTTCGCGCGCGCGACGGCCGCAAGGTATGCGTCGCGGGGAAAATGCGTTCGCTGCGCGCCTCGTGCGGTCGGTTCGCCGTGCGGCGCCTCGATGGGTTGCGACAGCCGCTCGCGCAGCGCGTGCAGCCGCTCGAGACCGCGTTCGCGCGCATCGGCCTGCCTCGGGTCGACGTAGACGACGAGATGGATGCGCCCGGTGACGCCGTCGACGACGGCGATCTCCTCGGCGAGCAGCAGCAGCAGGTCCGGCACGCCGGCGGGGTCCGGCTTCTCGCGGCGCAACACGCCGGGTTCGATGTGGCGCACCAGGTCGTAGCCGAAGTAGCCGGCGAGCCCGCCGCACGAGCGCGGCAACTGCGGACACGGCGCAACGCGAAAGCCGCGGAGAAAGGCGTCGACGAAATCGAGCGGATCGCCGCGCTGGCGCTCGACGAGCTCGCCGTCGCGCAGCAGCTCCGCACCGTCGGCCGTCGAACGCAGCACCGTGCACGCGGGCAGGCCGATGAACAAGTAGCGCGCCGAGCGCTCACCGCCGACGACCGACTCGAGCAGGAAGCTCCACGGCGCATCGGCCAGCTTCCGGTACAGCGTGAGTGGCGTGTCGAGGTCGGCGAGACACTCGAGCACGAGCGGAATGCGGTTGTAGCCGCGGGCCGCGAGGGCCCGGAATCGGGATTCGTCCATGACGTCCTTGCATCGCGGAGAGCTTGCTCCGCAACCGCGCCGGGGGGCGCGCTTCGATCGGGGTTCAGGAACGCGGGCGCGCGGCGCGACGGCCGGCCCGCGGCGATGCGGCGATCAGCGCCAGCACCACCAACGCCAGCGACGCCAGGGGCGCAGCGGCTGAAGCTCCCGAACAGGACGCATGTGGTGGAAGGAAAACCCGAGAATGGATGCTGGAAGCGACTATAGCATCTCGATGCGCCCGGCGGCCTGCAGGAGGTCGTCCACGTGTGCGTCGGCCTCGAGCGTCGACGCCGGGCGGCCCTCGTTGTATCCGTAGGGGACGACCATCACCGGCATTCCGGCCGCGTGCGCGGCCTGCACGTCGTTCGACGAATCGCCGATCGCGACCGCATGCGCGGCTTCGACGCCGAGTCGGTCGCACGCGTGCAGCAGCGGCGCCGGGTCGGGCTTGCGCGCGAGATGCCGGTCGGCACCCACCGTCACGGCAAAGAAGCGCGCCAGTCCGGTGCGGGCGAGCAGCGCATCGGCGAAGCGCTGCGGCTTGTTGGTCACGCAGGCGAGCGCGAGCCCCTTCGCGCGCAACGCCTCGAGCCCTTCGAGAACGCCCGGATACGGTCGCGCTCGCGATCCGTTCTCGCGCGCGTAATGGCGCTCGAAGGCGGGCATCGCGGCGTTTACTGCCGGCGGATCGAAGGGCGCATCGAGTGCGCCGGCGAGCGCGCGCCGCACGAGCACGCGCGCCCCCTTGCCGACGTAGGTGCGCACGGCCGACTCGCCGATCGGCGCGCGGCCGAGCTCGACGAGCATCGCATCGACGGCGGCGGCCAGGTCGGCGACCGTGTCGAGCAGCGTTCCGTCGAGATCGAGCAGGACCGCGCGCGCGCGGAAACGACGCGTGCTCACGCCGAAGCGAGCGCCGCGCGGAAGGCCTCGACGATGCCGCGATAGCCGCCCTCGGCATCGGGCGCGCCGAAGATCGCGGAACCGGCGACGAAGGTGTCGGCGCCCGCGCGCGCGCATTCGGCGATGTTCTCGACTTTCACGCCGCCGTCGATCTCGAGCCGGATCGGCTGCCCGCCGGCCTTCACGTGGGCGTCGATGCGCGCGCGCGCGGCGCGCAGCTTCGGCAGCGCCGACGGAATGAAGCACTGGCCGCCGAAGCCGGGGTTCACCGACATCAGCAGCACGAGATCGACGCGATCCATCAGGTGATCGAGCCAGTCCAGTGGCGTGGCGGGATTGAAGACGAGCCCGGCCTTGCAGCCATGGTCGCGGATCAGCTCGAGCGTGCGATCGACGTGGCGCGACGCTTCGGGATGGAAGCTGATCCAGTTCGCGCCGGCCTTCGCGAAATCGCCGACGAGGCGATCGACCGGCTCGACCATCAGATGCACGTCGATCGGCACCTGCACGTGCGGGCGCAACGCCTGGCAGACCATCGGGCCGATGCTCAGGTTCGGCACGTAGTGGTTGTCCATCACGTCGAAGTGGATCCAGTCGGCGCCGGCGGCCTGCACGGCGCGCACTTCCTCGCCCAGACGAGCGAAATCGGCGGACAGGATGCTGGGCGCGAGCAGGAAGTCGGATGTCATCGGAAGGGATTCACGGAGGTGCGCGGCGTGCCGTCTACAATTGTAGCGACCCACCGACCGACGCCTGCCGTGCCCGATCCCGAGAAGCGATACGACTTCCGAATCGAGGTGCAGACCTCGTATCTGCCGGAGCAATCGAAGCCGGACGACTCGCGCTACTCGTTCGCGTACACCGTGCGCATCACCAACAGCGGAACCGTCGCCGCGCAGCTGATCAGCCGGCACTGGATCATCCGCGACGACGACGGACGCATGATCGAAGTCAAGGGGCTCGGTGTCGTCGGACATCAGCCGCTGCTGCAGCCGGGCGAGCGCTTCGAATACACGAGCGGCAGCCAGCTCGCCACGCCCAGCGGCGCGATGCGCGGCAGCTACTTCTTCGTCGCCGAGGACGGCGAACGCTTCGACGTGGAGATCCCGCCGTTCGCGCTCAACATGCCGCGCACGCTGCATTGAATTGCGAGTTCCCGCGCACGCGGCCGCGCGCACGCGCCGCGCGCCGATGCCTCGTCCCGGCGGCGTGCGTCGCTTTCTCGCTGCTCGCAAACGGATGCGCGATGCCGCCGTCCTCGACCGCGCGCGCACCCGCCGAGGACACCGACCTCGCGCGGTCACCGCGAGCGGTCGCTTCGCTGCCGGGCTGGGCCGACGACGAGCTGCACGGCCTGCATGCCGCACTCGAACGGCAGTGCGCGCTTCCTCGCCCGCCGCACCCCTGGCCCGCGCTGTGCGCGCAACTGCCCGCGCCCGAGGGTCTCGCACGCTGGATCGAAGCGCGCTTCGACGCGTGGGCGGTCGTCGGCACCGGCGGCCGGCGCGACGGCCTGCTCACCGGCTACTACGAGCCGATCCTGCACGGCACGCGCACGCGCGTGAGCAAACGCCAGGTCGCGTTGCACGCGCGTCCGGCCGACCTCGTCGCGCTCGCCGACGGCTCGCGCGCCCGGCTGCGCGACGGTCGTCCGCAAGGCCCGTATCCGACGCGCGCGCAAATCGAGCACGAGGGACTGCCACAGGCCGAGGTGCTGCTGTGGCTCGACGATCCGATCGAGGCCTTCTTCCTGCAGGTGCAGGGTTCGGGGCGCGTGCGCCTGCCCGACGGCTCGATCGTGCGCGTCGGCTTCGCCGACCACAACGGACACGCGTATCGATCGATCGGCCGCGAGCTGATCGAGCGCGGCGCGCTGTCCGCCGAGGACGTGGACGCGGCGACGATCCGTGCCTGGCTGCGCGCGCATCCCGACGAGGCGCGCGATGTGATGCAATCGAACCCGCGCTACATCTTCTTCCGCGAATTGCCCGACACGGACGCCGGCCCGCCGGGCGCGCTCGGCGTCGCGCTGACCCCGCTGCGGTCGGTGGCGACCGATCCCGCCTTCGTGCCGCCGGGCGCGCTGCTGTTCATCGACAGCACGCACCCGGAGCGCGCCGAGCCGATGCGTCGCGCGGTCGTCGCGCAGGACCGCGGCGCAGCCATCGTCGGCGCGGTGCGCGCGGACCTCTTCTGGGGCGCCGGGGACGAAGCGGGCCGGCTCGCCGGACTCGCGCGCGAGCCGTTGCGGATCTGGCTGCTCTGGCCGAAAGGCGAGACGCCGCCGCTGCGCTGAGCGCGCGGCAGCGGCCGGCGAATCGGAATCGAGCGGGATCGCGAAGCCGCGAACGCGCGGCGCGCCCTCAGCTCTTCGAGTGCGCGGCGAGCAGCTTGCCGAAATGCTCAGGCGGCGCGTAGCCGGTCAGGCGCCGGCCGTTCGAGAAGAAGACCACCGGCGTGCCGGTGACGCCGAGCTTCTGCGCGAGCTCGTGCACCTCCTTCAACGGCGTGTCACAGGTTCCGGCATTGCCGGGGACCCGGTTGTGCAGCAGCAATTCGTTCCACGCGTGCGCCGGGTCGGAAGCGCACCACGCCTTGCGCGCCTTGGTTTCGGAGTCGGCGGCGAGGATCGCGAGCGGGAACGTGTAGATCGTCAGGTCGTCGAGCTGGACGAGGTCGGCGCGCAACCGCTTGCAGTAGCCGCAGTTCGGATCCTCGAAGACCGCGATCACCCGCTTGCCGTTGCCTCGGACCTGCTTGATCGCCAGCGCCAGCGGAAGAGTGCCGAAATCGATCGTCTCGAGCTCCTCGATGCGCTCCTGCGTGAGATTGCGCTGCAACTGCAGGTCGATCAGGTCGCCGTCGAGGAACATGTACCTGCCCTGCCCGTCGACGTAGAGGAGCCGGTTGCCGACGCGCACCTCGTACAGGTCCGCCACCGGCGTCGAACGGATCTCGTCGATCCGGCGGCCGTGGGTCAGGCTCTCCATCGCGGCCCGGATGCGCGCCTCGGGCGCGTCGGCCGGCGCGCTTTGCGCGCGCGGCGGCGGCGCCGCGAGCATCAGCGAAAGGCCGAGAAGCGCGGCGCCGAACGACGTGACGGCGCGACGGGCACGGTGGGTGCGACGCGCGCGCCGCGAAGGGACGGAAACCATGGACGTAACCCCTGCAATGCCTCGGCTCAACGTACCGCCTGCGCCACGAGGCGTCTCTTGATCCAGCGTGATCGTGCCACGCTTCGCCAGCCGAAGGCGACGAACGAGCGGACGAACGGAGCGATCGGCTTCGGAGCGACCGGACGGACGGGATCGAACAGCCGCTGCAGGCCGTCGGTGGTCCGGCGCATCAGCGCCACCGGCTCGGCGCGCATGCGCTCGTAGCGGCGCAGCAGAAGCCGCTCGCCCGGGTCGCGCATCGCCTCTCGCCCGCGCAGCGTGCGCACGAGTGCCTCGACGTCGCCGAAGCCCAGGTTCATTCCCTGTCCGGCCAGCGGATGCACGACGTGCGCCGCGTCGCCGACCAGCGCGACCCGCGGTGCGATCATCGAGGCCGCGCGCGCCAGCCGCAACGGAAAGCCGGCGACGCGCGAGATCGACGTCATCGCGCCGAGCGCCGATCCGCTCGCCTGCTGCACGCGCGCGGCGAGGTGCTCGGGTGCCATCGCCTGCAGTTCGTCGGCGAGCTCGTGCGGCGCCGCCCACACCATGCTGACGCGGCCGGCCGGCGGGTGGGTACCGTCGGTGACCGGCAGCGGAAGCAGCGCGAGCACGCCATGCTCGCCGAACCACTGCCAGGCGACGTCGCGATGCGACAGCGCCGTGTCGAAATGCCCGACCAGCGCGCGCTGCGGATAGTCGGAGACCCGGTTCTCGATGCCCGCCGCTTCGCGCACGCGCGAGGCGGCGCCGTCGGCGCCGACGACGAGGCGGGCCTCGATGCGGCGCCCGCCCTCGAGGACGAGTCGGATGCTCGTGGGCGGTGCCGCGCCCGCGATCGAAGGCGACTCGAAGGCGTCGAAACGCTCGTCGAGCACGCGCAGCTTCGCGTCGTCGAGCGCCCGTTCGAGCGCGCGCATCAGGTTGCGTTGCTCGACGATCCACGCGAGCGCTTCGATGCCCGACTCGTAGGCGCTGAAGTGCAGCTCGTCGTCCTGCGAGCCGAACGCCGGATAGACGCGCATGTCGTAGACCGGCGCGACGCGCTGCGCATCGATCGCCTGCCAGGCGTCGATCGATTCGAGCAGTCGCCGCGTGGCGGGCGACAGCGCGAAGACGCGCAGGTCCCAGGCGTCGGCTTCGTCGATCGGGTCGGCAACGGGCGGCACGCCGACCAGCACGGTGGACAGGCCCGCGCGCGACAGCGCCAGCGCCGCCGCCACGCCGACCGCGCCGCGGCCGACGACGGCGACGTCGGTGCGGAGGAGATCGCTGCTGGCCGACATGCGCGGCATTATAGGTTGCGGGTCTCGGCGCGCCCGGCGCATCTGCTAAGATTGCGGCCTTTCGGGCGCGGCGGGTCCTGCCGCGCGCTCGGCGGCCAAGTAGCTCAGTTGGTAGAGCAGAGGACTGAAAATCCTTGTGTCGGTGGTTCGATTCCGCCCTTGGCCACCATCGATTTGCGAGCGCAGCGAGCAAAATCGATGGCCGAAGGCGATTCCGCCCTTGGCCACCATCGATTCGGCCTGCAGCGCGGCTCAGCCCGCCTCCGGAAGGCACCGAAGATCCAGTTCCCGGATCCGTGCCGTCATGAAGTCGACGAAGACCCGAATGCGCGATGGCATGTGCTGCCGACTTTGGTAGCAGATGTAGTGGCCCAGATCGTCGGGAGCGAGTCGCGTCAGACAAGGGACGAGCGCGCCCGATCGGACGAATTCGCAGACCAGGTACTCCGGCATCTGCGCGATGCCTTGTCCCTCCAGCACCGCCTGCAGAACCAGTTGCGGATCGTTGCAGGTGAGCCCCGCTCGCGGCAGGAACCTGCGGACCTGGCCGTCCACCTTGAACTCCCACTCCGAGATCCGACCGGAACCGAGCCGGAAGTTGACGCATTCGTGATCGGGCACGTCGTCCACGGTGAGGGGCAGTCCGCGGGTTGCCTGGTACGCACGCGAGCCGCAGACGAGCATCTGCATGGGAATGATCCGTCTCGCGATGATCTGCGCGTCCTCCAGCCGTCCGCTGCGGAAGGCGACGTCCACGCGATCGGATGTGAAATCGGTCGGCCGGTCGTTCAGGCGCAGATCGACAGACACTTCCGGGTAGGCGACGCGGAATTCCCCGAGCAGCGGCGCGACCACGTTGCGCCCGAAGCCGACCCCGGAGCTGACGCGGACGTGTCCGCGAGGAGCTCCATTTCGCAGATCTCTCATCTCGTCGACCGCCTGTACGATCCGGTCGACCCCGGGGTGGCAGCTCGCGTAGAAGACGTCGCCTTCGCGGGTGAGGGCGGTGCTTCGCGTGGTGCGGCTCAGGAGCCGGACGTTGAGCTGGTCTTCCAGCCTCTGCACGCTGCGGCTCACGGCTGACCGGCCGATGCCCAGCCGGTCCGCGGCCCGCGCGAAGCTCCCCTCCGTGACAACGGCGATGAAGGCGATCACCCCGGCATACGTCATGGCGAAGCCGGCGGCAAGGGGATCCGAGCGCGTGGAAAGCGGGGCGTGTGGAGCGTCCAGGGACGAAGAAGGCGGCATGGCGTAGAGCTCCCGGCTCGAGTGAAGCAGAAGGCCGTCCTCGCGAAGCGACCCTGCGGCCAGTGTGCTCGGCAACGGGAGCTCGTGACAGTCAAGCTGCGTTAAGCTTTGTTAAGCGGCGTGTCCACGATCCCGGCCGCGGTAGGGCATGCCGCAGCCGCAGCCAGCCGAGGGCGCCCCTCCAGATGCAGGCACATCCCGAGGATCCGATCGATCCGGGGTCGACACCGATCCGCTGGCGGTTCGGCGCTTTCCTCCTTCTCGAGGATCAGCGCAGGCTCGAACGGGCGGGGGAGCGCGTGCGCCTCGGATCCCGCGCCTTCGACCTGCTGCTGAGTCTCGTGCGTCGAGCCGGCGAATTCGTCGGCAAGGACGAGCTGCTCTCCGCGGTCTGGAAGGGCGTAGTGGTCGAGGAAGGCAGCGTTCGCGTGCATATGTCGATGCTGCGCAAGGCTCTCGGCACGCCCGACGACGGTGAGGACTGCAGCGAATGGATATCCACCGTTGCGCTGCGAGGCTACCGGTTCAACGGACGGGTACGCCGCGAGCCGATCGGCGCGACCGCTCAGGAATCGGCAACGCCGGCGCATGCGGCACTGCCGACCAGATTCACCGCGCTGATCGGCCGCGAAACCGATGTGGACACGGTCCTTGCCTTGCTCGCCGAGCATCGGCTCGTCACGATCGTCGGCGCCGGCGGCATCGGCAAGACGACCCTGGCAATCCGCTCGGCGGAAATCCATCGAGAGCGGAACGCCTCGCTCGTCGCATTCGTGGACCTCGCTCCGCTCGTCTCGCCCGCTCATGTGGCCGGGACGATTGCGCGCGCGCTGGGAGCGGCCCCCGACATGCCCGACGCCATCGCCGCTGTCACCCGCCGCGTCGCGGGGCACGACACGTTGCTGCTGATCGACAACTGCGAGCGCGTCGTCGATTCGCTCGCTGAGCCGATCATCGGATTGCTGACCGCACTGCCGAAGCTGCGTGTGCTCGCGACCAGCCGCGAGGCGCTTTACGTGGCGGGAGAACGCGTCCTGCGCCTGTCCACGCTGGCGGTACCGGACACTGAACGCCTCTCGCTGGAAGAGGCGCTGCACTGGCCCGCGGTGCAATTGCTCGCGGAACGGGCAAAGGCAGCCGGCGTGCGCGCCTTCCAGGAATCCGACGGCCGGCTGCTGGCGAGGATCGCGCGACGACTCGACGGTATCCCGCTCGCCATCGAACTGATCGCTGCCCGACTGGGCGTGCAGTCGGTGCGCGACCTCTCGCTCCAACTGGACGATCACGTTCCACTTCTGTCGCCGGGAAGCCGGTCGGCTCCGCCTCGACACCGCACCCTCGCCGCGGCGCTCGACTGGAGCACCGCGCTGCTGAACGACGAAGAGCTGCGACTGTTCCGACGGTTGTCGGTCTTCCGCGGGCGCTTCGATGTGGACGCTGCGCTCGGCATGGCCGTCGACATGGACGCGGAGGCGGCCTTCGAAGCAATGATCTCGCTGACGGGCAAATCGCTCGTCTTCTTCGACGGCAACGACGAAACCGCGCCCTACCGCCTGCTCGACACGACGAGGGCCTATGCGGCTGCGCTCCTCGCGCGCAGCGAGGAACGCCCTGCCCTGTTGCGCCGCCATGCCACACTCATGCTCGCCCTCATGAGGGAGGCGACCGAGGCGCTGCGGAGCCTGGACGAGCAGGCCTGGAGTGACCGGTACGGCCACCGGCTGAACGACGTGCGTTACGCGCTGAAGGTGTGCCTGACCGAGCAGCCCAACCCCCCAACGGCGGCTGCGCTGGTCGAGGCCTCGTCGCCGCTGTGGTTCCACGAATCTCGAGTCGCGGAATTTCGGGACCAGATCGAGGCTGCTCTGGATCTGCTCGACCGACAACCCGGAGCGAACGCCGAGACGGTAGCCTCGCTGTACACCTTGCTGGTCGCAGCGTTGCTGCATACCGGATGGACGAACGAGGCAACCGATGCGGTCTGCGATCGTGCCCTGGCCGGCGCCCTCGCGTGCAGGGCGGCGGAACTGGAGCTGCGAGCCCGCTGGGGGCGCAGCACCTGCGACATCTTCCGCGGCGAATACGCGGCGGCGCTGCGCCATTCCGAAGCGCTGCTCGCCTTGGCGAAGGCACGGGACGATCCAACGGCACGCGTCCTGGCGCACCGCGTCAGCTCGATGGCCAACCACTTCTGCGCCCGGCTCGACGTGTCGAAGCGGCACAGCGAGGCCGCGCTCGCGATCGCGCATCGCATCGGGCGCACGCATGCCAACTCGATCGGTCCCGATCCCGTCGTCGCGACCAGCGCCGTGCTGTGCCGAACCCTATGGCTGCAGGGGGACGCGGCGAACGCTCTGCAGATTGCGCGCGAAGGCGTCGATCGTGCCGAGTCGATCGGCCACGCCGTATCCCTGTGCGCAGCGCTGTATGGCGCGTGCCCCGTGGCTCTCTGGTCGAACGCGACGGAACTGGCCGAGCGGTGGGCCTACCGGATGAGGGACGAGGCACAGCGCCGGGGACTGATGGGATGGCTGCGGTACGCGGAGTGGTTCGTCGAGGGCGTGCAACTCGGCATGGCGCCGGACCGGCCGGCGTACATCCGGCAGGTGGCGGAACGGCTCCCCGCGTACGATGTGCCGCGCAAGGAAATGCTCATGACGTTCTGCGCCGACTGGCTCGATGATGAACTCGTCGAGCGGCTCGCGCGCGGCGAGGGGCTTTGGTGCGCCGCCGAGGCCTGGCGTGCCGTCGGCTGGCGCCACGAACGACGGAGCGAAACCGAAGAAGCGCAGGGCTGCTATCTCCGGGCCGTCGAGACGGCCAGGTTGCAGGGGGCGGCCGCGTGGGAAATGCGAGCTCTCCGGAGCCTGTCGCGCCTGTCGTTTCTGAGCCGCCTCGATGGCGACGCCGGTGTCGCCCGGGTACGGCCAACGGACGAAGGCATCGGACCACTCCCTTCCCAGGCACGCCTCGACTGCAACGCCCTTCCATCGACGCTGACGGCCGAGGTCGTCGGCAACGTGGAATATCGCGAAGGCTCGGGCCCGATGCAGGAAATCCGGCACGGGCCCGTCGAGATCCGCGTGGACGAACGCGACGTGGTCGTCGTCACGTGGGCCGACGAGCACTCCCTCGGAGTCGCCGCGATACCGGTCGAGAACTTCCGTAGCTACCTGGCCGACGGAGCCATCGTCGTCTGAACCGTTCGGTCGCGCGCAGCCTTCTGCATCGTCACTCGAGAACCCGGGTCGCCAACCAGGACCGAAACGTCACCTTGCCCAGAGGCGTCGGGCCGCTCGTCGGCAGCAACGTCGCGTCGTCCAGAGCAGCGCCGAAGTACAGCGCCCCGTCGTCAACGACCACGCGGCGTGTGTCCTTCTTCGCCGCCAGGTACTCGCCGACCAGTCCGGCCAAGCGGAACTGCTGGGGTCCGGCGATCTCGCGTGTGTCGTTGAGCGGTTCGCCCACTGCGGCGTCGAACATCGCGTCGGCCACGTCGTCC
>DATGRE010000063.1:0-2494 GCA_035303885.1 Zeimonas sp. | reverse complement strand
CGCGTGGCGCGGTGCGCGGGCAGCCAGACCGCGACGAGCGCGACGCCGGCGAGCAGCGCGGTCGCGGCGGCGAACGTGAGCGGATCGTGCGGGCTGATGCCGAACAGCACGCTGCGCATGACGCGGGTCAGCGCGAACGCGGCGGCGAGGCCGATGCCGAGGCCGGCCGCGACGATGGCCAGGCCCTGCCGCAGCACGAGGCGCACCACGTCCCCGCGCTGCGCGCCGATCGCGATGCGGATGCCGATCTCGTGCGTGCGCTGCCCCGTCGTGTAGCGCATGACGCCGTAGATGCCGAGCGCGGCGAGGATGACCGCGAGCGCGGCGAAGCCGGCGAGTGCGAGCATGGCGAGGCGGCGCGGGCCGAACGAGCGCTCGATGCGGCCCTCCATCGTCTGTACGTCGTACAGCGGGACGTTCGGGTCCAGCTCGGCCAGGACCGCGCGCAGGGCGTTCGTGATGCTGCCGACGGGCTGGCCGCTGCGCACGACGATGCCGTACGACGTGGCAAAGGCGTGGTGCGGGTGCGGGTAGTAGGCGAGGGCCTTGCGCACGGCAGCGCCGCCGATCTCCTCGTGGTCCACGCGCTCGACGACGCCGACGATCGTCGCGGGCTGCCCGTTCGTGTGGCCGCCCGCGATCTGCCGGCCGACCGGGTCCCGGCCCGGGAAGAACTGCTCGGCGAACGTGCGGTCGATGATGACGGCGAGCGGCGAGCCGATGCGTTCCGTGGAATCGAAGTCGCGGCCGGCGAGCAGCCGGATGCCCATGGTGCGGAAGTAGTCGGGGCTCACCGTGCGGGCCTCGGCGTGGAGCTGCTCGTCGTCGTTCATGGTCGCCTCGCCGATGATGGCGAACGGACTGCTGTCGCTGCGGCCGCTGAACGGCAGGTCGCTGGTCAGCGCGACGGACTCGATGCCGGGCAGCGCGCGGGCGCGCTCGAGCAGTGCGTCGAAGAACGCGACGCGCCGCTCGGACGGGCTGTACACGGCACCCGGGATCGAGACCCGCGCAGTGACGACGTCCACGGGGTCGAAGCCCGGGTCGGTGGCGAGCAGTTGCGAGAGCGTGCGGACCATGAGCCCGGAGCCGAGCAGCAGCACGAGCGCGAGCGCGACCTGGAGCACGCTGCCGGCGCGGAGCAGGCGGTGGCGGCCGCGGCCGGCGGACGCGCCGCGGCCGGCCTCGCGCAGCGCCGCCTGCGGGTCGACGCGCGCGGCGCGCAGTGCGGGCACGAGCCCGGATGCGAGTGCGGCGAGCAACGCGGCGAGCGCGGTGAAGGCGAGGACGGCGCCGTCGAGCGGGACGTCCGTGAGGTTCATCTGCTGCGCGGGCTGCCAGCGCGCGACGAGGTCGAGCGCGAGCGAGCCGAGCCAGAGCCCGGCCGCGCCGCCGAGCAGCGCGAGCAGGACGCTCTCGGCCAGGAGCTGCCGCGCGATGCGCCCGCGGCCGGCGCCCAGCGCGGCGCGCACGGCCAGCTCCTTCGAACGTGCGACGGCGCGCACGAGCTGGAGGCTCGCGACGTTGGCCGCGGCGAGCAGCAGCACGAAGCCGACGGCGCCCAGCAGCACCAGTAGCACGGTGCCGAGCGAGCCGGCGAGGTCCTCGACGAGCGGCGTCGACCCCAGTGCCTTGACGTCACTGCCGCCGTGGTGCTCGTCGTTCCAGCGGCGGGCCTCGGCGGCGAGGTGCGCCGCGAGCTGCGCTTCGCCGACGTCGGCCCGCGTGCGCACCACCGCCGTCACGAACAGCCGGCCTCGGTTCAGCCGATCCTGCGGCGTCACCTCGAGCGGCACCCAGACCTGAACGCCGCGCGGGTAGCGCACCGCCGGCGGCATCACGCCCACCACCTCGTAGAACTCGCCGTTCAGCTCGAGCGTGCGGCCGACGAAGTCCGGATCGCCGCCCGAGAGCTGCTGCCACAGCCCGTGGCTCACGACGGCGACACGGTGCGTGCCATCGGTCGACTGCTCCGGCCGGTAGAAGCGGCCGAGCTGCGGCCGCACGCCGAACACGCCCGCGAAGTCGCCCAGCGTCGTCGCGACGCCGACGCGCTGCGGCTCGCCGTAGCCCGTCAGCGTGCGGTCGCCGACCCGGAACCCGGTGACCGCCTCGAACGCGTCTTCGCGCGCGGCCAGGTCCAGCACCTCCGGTATCGCGAGCGCCGCGTCATAGAGGTCGAGCGGCGGGATGTCCTCCCGCACGACGTGCAGCCGGTCCAGCCCTTCCACCGGCAGCGGCCTGAGCAGCACCGCGTTGACCAGGCTGAAGATCGCCGTGTTGGCGCCGATGCCGAGCGCCAGCGCGACGACGGCGAGGATCGTGAAGCCCGGCGCCGTGCGCAGCGCGCGCCCGGCGTGTCGCAGATCCTGCAGCAGGCGTTCCATCGTTTCCGTTCCTCCGGCTCTTTGCGTAGGGAGGGTGTGGGGCTCCGGCGGCGTGCCGCAAGGTGCAGCGCGTGTGCCGGTGCTCGCGCGCGAGCGTATCTGTGGTC
>DATGRE010000062.1:0-25258 GCA_035303885.1 Zeimonas sp. | reverse complement strand
CGCTCCTCGATCGGGCGCGACGGCTCGCCTTCGAAATCGATGATCAGGAAATCGTCGTTCGACAGCAGCACCTGGCCGAGGTGCAGGTCGCCGTGGTGGCGCGTGACGAGCAGCCCCTCGGGCAGCGAGGGGAGGTCGGCGACGGCGGCGAGCTCGGCGCGACGCCCGAGCAGCTGGTCGGCGAGCGTGCGCGCGTCGTCGGGCAGCTCGGAGAGCCGTGCTTCGAGCATCGCCAGCGAGCGCCGCGCTTCGTCGCGCACCCGCTCGGGCCAGCGCCCGACGGCGGTGGCATCGGCGGGTTGCGGATCGAAGGCCGGATCGCCGGTGCGCAGCGCGAAGGCGCGATGCAGCTCGCCGACGCGCGCACCGAGCGTGGCGACGAGGTCGAGGAACGCGTCGTGCGCACCGCCCGGTTCGTCGACGACCAGGCGCCCTTCCTCGAGAAATCGTTCGAGATAGTCGACCGTCCAGCTCCAGGCGTCGCCCTGGTGCGGCACGTACCGTTGCAGCAGGGCGAGCGTCGTGCGTTCGCCCGTCTCGTCGACGTACTCGACCCAGCCGGCCACCGGAACGCAGTTCGCGTAGCCGGCGACGTCGGTCAGGTAGCGCCCCACCTCGACTTCGGGATTCACGCCCTTGTGCAGGCGCCGGTACGCCTTGACGAACAGCGCTTCGCCGAGCACCGCGACCGCGTTGCTCGACTGGCCGGCACCGCGCTGCAGTGCGAGCGACTGGACGTCGACGTCGACGATGCGCTCATAGGAAGCGCCGGGCTCGAACGCGACCGCGCCGCGGCCGAGCGCGATGCGCTCGCGGCGCCCGATCGCATCGACCAGCTCGCGGCAGAACGTCTCGTCGACGATCGAGTCGGCGACGACGCCGATCTGCGCCTGCTGTCGCACTTTCGCGATCACCGCGGAGCCCAGCGTTCGAACCTGGGGTTCGTCGATGTCGCCCCAGATCAGGCTCAGCGGCAGGAAATACGTTTCGGACGACGGCGCGGGCGGGGCGGACGGCGCCTCGCTGCCGGCGACGGCGTCGACGATCGCGAACAGCCAGCTGCGATCGCGTCGCCGCAGGACCGCCCAGTCGTGCAGCGCGACCGATCGAAGGGTCCGGTCCTTGCCGGCGAACCACCGCTGCTGCGAGACGAAGCGCGGCAGCACGTCGCGCTCGAGCTGCTCGCGCGTCTTTTCGGCGAGGCGCAGCCGCCACGGCGCGACCCGGTCGCGGAACAGGCTGTTCAGTTCGTCGAAGAGCACCATCACGGGAAGGTCCTCGCCGACGCGCAGCTCCTCGTGCCAGACGGGCACCTCGACGTCGGTCGACAGGCGGAACCAGTAGAAGCCGTGTGCGGGAAGCGTCAGCAGGTAGGGCAGCTCGCCGATCGGCGGGAACGGCGTGCGCCCGATCATCTCGACCGGCACGCGGCCGCGGAAGCGCGACAGGCCCAGCTCCACCGGCTGCGCGGTGCGCGCGAGATTCGCCACGCAGAGGATCGCGTCGCCGTCGTCGTCGGCCTCGTACTCGCGCAGGTACGCGAGGATCTTGCGGTTGCCCGGCTTGAGCAGCTCGAGGCGCCCGCGGCCGAAGGCGCGGCTCGTCTGCCGCACCGCGAGCAGGCGACGCATCCAGTTCAGCAGCGAGGACGGATCGCGCGCCTGCGCTTCGACGTTGACCGCCTCGTAGCCGTAGACGGGATCCATGATGGGCGGCAGGTACAGCCGCTGCGGGTCGGCGCGCGAGAAGCCGGCGTTGCGGTCGGGGCTCCACTGCATCGGCGTTCGAACCCCGTCGCGATCGCCGAGGAAGATGTTGTCTCCCATGCCGATCTCGTCGCCGTAGTAGACGATCGGCGAGCCCGGCATCGACAGCAGCAGGCTGTTCATCAGCTTGATGCGGTCGCGGTCGTTCTCCATCAGCGGTGCGAGCCGGCGTCGGATGCCCAGGTTGATCCGCGCGCGCGGGTCGATCGCGTACGCGCGGTACATGTAGTCGCGCTCGCGGCTGGTGACCATCTCGAGCGTCAGCTCGTCGTGGTTGCGCAGGAAGACCGCCCACTGGCAGCCCTCCGGGATATCCGGCGTCTGCTGCAGGATCTCGACGATCGGATGGCGGTCTTCCTGTGCGATGCCCATGTACATGCGTGGCATCAGCGGGAAGTGGTACGCCATGTGGCACTCGTCGCCGTCGCCGAAGTATTCGCGCACGTCCTCGGGCCACTGGTTCGCCTCGGCGAGCAGCATGCGGCTGGCGTGGCCCTCGTCGAGCATCGAGCGGATGCGCTTGATCACCTCGTGCGTCTCGGGCAGGTTCTCGTTGCTCGTGCCCTCGCGTTCGCACAGGTACGGGATCGCGTCGAGCCGGAAGCCGTCGACGCCCATGTCGAGCCAGAAGCGCATCGTGCGCACGACCGCCTTGAGCACCAGCGGGTTCTCGAAGTTCAGGTCGGGCTGGTGGCCGAAGAAGCGATGCCAGTAATAGGCCTTCGCGACCGGATCCCAGGTCCAGTTCGAAGACTCGGTGTCGGTGAAGATGACCCGCGTTCCCGCGTAGCGCGTCGGATCGTCGCTCCAGACGTAGAAGTTGCGCTTCGAGGAGCCAGGCGGCGCGCGTCGCGCCGCCTGGAACCACGGGTGCTGGTCGGAGGTGTGGTTGACGACGAGCTCGGTGATGACCCGCAGGCCCCGCCGATGGGCTTCGCGTATGAACGCGCGCAGGTCGTTGCGGGTGCCGTACTGCGGGTGGACGTTGCGGTAGTCGGAGACGTCGTAGCCGTCGTCGCGCAGCGGCGACGGGTAGAACGGCATCACCCAGATCGCATTGACGCCGAGGTCGCGGATGTAGTCGAGCTTCGACGTGAGCCCCGCGAAGTCGCCCATTCCGTCGCCGTTCGAGTCGAAGAACGCCTTCACGTGCAGCTGGTAGAACACCGCGTCGCGGTACCAGAGCGGGTCGTCGTCGAGCCAGACGCTCGCCGGCCTGGGCGCGCGGGCATCGGGCGCCGGCGGATCCGGCCGATCTTCCGACGCCGCCGGGCGCTGCGACGATGCGGCAGGATGCGCGGCGTCCATCGATGCGATCGCCCTTCAGTCGAAGTAGTCGAAATCCTGCTCGCGGCGGATGCGGCGGCGCAGGCGGAACACGTGCGCCGGCATCCGCGCCGGATCGAGCAGCACGAAATTGCGAGGACCGTGCCAGAGGTAGCGGGCGCCCGAGAGCAGGTCGTGCATCTGGAACGTGTCGTCGGCGGAGATACCGAAGCGCGCGAGGTCGAGCTCGACCCATCCGCTCTGCGGATGATGCGGATCGAGGTTGACCACGACGAGGACGGCGTTCGTGTCGTCGGGCGAACGCTTCGCGTAGGCGATGAGCTGCGGGTTGTCGACGGGCACGAAGGAAAGTCCGTCGTTCGACTGCAGCGACCGGTTCTCGCGCCGGATCCGGTTGACCAGCGCGACGAGCGGACGAAGGCTGTCGGGACGGTCGAGATCCCAGTGGCGGATCTCGTATTTCTCCGAGTCCAGATACTCCTCGCTGCCGGGCTCGCGGGCGGTGTGCGCCATCAGCTCGTAGGCCGGGCCGTAGATGCCGTAGTTCGCCGACAGCGTCGCCGCGAGCACGAGCCGCGACACGAAGGCCGGCCGCCCTCCGTGCTGCAGGGCCTCGGTGAGGATGTCGGGCGTGTTCGGCCAGGCGTTGGGCCGGAAGTATTCGCGCCCCGGCCCGTGCGCGAGCTCCTCGAAATACGCGGTGAGCTCCTCCTTCGTGTTGCGCCAGGCGAAGTAGGTGTACGACTGCGAAAAACCGAGCTTGGCGAGCCGGTGCATCGGCGCGGGCCGGGTGAACGCCTCGGACAGGAAGAGGACGTCCGGATGCCGGCGGTGGATCTCGCCGATCACCCACTCCCAGAACGCGAAGGGCTTCGTGTGCGGATTGTCGACGCGGAACGCGCGCACGCCGCGTGCGATCCAGAAGTCGAACACCCCTTTCAGCGCCTGCCACAGCGCCGTCCAGTCGTCGGTCTCGAAGTCGAAGGGATAGATGTCCTGGTACTTCTTCGGCGGGTTCTCCGCGTACTGCACGCTGCCGTCGGGGCGACGCCGGAACCATTGCGGATGCGCCTCGACCCACGGGTGGTCGGGCGCGCACTGGAACGCGATGTCCAGCGCGATCTCCATGTCGAGCGATCGCGCCTTCGCGACGAGCGCGTCGAAGTCCTCGAAGTCGCCGAGCTGCGGATGGATCGCGTCGTGCCCGCCCTCGCTCGAGCCGATCGCCCATGGGCTGCCGACGTCGTCGGGGCCGGCGGTCAATGCATTGTTCCGTCCCTTGCGCTGCAGGCGCCCGATCGGATGGATCGGGGGCAGGTAGACGATGTCGAAGCCGAGCGCGGCGATGTCGTCGAGCCGCGCGGCGCAGTCGGCGAGGGTTCCATGCCGCCCGGGGTGCGGCGAGGTCGATCGCGGGAACAGCTCGTACCACGACGAGAAACCCGCGCGCGGGCGGTCGACCTTCAGCGGCAGCTCGATCGGCCAGCGCGTCTCGAAACGGCGGTCGGGAAAGCGCAGCGCCATCTGGTAGCGCGCATCGTCGAGTGCGAGGCTGCGCAGCGCGTCGATGGCCGCGCCGTCGCGTGCGGCGGCCTCGAGCGCCTTCGCCCATTCACCGAGCATCCGGCGTTCGGCGCCGTCGGCGCGCCGCGCGGCCTCGGCGATCAGCGCCGATCCGAGGCGCGCGGCCAGGCGCTGGTCGTCCGGATCGTCGCGCCGCGCGAACTCGGTGCGCCAGGTGGCCAGCGGATCGACCCAGGCGACGACGCCGTAGCGATAGGCGCCCGGCTCGCCGGCGACGAGGCGTCCGCGCCAGCGGTCGTTGCCCAGCGGCCCCATCTCGCTCTCGTGCCAATTGCGTTCGTCTTCGTGCCGCCAGCGCAGCAGGACCCGGATCGTGTCGTGTCCGTCGGTGAAGCAGTCGGCGAGCACGACCAGCGCTTCGCCCTGCACGCGCTTGACGGCGAATCGGCCGCCGTCGACCGTCGGCGCCACGCGGTCGATCACGGCGCGGGCGCGTCCTTCGTCACCGGCCATCGGGGCTCTCGCGGAAAACGGTCATCGCCAGCGGCGGCAGCGCCAGCGTCAGCGACCAGGGTCGGCCGTGCGCGGCGGCCGGCAGCGCCTCGACGCTGCCCAGGTTGCCCCAGCCCGAGCCTCCGTATGCGGCGGCGTCGCCGTTGAGCACTTCGTCCCATCGGCCGGCGCCGGGAACGCCGAGCGCGTAGTTCGTGCGCGGAACCGGCGTGAAATTGCAGACGACCAGCAGCCGGGGCGCGTCCTCGCCCGCCTTGCGCAGGAACGCGAGCACGCTGTTGCCGGCATCGCTCGCGTCGATCCACTCGAAGCCTTCCGAGGCGAAATCGAGCTGGTGCAGCGCCGGCTCGCTGCGGTACAGCCGGTTCAGGTCGCGCACCCACCGCTGCACGCCGGCGTGCCCGGCGTGCTCGAGCAGTGGCCAGTCGAGCTGGCCCTCGTGCGTCCATTCGGCGCGCTGTCCCAGCTCGCCGCCCATGAACAGCAGCTTCTTGCCGGGGTGCGTCCACATCCAGCCGAGCAGCAGCCGCAGGTTGGCGAGCTGCTGCCAGTCGTCGCCGGGCATCCGGCCCAGCAGCGATCCCTTGCCGTACACGACCTCGTCGTGCGACAGCGGCAGAACGAAGTTCTCGTTGAACGCGTACCAGAGCGAGAACGTGAGCCGGTCGTGGTGGAACCGGCGATGGACGGGATCCTCACGGAAGTAGGCGAGCGAGTCGTGCATCCAGCCCATGTTCCATTTCATGCCGAAGCCGAGGCCGCCCAGCCAGGTCGGACGCGACACCATCGGCCACGCCGTCGATTCCTCGGCGACCGTCATCGCGTCCGGATGATCGCGATAGACCGCTTCGTTCAGCCGGCGCAGGAAATCGACCGCCTCGAGGTTCTCGCGTCCGCCGAACCGGTTCGGGATCCACTCGCCTTCCCTGCGCGCGTAGTCCAGGTACAGCATCGAGGCGACGGCGTCGACGCGAAGACCGTCGACGTGGTAGCGATCGAGCCAGAAGAGCGCCGACGAGAGCAAGAACGCGCAGACCTCGTGGCGGCCGTAGTTGAAGATGATCGAGTTCCATTCGGGATGGAACCCCTGCCGGGGGTCGGCGTGCTCGTACAGGAAGGTCCCGTCGAAGCGCGCGAGACCGTGCTCGTCGGCCGGGAAGTGCGACGGCACCCAGTCGAGCAGCACGCCGATGCCGTGGCGGTGCAGATGGTCGACGAAGTACATGAAGTCCTGCGGCGTGCCGTAGCGCGCGGTCGGCGCGAAATAGCCCGTCGTCTGGTATCCCCACGATCCGTAGAACGGATGCTCGGTGGTCGGCATCAGCTCGACGTGCGTGAACCCCAGGTCGAGCACGTAGGGCACCAGCGCCTCGGCCAGCTCGCGATACGAGAGGAAGCGGCCGTCGTCGTGGCGCCGCCACGAGCCGGCGTGCACCTCGTAGATCGCGATCGGCGCGCCGGGTGCGTTGCGTTCGCGGCGGTTCGCCATCCACTGCGCGTCGTTCCACGCGTAGTCGAGCGGCCAGATGCGCGAGGCGGTTGCCGGCGCCGGTTCGCAGCAGAAGGCGAAGGGATCGCTCTTGTCGGGCAGCGGCGTGCCCTCGCCCGAAACCATGCGGAACTTGTAGCGGTAGCCGGCACGCGCATCCGTGGCGACGCCCTGCCAGATGCCCGAGCCGTCGCCGCGCAACGCCAGGGGGTCGCGCTCGGGATTCCAGTCGTTCCAGTCGCCGATCACCGAGACGGCGCGTGCGTTCGGCGCCCACACGGCGAACGACGCGCCGCGGCCGTCCGGTCGTGGACGGCAGCCCAAGTGCTCGTACAGACGGGCGTGCGTACCTTCCCGAAACAGCCAGACGTCGTGGTCGGACAGCACTCGAGGACGTTCCCTCAGCGCTCGCCCATCCCTTCGGCCGGCTGGGGTGCATGCCCGGCGCGCACCTTCTCCTCGATGCGTCCTCCGACCTCGGCGTCGATCCGCTTCCAGTAGTCGAAGGCGCGCTCGAGCACCGGCGAGCGCACGCCGCCGAGCAGGCTGCCGGCCACCTGGTCGACGAGCATTTGCCGCTGCGCGTCGTCGAACACCCGGCGCACCAGGATGCCCGGCTGCGTGAAGTCGTCGTCGTCGGAGCGCAGCGTGTAGGCGCTGCGCACCATCTCGCCGTCGGCCTCCCAGCCGTCGTCCACCGGGCCGGTCTCGTCGGACCACGGGCGCCCGCCGCTGTTGGGGGCGTAAACGGGCGCGGCGCCGCTGTGCTCGACCGTCATCTGCCCGTCGAACAGATAGCTGTTCACCGGCACCTTCGGCCGGTTCACGGGCAGCTGATGGAAGTTGGTTCCGATGCGGTTGCGCTGCGCGTCGTGGTAGGCGAAGGCACGACCGAGCAGCATCTTGTCGGGCGACAGCCCGATGCCGGGCACGGTGTTGCCGGGCGAGAAGGCGGCCTGTTCGATCTGCGCGAAGAAGTTCTCCGGATTGCGGTTCAGCGTCATCGTGCCGACTTCGTGCAGCGGGTAGTCGGCGTGCGGCCAGGTCTTGGTCAGATCGAAGGGATTGAGCCGGTAGCTCTTCGCTTCGGCGTACGGCATCACCTGCACCGACAGCGTCCAGCTCGGAAACTCGCCGCGGGCAATGGCTTCGAACAGGTCGCGGCGATGGAAATCGGCGTCGCGCCCCGCCATCTCGGCCGCTTCCGAATTGGTGAAGAAGGCCATGCCCTGGCTCGTGTGGAAGTGGTACTTGATCCAGAACTTCTCGCCCGCGGCATTGACCCAGAGGAACGTGTGCGAGCCGTAGCCGTTCATGTGGCGCCAGGTGCGCGGCAGCCCGCGCACGCCCATCAGGTACGTCACCTGGTGCGCGCTCTCCGGGTTGCTCGTCCAGAAGTCCCACTGCATGTGGTTGTCGCGCAGGCCGGAGTCGGGCAGGCGCTTCTGGCTGCGGATGAAGTGCGGGAACTTCATCGGGTCGCGCACGAAGAAGATCGGCGTGTTGTTGCCGACGAGGTCGTAGTTGCCTTCCTCGGTGTAGAACTTCAGCGAGAAGCCGCGTACGTCGCGCCAGGTGTCCGGGCTGCCCATCTCGCCGGCGACGGTGGAAAAGCGCGCGAGCATCTCGGTGGCGGCGCCCTTGCGGAACAGGGCCGCCTTCGTCCATTGGGAAACGTCGGCGGTGGTCTCGAAGACGCCGAAGGCGCCCGCGCCCTTGGCGTGCGGCTGGCGCTCGGGCACCTTCTCGCGATTGAAGTGCGCCATCTGCTCGAGGAAGTGCACGTCGTGCAGCAGGATCGGCCCGTCGGGTCCGATCGTCAGCGAGTGGCGGTCGCTGGGCGCGGGCGCGCCGCTGCCGGTGGTCGAGCCTGCGCTGCGGTTCGAATCGGTCATCGGATGCTCCTGCGGGGGTGGGCGGCCGGCGCCGACCACCGTTGTCCCCAGCATAGATTCGCGGTGCCACGCGCACCGAGGCGAACCTCGCTCGGAGCGCGGGCATTCGAGGCGCTGCGCGGCTCCGCGCGGGGCGGCGGCGCGCAGGCCCCGTTGCGCGCGCACCGGCACGAATCCTTCGTCGGCCGAATTCCGACTGCTACATTCGCAGCCGATGGAAGCCGTCAATCAATTGCTGCTGGCGGGTGCCCTGGTGATGTTCGCCGGCATCCTGCTCGGCGCATTCTCGTCGCGCTTCGGCATCCCGTTCCTGCTCGTGTTCCTGCTGGTCGGCATGCTCGCCGGCGAGGACGGCATCGGCGGCATCGATTTCGACGACCATCGGCTCGCGTTCTTCGTCGGCAACCTGGCGCTGGCGATCATCCTGCTCGACGGCGGATTGCGGACGAAGCTGGCGACCTTCCGCGTCGCGCTGCGTCCGTCGCTGGTGCTCGCCTCGCTCGGCGTCGTGCTCACCGCGTTGCCGACGGGGCTGTTCACCGCCTGGGTCTTCGACGTCGACTGGCGGCTCGGGCTGCTCCTCGGTTCGATCGTCGGCTCGACCGACGCGGCCGCCGTGTTCGCGCTGCTGCGCGCCAGCGGCACGCGGCTGAACGAGCGCGTCGCGAACACGCTGGAGATCGAGTCGGGCATCAACGACCCGACCGCGATCTTCCTCACGACGCTGATGATCGAAGTGCTGATGGCGCCCGAGCATCTCAAGGGGCTCGGCCTGGCGCGCCAGCTGCTCGTGCAGTTCGGCCTGGGCGGCATCCTCGGGCTCGGTCTCGGCCTGGCGATCGCCTGGGCGATGCGTCGCGCCCAGGTCGGCGAGGGGCTGAGCGCGCTGCTGCTCTGCTCGGGCGGCGTCACCGTCTTCGCTCTCACCAGCATGCTCGGCGGCAGCGGCTTCGTCGCCGTCTATCTGGTGGGCCTGGTCGTCGGCAACCAGTTGCGCCGCACTGCGGAGAACCTGCTGCGGGCGATGGACGGCATGGCCTGGCTTGCGCAGTCGAGCATGTTCCTGCTGCTCGGGCTGCTCGTCACGCCCGCCGAGCTGCCGGCGATCGCCTGGCAGGCGCTGGCGGTGTCGGCGTTCCTGATGCTCGTCGCACGTCCGCTCGCGGTATGGCTGTGCCTGCTGCCGTTTCGCTTCGCGCCGCGCGAGGTGGCGTTCATGGGGTGGATCGGACTGCGCGGCGCGGTGCCGATCGTGCTCGCGGTCTTTCCGCTGCTCGCCGGCGTGCCCGATGCGGAACTGGTCTTCAACATCGCCTTCGTCGTCGTCGTGACCTCGCTGCTGCTGCAGGGATCGTCGGTGCCGCTCGCCGCGCGCCTGTGCGGCGTCGGGCTGCCGCCGCGCGACGAGCCGCGCGTGCGCCCCACGCTGTCGGACGACCGGCTGGCGGTGCTCGAGTTCCGCATCGGGGAACGTTCGCCGATGCTCGGCGTCGACCTGAACACGCTGCTGCTGCCGGACGGTGCGCGCGTCGTCGGCGTGCTGCGCAGCAACGCGGTGCTGCACGACGACGACGCCGGTGCGCTCGCGCTGAACGACGTCGTGATGCTCGTCGCCCCCGACGTCGAGGTCGATCACCTGTCCGACCTGTTCACGAGCGTCGACGCGGCCGCGCGACGGCGCTTCTACGGCGATTTCGTGCTCGAGGGCGCCGCGTCGCTCGCCGACGTCTGCGCGGCCTATGGCTGCGAGATGCGCGCCGAGCTCGAGGGCCTGTCGCTCGACGAGGCGATGCGCCGGCACGCGCGCAACATCGTCGAGGGCGACGCCGTGCAGATTTCGGGGCTGCTGCTGATCGCGCGCGAGGTGGCGGCCGGGCGTGTCGTGAAGGTCGGCCTGAAGCTCGAGCGGGGGGCGGCGCGCTAGGACGCGCGAAGCCGGCCGCGGCCGGGGCCGAGGGCGGCGCCCGGCGCCGCCCTCGTGCCCGCTCAGCGGATGTCGTCGTCGAAGTATTCGCCTTCCGCGCGAACGATCGGCATCGCCCGCGCGAGCTCGCGCTGGCGCATCTCGACGCGCCGGATCTTGCCGGAGATCGTCTTCGGCAAGTCGGTGAACTCGAGGCGGCGGATGCGCTTGTACGGCGCGAGCCGCTCGCGGCAGAAGCGCAGGATGTCGGCGGCGGTTTCGGCGTCGGGCTTGCGGCCCGCCACGAGCACGACGAAGGCCTTCGGCACCGCGAGCCGCACCGGGTCGGGCGACGGCACGACCGCCGCCTCGGCGACCGCCTCGTGCTCGATCAGCACGCTCTCGAGCTCGAAGGGGCTGATCCGGTAGTCGCTCGCCTTGAAGACGTCGTCGGCGCGCCCGACGTAGGTGATGTAGCCGTCGGCGTCGCGCTGTGCGACGTCGCCCGTGTGGTAATGGCCGGCACGCATGACCTGCGCCGTGCGTTCGTCGTCGTCGGCGTATCCGGGCATCAGGCCGACCGGCTGCGTCGAAAGGTCGAGCGCGATCTCGCCCTCGTCGGCGGGCGCGTCGTTCGGATCGAGCAGGGCGATGCGAAAGCCCGGCAGCGGTCGTCCCATCGAGCCGGGCTTCAGCGGCTGCCCCGGCGGGTTGCCGATGACGCAGGTGGTTTCGGTCTGCCCGTAGCCGTCGCGGATGGTGAGATTCCACGCGTCGCGCACCCGCTGGATCACTTCCGGGTTCAGCGGCTCGCCGGCCGAGACGAGCTCGCGCAGCTGCACCGGATAGCGGGCGAGGTCTTCCTGGATCAGCATGCGCCAGACCGTCGGCGGTGCGCACAGCGTCGTGACCTTCGCGCGCACGAGCTGCTCGAGCGCGCGTCGCGCGTCGAAGCGGGCCATGTCGAAGACGAACACGCAGGCGCCGGCGTTCCACGGCGCGAAGAAGCAGCTCCACGCGTGCTTGGCCCAGCCCGGCGACGAGATGTTCCAGTGCACGTCGCCCGGCTGCAGCCCGATCCAGTACATCGTCGAGAGATGGCCGACCGGATAGCTGCGGTGCGTGTGCCGGACGAGCTTCGGCTTGCTGGTCGTGCCCGAGGTGAAGTACAGCAGCAGCGTCTCGTCCGGCTGCGTGTCGACCTTCGGCACGTATTCGGCCGATGCGCCGTCGGCGCCGGCGTAGTCGGTCCAGCCGGTCGGCGCGGCATCCACGCAGATGCGGGTGCGATCGCCGGCGATGCCGTCGAAGCGTTCGGCGTTGGTCGACCGGGTGACGATGTGCGCGACCCGCCCGCGTTCGAGGCGGTCGGCGAGGTCGTCGCGGGTGAGCAGGTTCGTCGCCGGAATCACCACGGCGCCGATCTTGATGCAGGCGAGCATCGTCTCCCACAGCGGGACTTCGTTGCCCAGCATCAGCAGCACGCGGTCGCCGCGCCGCACGCCGAGCGATTCGAGCCAGTTGGCGACGCGGTTCGAGCGCTGGCGCAGCTCGTCGTAGCTGCAGCGCCGCTCGGTACCGTCGTCCTCGACGATCCACAGCGCGGTGGCCTGGTTGTCGCGGGCGAGCGTGTCGAAGTGATCGAGCGCCCAGTTGAAACGCTCGAGTCGCGGCCACTGGAACGACGCGACGGCGGCGTCGTAGTCGGTACGGTGCTGCAGCAGCAGGTCGCGCGCGGCGCGAAAGCGGGCGAGGTCTTCGTGCATGCCTTCCTCCGAAGGTTCGATCAACGATAGCGAATGTCCGTCAAGGCGCAAGGTAAGATCGTTCGATGCACGAGGCAATCCTGGACGTCGTCGTCATCGGTGCCGGTACGGCCGGCCTGGCCGCCCTGCGCGAGATCCGAAAGCGCACCGACCGCTTCGTCGTGATCGACGACGGCAGGTGGGGAACGACCTGCGCGCGCGTCGGCTGCATGCCTTCGAAGGCGCTGATCGAGGCGGCCGACGCCTTCCATCGTCGTCACGACCTCGACGGCTTCGGTGTTCGCGGCGCCGATGCGTTGCGCGTCGACCTGCCCGCCGTGCTCGCTCGGGTGCGGGCGCTGCGCGACCAGTTCGTCGGCGGTGTCCTGCGGGTCACCGACGCGCTGGGCGAGCGCGCGATCACCGGACGCGCGCGCATCGTCGCGCCCGACTGCGTCGAGGTGGACGGGCGCCGGCTGCGCACGCGCCACATCATCGTCGCGACCGGATCGCGTCCGGTCGTTCCCGCGCCATGGCAGGTGCTGGGCGAGCGGCTGATCACCACCGACACGCTGTTCGAGCGCGAAGACCTGCCGGCGCGCATCGCGGTGGTCGGCATGGGCGCGGTCGGTGCCGAGATCTCGCAGGCGCTGTCGCGGCTGGGCATCGAGGTCACGGCCTTCGGTTCGAGCGAACGCGTGGCGGGCCTGTCCGATCCGACCGTCAATGCCGCGCTGCTCGCCGCGTTGCGCCAGGAATTCGTCGTGCACGTCGGCGCGCCCGCGGTCGTCTCCGAAGGCGACGGCGGTGCGGTGCGCGTGAGCAACGGGCGCCACGCGGTGCAGGCCGACGCCGTGCTCGTGGCGCTCGGCCGCCGTCCCGATCTCGCCGACCTCGGGCTGGACGCGCTCGGCGTTCCGCTCGACGAGAACGGCCTGCCGCGCGTCGACCCGCAGACGCTGCGCGTCGCCGACCTGCCGATCTTCGTCGTCGGCGATGCGAACGCCCGCGCGCCGCTGCAGCACGAGGCGGCCGACGAGGGACACATCGCGGGATTGCTCGCCACGGGCGCCGGCGGGCCGCGCTTCCGGCGGCGCGTGCCGCTGTCCATTGTCTTCTGCGATCCGGAGGTCGCGGTCGTCGGCAGCCGCTTCGAGCAGCTGGGGCCCGGCGAGGTGCTCGCCGGGGAGTTCCGCTTCGAGCGGCAGGGGCGCGCGCGCATCGCGCAGCGCAATCGCGGCGTGGTGCGCGTCTACGCGTCGCGCGGCAGCGGCGCGGTACTCGGCGCCGAGCTCTGCGCACCGGCCGGCGCGCATCTGGCGCACCTGCTCGCGCTCGCCGTCGAGCGGCGGCTCGGCGTGCACGAACTGCTGCGCATGCCGTTCTATCATCCGGTCCTCGAGGAGGGGCTGCGCAGCGCATTGCGCGATCTCGCGTCGCAACTGCCGCCGTGCGGCCCTTCCGATCTCGCCGGCTGCGGCCCGCTCGGCGCCGACGCCCTCGAATGATCCGATCGCCCGGAGTGACAGCATGGACCTGAACTACTCGTCGGAGGAGCTGGCCTTTCGCGACGAGGTGCGCGCCTGGCTCGATGCGAACGTGCCCGCCGAGCTGCGCCGCAAGGTGCTCGAGCACGAGGAGCTGACGAAGGACGATCTCGTCGGCTGGCACCGCATCCTGGCGGACAAGGGCTGGATCGCGCCGGCGTGGCCGCGCGAATGGGGCGGCACCGACTGGAGCCTCGTGCAGCGCTACATCTTCGAGGAGGAGTGCGCCCACGCGGGCGCGCCGCCGATCATTCCCTTCGGCGTGGCGATGTGTGCACCGGTGCTGCTGCAGTTCGGCACCGACGCGCAGAAGCGGCGCTTCCTGCCGCGCATCTATCGCGCCGACGACTTCTGGTGCCAGGGCTACTCCGAGCCGGGCGCGGGCTCCGACCTGGCGTCGCTGAAGATGCGCGCCGAGCGCCGCGGCGACCGCTACGTGCTGAACGGCCAGAAGATCTGGACGACGCTGGCGCATTTCGCCGACTGGATCTTCTGCCTCGTGCGCACCGATCCTTCGGCGCGCAAGCAGCAGGGCATCAGTTTCCTGCTCGTCGACATGAAGACCCCGGGCATCACCGTGCGCCCGCTGATCCTGCTCGACGAGGGACACGAGGTGAACGAGGTCTTCTTCGACGACGTCGAGGTGCCGGGCGAGAACCTCGTGCACCGCGAGAACGAAGGCTGGACGGTGGCGAAGTACCTGCTCGGCCACGAGCGGCTGAACAACGGACGGATCGGCGCGTCGAAGCGCGAGCTGGCGCAGCTCCGGGAGCTCGCCGCGCGCACGATGCGCGACGGGCGCCCGCTGCTCGACGATCCGCGCTTTCGCGACCGGCTGTCGCGCGTCGAGATCGAGCTGATGGCGCTCGAGATCACGAACCTGCGCTTCGTCGACGAGATGCGCCGCACCGGCCGCATCGGCCCCGAGGTGTCGATGCTGAAGATTCGCGGCACGGAGATCCAGCAGGCGCTCACCGAGCTCGCGATGCAGGCGGTCGGGCCCTTCGCGCAGCGGTTCCGGCCGATCGACTACCCCGGTTTCGACGCCGCCGCCGCGACCGCCGCACCGCGCTACTTCAATTTCCGCAAGACGTCGATCTACGCGGGGTCGAACGAGATCCAGCGCAACATCATCGCGAAGAACGCCCTCGGGCTCTGATCGGAACGCTTCCATGGATTTCCAGTACACCGAGGAGCAGCGGCTGCTTGCCGACAGCGTGCGCCGGCTGCTCGAGCGCAGCTACGGCTTCGAGCAGCGCAAGGCCATCGTTTCGTCGCCGTCCGGTTACGGAGAGGCGATCTGGCGCGACCTCGCCTCGATCGGACTGCTGTCGGTGCCGTTTCCCACGGAGCACGGCGGCTTCGGCGGCGGGGCAATCGACCTCGTCGCGCCGATGGCCGCCTTCGGCGAGGCGCTGCTCGTCGAGCCCCTTTCGTCGACGCTGGCACCGGCGGGGCGGCTCGTCGCGACGCTCGGCAGCGATGCCCAGCGCGCCGCGCTGCTGCCGCGCATCGTCGACGGCTCGATGAAGCTCGCCTTCGCGCATCTCGAGCCGTCGGCGAATCTCGCACCGGAAGCGGTCGAAACCACCGCGGTTCGCGACGGTGCCGGCTGGCGCCTGTCCGGCGAGAAAAGCGTGGTCGTGCACGCGCCGATGGCCGACCGGCTGCTCGTCACCGCGCGCGTGAACGGTGCGTCCGGCGAGCGGGACTCGCTCGGCGTGTTCGTCGTCGAGGCCCGCGCACCCGGCGTCGAGCAGAAGACCTTTCGCACTGTCGACGATCTGCGCGCGGCCGATCTCTCGTTTCGCGAGGTCGCGCTCGACGCCGATGCGCGCCTGGCGGGATCCGGCGACGCGCGCGCAGCGATCGACGAGGCGATCGACTTCGCTGCGGCGCTCGGTTGCGCGGAGGCGCTCGGCGCGATCGATTTCGCCAACCGGGCGACCCTGGAGTACCTGAAGACGCGCAAGCAGTTCGGCGTTCCGATCGGCTCGTTCCAGGCGCTGCAGCATCGCGTGGTCGACATGACGATCCACGCCGAGCAGGCGCGCTCGATCACGCTGCTCGCCTGCGCGAAGGTCGACGCCGCCGCGCGCGGCGAGATCGGCGCCGACGAGCGCACGCGCGTCGTGTCCGCGGCGAAGGTGCTCGTCGGCACGGCGTGCCGGCACGTCGGCCAGGAGGCGATCCAGCTGCACGGCGGCATGGGAATGACGGTCGAGATGAAGATCTCGCACACGTTCAAGCGCCTGACGATGCTCGCGGCGCGGTTCGGCGACGTCGATCATCACCTCGCTCGCTTCGCGCGCGCCTGAATCCGCCGTCGGTTGCGGTCGTAACCGGCCGTAACGAAGGATTCATCTTCGCCGGGCATCCTCGCGTGCATCGATGCACGAACGAGGAGCCACCGAACGATGAAACCCATCGACCGCATCCTGGCCTGCACGGCCTGGCTGTTCGGCCTCGCGCCGCCGCGTCCGCGCCGCGAGCCCGATTCCGATGCCGGCCTCGATCGCGGCGCTCTCGAAGCCGCCGCGCTCGAATGCTGCGCCGCCGAGGGGCTCGGCGCCGAAGAACTCATGCGGGAGGTGCACGACCGGCCGGCGCGCTGACGCGGTGTACCGAGAGCGCCGGCGCATGTGTGCGCCGGCGAGTGCGCCGGCGATGCGGACGTGCCGTCCCGGTCGTCGTTGTCACGAAACCGTCATCGTCGCTCCGTAGCCTCTGGGGGATGCCAACCCGAACAGAGGAAAGAGCGAGATGAAAGCGAACACGGTTGGAGGGCTCCTGGTCGGCGGTGCGCTGGCCTTCGGCGCCCCCGCCGCGCCGGCGGTCGACGTCACCGGCGCGGGCGCAAGCTTCCCGGCGCCGATCTACGCGAAATGGGCCGAGGCGTACAAGGCGGCCACCGGCAACGGCGTCAACTACCAGGCGATCGGCTCGGGCGGCGGGATCAAGCAGATCGTCGCCAAGACCGTCGATTTCGGCGCTACCGACGATCCGATGAAGGGCGATGACCTCGAGAAGAACGCGCTGCTGCAGTTCCCCACGGTGATCGGCGGCATCGTCGCCGTGGCCCATCTTCCCGGGGTGCAGCCCGGGCAGCTCACGCTCGACGGACCCGTGCTCGCCGATATCTACCGCGGCGCGATCACGCGGTGGAACGACGCGAGGATCGCGGCGCTGAACCCGTCGCTGCCGTTGCCGGACACGGCGATCACCCTGGTCTACCGTTCCGACTCTTCGGGAACGACGGCGGCCTTCACCGACTACCTGTCGCAGGTCTCGTCGTCGTTTCGCGCCGACGTCGGCGCCGGCAAGACGGTGAACTGGAGGGCGGGCATCGGCGGCAAGGGCAACGCCGGCGTCGCCGCCAACGTCACGAAGATCGTCGGCTCGATCGGATACGTGGAATATGCGTATGCCAAGCAGAACCGGCTGACGCACGCGGCGATGAACAACCGCGACGGCAAGACGGTGCAGCCGAGCGACCGCAGCTTCGCGGCCGCGGCCGTCCATGCCGACTGGGAGGCGGCGCCCGGGTTCGGGGTGAACCTGAACCACCAGCGCGGCGAAGATGCGTGGCCGATGACCTCGGCGAGCTACATCCTGATGCATCGCACGGCCGACGATCCCCGGCGATCCGCCGAGGCGCTGCGCTTCTTCCGGTGGGCGCTGAACGAGGGCCGGCGACTCGCGCTCGAGCTCGATTACGTCCCGCTTCCGGAAGCCGTCGTCGAGAAGATCCAGGCGTCGTGGGCGAACGTGCGCGACGCATCCGGCCAGTCGGTGCTGAAGGCCGGACATTGAGTCTTCGAGCCGCGGACGGCGGACTGCCGGCGGCGCTAGTGGCGGTGGCCCGGCCTTCGACCATGGACGGCGTGATCGACGTCGCGGCCTACCCGCCGCGATCCGCGCCGGCTCGCGACGGCCGTTCGCGCAGCCGGCGCTTCGCCGCGCAGGATCGCGCTTTCGGAATGGTCACGGGCTTCTTCGCGGCGCTGGTGACGATCGCGCTGGCCGGCATTCTCGTTGCGCTCGCCGTCGCGGCGTGGCCCGCACTGCGGGCGTTCGGCCCGGGCTTCCTGGTCGGCACGACCTGGAGCCCGGCCGACGACGTCTACGGCGCGCTCGTCGCCGGGTACGGCACGATCGTCACGTCGGCGATCGCGCTCCTGATCGCCGTCCCGGTGAGCTTCGGGATCGCCGTCTTCCTCACCGAGACGTGCCCGGCCGGCCTCGCCCGCCCGTTGGGAATCGCGATCGAGCTGCTCGCCGGCATCCCGTCGATCATCTACGGCTTCTGGGGCCTGTTCGTGCTCGCGCCCGTGGTGCAGGCACACGTGCAGCCGCTGCTGGCCGCCACCGGCCTGCCGGTCTTCGCCGGCCCGCCACTGGGCATCGGCATCTTCACGGCGGGTGTGGTGCTCGCACTGATGGTCGTCCCCTTCGTCGCCTCGGTCATGCGCGACGTCTTCGAGACCGTTCCTCCGATGCTGAAGGAGTCCGCGTACGGCATCGGCTGCACGACCTGGGAGGTGGTCCGCCACATCGTGCTTCCGTACACGCGCGTCGGCGTGGTCGGCGGGGTGATGCTCGGGCTGGGGCGCGCGCTCGGCGAGACGATGGCGGTCACGTTCGTCATCGGCAATGCGAACCGCCTTTCGGCGAGCCTGTTCGCACCCGGCAACTCGATCGCGTCGACGCTCGCCAACGAGTTCGCCGAGGCCGATCCGGCGCTGCACATCCCGTCGCTGTTCGCGCTCGGCCTGCTGCTGTTCGTCATCACCTTCGTCGTGCTCGGACTCGCGAAGTGGCTCGTGCAGCGAAGCGCCGCGCGCGCGGGCGTGCGAGCCTGACGAGGAGCACGCCGATGGACTTCCGCTACCGTCGCCGCAGGTACGTCAACGCCGCCGGACTCGCGCTGGCCGCGGCGGCGATGTCGATCGGGCTCGCAGCGCTCGGCTGGATCCTGTGGACGCTGTTCTCGTCGGGCTTCGCCGCCTTCGCGGCGTTCGGCGCCGACCTGTTCCTGAAGTCGACGCCGGCGCCCGGCACCGAGGGCGGCGGGCTGGCGAACGCGATCGTCGGCAGCGCGATGATGGTCGCCTTCGCGACCTTCGTCGCCACGCCGATCGGCATACTGGCCGGGATCCATCTCGCCGAGTACGGGGCGCACTCGCGCCTTGCCGCGCTCACGCGCTTCGTCATCGACGTCATGCTGTCGGCGCCGTCGATCGTGATCGGGCTGTTCGTCTACGCGATCGCGGTCGCCACCTTCGGTCATTTCTCGGGCTGGTCGGGCTCGCTCGCGCTGGCGCTGATCGCGGTCCCGGTCGTCGTCCGCACCACGGAGAACATGCTGCTGCTCGTTCCCGGCAGCCTGCGCGAGGCCGCGTTCGCGCTGGGAGCGCCGCGCTGGAAGGTCAGCCTCGCCGTCGCGCTGCGCGCGATGCGCGGCGGCGTCGTCACCGGCGTGCTGCTGGCCGTCGCGCGCATCGCCGGCGAGACGGCACCGCTGCTGTTCACCGCACTGAACAACCAGTTCTTCACCCTCGACATGCGTGCCCCGATGGCGAACCTGCCGGTGGTGATCTACAACTTCGCGATGAGCCCGTACGAGAACTGGCAGGAGCTCGCCTGGGGCGGCGCCGCGCTGATCGCGCTCGTCGTGCTCGGACTGAACGTGCTCGCGCGGGTGATGTTTCGCGATCGTCGACGCGGCTGACGCCGCAGGGAGTGCAGGACGAATGCAGGCAAGGGCGAGTGTCGAACCGGCGGCGGCCATCGAGGTGAGGGGCCTGTCGTTCTACTACGGACGATTCCGCGGTCTGGCCGACGTCTCGCTCGACGTCGCTCGCAACCGCGTGACCGCATTCATCGGGCCGTCGGGCTGCGGCAAGTCCACGCTGCTGCGCACATTCAACCGGATGTTCGATCTGTACCCGAACCAGCGCGCCGAAGGCGAGATCCGCATGGCCGGGCGCAATGTCCTCGATCCGTCGGTGGACGTGAACCTGCTGCGCGCGAAGGTGGGGATGGTGTTCCAGAAGCCGACGCCGTTTCCGATGACGATCTACGAGAACATCGCCTTCGGCGTGCGACTGTACGAGAAGCTGTCGCGAGACGCGATGCATGCGCGCGTCGAATGGGCGTTGCGCAAGGCCGCGCTGTGGGAGGAAGTGAAGGACAAGCTCGACGCGAGCGGCCTGAGCCTGTCGGGCGGCCAGCAGCAGCGCCTGTGCATCGCGCGCGCGGTGGCGGTCAAGCCGGAGGTGCTGCTGCTCGACGAGCCGACCAGCGCGCTCGACCCGATCTCCACGTCGCGCATCGAGGAGCTCGTCGCCGAGTTGAAGAGCGAGTACACGATCGCGATCGTGACCCACAACCTGCAGCAGGCGGCACGCATCTCCGACTACACCGCCTACATGTACCTCGGAGAGCTCGTCGAGTTCGGTCCCACCGATGAGATCTTCGTCAAGCCGCGCAAGAAGGCGACCGAGGACTACATCACCGGCCGTTTCGGCTAGTGGCGTCCGGTTCCGGAACGGGACACCGGGGCTGCCAGGCGGCACACGCAGGGAGCATCGACATGACCCGCCGGAATACGCCCGTTGCATCGTCGACATCGATATCGAGGCGCCGCGCAGCAGGCGCGTCGCCGTGCTGGTCGACGGCGTCGATCCGTGTCAGGCGCCGGTCGGCTCCGGCCGGGAGTTCGACGAAGGGCGCTGATCGGGCGAGGACGGCGCCGGCGTCGGCGCGGCCGTGGGACGGTCCTCGCGCGCGTCGTCGGCGGTGATCGCGTCGGCAACGTCGGGCTGTGGCGCGGCCGGCGCGGCGTCGGGGATCAGCCGCGCTGCCGGCAGGCACAGCACGAAGGTGCTGCCGCCGCCCGGCACGCTGTCGAAGCGCATCTGCCCCTGGTGGCGCGCCATGATGCGCTTGACGATCGCCAGGCCGAGCCCGGTGCCGCCCGTGGCGCGCGAGCGGCCGCGGTCGACGCGATAGAAGCGCTCGGCCAGGCGCGGCATGTGCTCGGCGGGGATGCCGATTCCGGTGTCGCGCACCGTGATGCGGCCTTCGGTGTCCTGCACGCGCCAGTCGACCGAGACGCGACCGCCTTCGGGCGTGTAGCGGATCGCGTTGGTCAGCAGATTGCGCACCGCGCTCTCGAGCTCGCCGGGCGAGGCGAGCACGCGGCGCGGACCGTCGAGCACCAGGTCGATCTCGTGACGGCCGGCCGACAGCGCACGCGCCTCGTCGACCAGTCGCACGAGCAGCGACGGCACGTCGACGGGCTCGTCCTCGAGCGGCCGCATGTCGCTCTCGAGCGAGGAGATCGTCAGCAGGTCGTCGACGAGCCGCTGCATCGTGCGACTCTGCGCGAGGATCGCCTCGAGATACTCGCGACGCTTGTCGGCGTCGAGATCGAGCGTGAGCAGCGTTTCGGCGAAGCCGGCGATCACCGTGACCGGCGTGCGGATCTCGTGCGAGACGTTGGCGACGAAGTCGCTGCGCATCGCGTCGAGCTTCGCGCGCTCGGTGACGTCGCGCGTGATCAGCAGCTTCTGGTCGCCCTGTGCGCGGTGCAGCAGCAGCGCGTAGATGCGGCCGGGCCGACCCGGCAGCTCGACGCGGATCGAGCTGCCCGACTCGTTGGCCTCGAGCAGGCGCGCGAACTCGGGCTGCCGGATGAAGTGATGGATCGGCCGGCGCGTGCCGAAGATGCCGTGCAGGTTCTCCGCGGCGTCGTTCGCCCACAGCACGTGGTCGTAGCGATCGAGCACGACCAGTCCGTCGGGCAGCTGGTCGACCGCCGCATGGATGCGCTCGAGCTCGGAGGCGAGCTCGCTCTGCGCGTCGGCCTCCTGGCGCGCGAAGCGCGACAGCCGTTCGACGACGGCGCGCCACGGACCGTAGCCGGCGGGCAGCGAGCGGTTGCGCGGCAGCGTCGCCCAGTAGTGCAGCCGGGCGAGATACACGGTTTCGGTGAGCGCGTAGACGACGAGTGCCGTACCGAGCCACCAGACGGCGGCCCGCTCCGAGACGTAGATGTCGAGCAGCGCGGCGATGAGCACCGCGAACGCGAGCGCGGCAAGATTGCGAACCACGAGACGCACGGGCGATCCCGGACGTTGGAACTACGCGGGGCGCGAGGGCGGGTCTCGCACGAAGCGATAGCCTTCCCCGCGCACGGTTTCGATCAACCGGTCGTGGCCGCTCGGTTCGAGCGCGAGCCGCAACCGCCGGATGTGCACGTCGACCGTGCGGCGGTCAATATACACGTGATCGCCCCATGCGCCGTCGAGCAGGCGCTCGCGCGACACGACGCGATCGGCGTTGCGCATCAGGAAATGCAGCAGCCGGAACTCGGTCGGGCTGAGCGCGAGGACCCTCTGTCCGGCGCGTACCCGCATCGCCGCCGGCTCCAGGCGCAGACCGGCGATCTCGATCGGCGCCTCGTCGTCGGCATCCGCGCCGCGCCGCGCGCCCGCGCGGCGAAGCACGGCGCGTACGCGGGCGAGGAGCTCGCGCGGGGAGAAGGGCTTCGTCAGGTAGTCGTCGGCGCCGCGCTCGAAACCGAGCAGCTTGTCGCCTTCGTGTGTCCGTGCTGTGAGCAGCACGATCGGTACGTCGCGCGTGCGCGCATCGGCGCGCAGGGCCCTCGCGAGGTCGACGCCCGATTCGCCGGGGAGCATCCAGTCGAGCACGACCAGGTCGGGCAGCGCGTCGGCGATCGCGGCGCGGGCGGCTTCCGCGGACTCCACCCCGTCGACCCGAAAGCCGTCGTGCCGCAAGTTCACCGCGACCAGCTCGCGGATCGCCGGCTCGTCCTCGACGACGAGAATGCGCGCGCTCATGCCGTCACCGGCGGCCCGGCGGGGGTCCACCATCGGTAGCGCCGCCCGTCGCTCGGATTCGGAAGGCCGGCGCCGAGCGCGAGCGACCATTCGCGCGCGACGATCGGCTCGGGCGCGAGCAGGCCGTCGTCCGTTCCGGTGGTGGCTTCGTCCGCGCCGAAATTCCGTGCGCCGCGCACGAGCGTCGCGTGCAGCTTCAGGGGCCGCGCGTCGAAGTCGATGCGCGCGGCACCGAGCCGCCGGCGGATCTCGTGCGCGAGCGCGTGCGCGAACGTGGCGTCGTCGCGCGCCTGCGGGGGCGGCGCCAGCCACAGCACCCCGTGGCCGAAGCTGCCCAGGCGCGACAGCGCCAGCGGCGGCGCCGGCGCGACGCGAGGCGCGAGTCCCTGCAGGATCGCCGCCAGCGCGGGCTGCTCGTCGAGCGCGCGCATGCCGACGAACGCGAGCGTCAGGTGGATGTCGTCGGCGGCGAACGCGTGTCCGCCCCAGCGGGCCGCGACGCGGGCGGCGAGCGCCGCGAGCGCGTCGGCCGCCTCGGGATCGGGGCGCAGCGCATAGAAGAAGCGGGCCTTCGCCACCGGGCGATCATCCCGTCGTGGACCGTCCGTACGCGTCGTCGAAGCGGACGATGTCGTCCTCGCCGAGGTAATCGCCGCACTGCACCTCGATCATCACGAGGGGGACGACCCCGGGGTTCTCCAGCCGGTGCCGGGTGCCGATCGGAATGTAGGTCGATTCGTTCGCGGCGACCAGATGGGTGCGCTCGTCGCATTGCACCTTCGCGGTGCCGGAAACGACGATCCAGTGCTCGCTGCGATGGTGATGCATCTGCAGCGACAGGCGTTCCCCGGGCCTGACCTCGATGCGCTTGATCTTGAAGCGCGGCCCTTCCTGCAGCACCGTGTAGCTGCCCCAGGGGCGCGACACCGTGCGATGCAGGCGCGCGGATTCGTGCCCGCTCGAGCGCAGGCGATCGACGATCGCGCGCACCTGCTGGCTCGCGTCCTTGTCGGCGACCAGCAGCGCGTCGGGGGTGTCGACGATCAGCAGGTTCTCGACACCGACCGCCGCGACGAGGCGATCCTCGCTCTGCACGTGCGTGTTCTTCGCGTTCTGCAGCAGCGCCTCGCCGACCGTGGTGTTGCCGTCGGCATCGGGCACGAGCTGCTCGGACACCGCTTTCCACGACCCGATGTCGCTCCAATGGAACGATGCCGGCAGCACGACGACGCCGTCGGCCTTCTCCATGACGGCGTAGTCGATCGAGATCTCCGGACACCGGCGAAACGGCGGCTCGGAGATCGTCAGCTTTTCGTCGGTCGCGTCGGCTCGGCTCGCTTCCCAGGCTTCGCGTGCCGCGGCGAGCAGCTCCGGCGCGTGCCGCTGCATCGCCTCGAGGATCGTCCGCGCACCGAAGCAGAACATGCCGCTGTTCCAGACGAAGCCGCCGTCGGCGAGGAACTGCACGGCGCGGGCGGCGTCGGGCTTCTCGACGAAGCGGCGCACCGCACGCGCCTCCCCGGGCAACGCATCGCCCATTTCGATGTAGCCGAAGCCGGTCTCGGGAGCGCTCGGGCGGATGCCGAACAGCACGATCGATCCGCCGGCGGCGAGCTCGGCCGCCTGCCGCGCCACCTTGCGGAATGCCTCGGCGTCGGGAATCAGGTGATCGGCGGGCAGGACCAGCAGCACGGCGTCGGGTTCGACCGACTGTGCCCACAAGGCGGCGAGTGCGACGGCCGGCGCGGTGTTGCGGCCGATCGGCTCGAGCAGCTGCGTGACGCGTATGCCACGGGCCGCCGGCAGCTCGCCGACCTCCTCGCGCGTCTTGAAGAAGTATTCCCGGTTGGTCACGATCGCCGCGCGGGCGCCGTCGGCCAGCGGCAGTGCGCGCTCGAGCGTTCGCTGCAGCAGGCTCGACGCGCCCCCGAGCTTCATGAAGGGCTTCGGGAAGGCCTCGCGCGAGACGGGCCACAGCCGGGTTCCGGCACCGCCGGACAGGACGACGGGAATCAGCATGGTGCGGCGATTGTACGGCCGCCCGCAGTGACCCCGTGCGACACTTGGCAAGGCCGGAAGCCGTGTTCCCGCGTCGGGAAGCGGCCGTGACGCAAGGCGGAATTCGGGGGGCCTCGGGATTGACGCAATCGACGGGAGCGGTGCTGGTGACGGGCGGTGCCGGCTACATCGGCTCGCACACGGTGGCGGAGCTGCTGCCGGCGGGCTGGGACGTGGTCGTCGTCGACAACCTCTCGAACGCGAGTGCGGAGTCGCTGCGGCGCGTGCAGGCGCTCGTCGGACGCGACGTGCCGCTGGTCGTCGCCGACCTGCGCGACGAGGACGCGCTGCACACGGTGCTGCGCTCGCGACGCTTCGACGCGGTGATCCACTTCGCCGGATCGAAGGCGGTCGGCGAATCGGTGGCCGACCCGGTGTCGTATTACGCGAACAACGTCGGCGCTTCGCTGGCGCTGTTGCGCGCGATGGCGGCGCACGACGTGCGCCGCATCGTTTTCAGCTCGTCGGCCACCGTCTACGGCGACCCGCGGGCGGTGCCGATCCGCGAGGACGCCCCGCTCGCGCCGACCAATCCGTACGGGCACAGCAAGGCGATGATCGAGCGCATGCTGCTCGATCTCGCCGCGGCGGATGCGTCGTGGTCGATCGGCATCCTGCGCTATTTCAATCCGGTGGGCGCGCACGAGAGCGGGCGCATCGGCGA
>DATGRE010000061.1:0-5994 GCA_035303885.1 Zeimonas sp. | reverse complement strand
CGGCGACGGCATCGTGGGCAACATCGCCGCGAGGGCGCCCGCTGCGCGCCTCGTTGCGTTCTCGTCGACCGGGGTCCCGCCATGAACTACACGCTGCCCGAATTCCTCGCCCACGCGGTCGCGCTCGAGCGCGAGGCCGCCGAGCGCTACATGGAGCTGGCCGAGCTGATGAAGGCGCACGGAAATCGCGAGGTGTGGGCACTGTTTCGCGACATGGTGCACTTCTCGCAGCTGCATCACGACGACATCCAGCGACGGGTGGGGGACATCCAGCTGCCGAAGCTGAATGCCTGGGAATACCGGTGGACGTCTCCGCCGGAGGCCGGCGGGCCTGCGGCGTACGAGCATCTGTCTGATCCGTACAACGCGTTGCAATACGCGCGCGAGAACGAAGTGCGCGCGATGGAGTACTACAGCGCGGTCGGACGCAGCGCGGAGGATCCCGAGGTGCGCCGGCTCGCCTCCGAGTTCGCCGCCGAGGAAGCCGACCACGTCGACGCGCTCGACGACTGGCTCGCGCACCTGCGTGGCCCTTCGCCCGCCTGGCGGTCCGGGCCCGGCTCCTCGCGCCACGCCTGAGCGCGGAGGTCGTTCCCGGCGTCGATCGGCACGCGCGGCTCGACCGGCCACGTTCCGCCCGACGATCTCGCCTTTACCCTTCGCGCCGGCGGTTTTCGACGCTCGCGCCGGCGCGGGCTCCGACAATCCCGTATCGAGACGGACGCGGTCCGCGCGGCTGCGCGCGCGTCCGCCGTACGCTGCGGAGAGAGGGAGCTTCGAGCGCATGCAACACTGCATCGACTGCGGCCATGCGAACCGGCCCGGCATGCATTTCTGTACCCATTGCGGCACTGCCCTCGTTGTGCCGCGCGAAGGATTGCGAAGCCCCCCTGCGGTCGTCGCTGCGGCGGTTCTCCTGGTCGGTCAGCTCGCCTTCCTGACGATCCGGCCGGATGCGCCTTCGGATCCGGTCGCGAATCCGGTCGCGAACCTCGCCGCTTCCGCCGCAGGGCAGGCGCAGTCCGCTTCGAGCGACGGGCCCGGGCCGACGAGGGCGGCGGATGCGTTCGCGAGCCTCGCCCCGGCGGAAGGCGATTCCGAGCTGCGGCCGGCGACTGCGGGCGCCGGCTCCGTCGTGCAGCACCTTTCCGAGAGGACCGATCCTGCGTCGAACCGTGAGCCGACGCAGACCGACCCGCTCGCATCGCATGCCGTCGCCCATGCGTCTTCCGCGGGCGCCGATGCGAGTGCGCAGCGCCGGCCGATCGCCGACGACGACCGCGATTCGGTTCACGCGTGGGCCGATGCGGCCCACGAAGTCCAGGCGGAGCCTCCGCAGCCGCAGACGTTCGACGGGGCCGACTCGGGGCACGCGTCCGCCGTTCCCGCCGATGCCGACGAGCGACTCGTCGCGCCAATGGCCTCGCCTGATTCGGCGGCGCAGGCGGAATTAGTGCTGCCCGCGAGCGCGTCGGCGATGACGACGCGGGCGTTGCAGGTCGTGCCCGGCAGCGAAGATGCGAGGGCCTTCGACGGCGCGCCGGCGCGCCATGCGGAGCCGTCGGGCTCGCCGGTAGCGCCTCGAGCGAAATCCGCCGCCGCGGCGGGGGCGACCCGATCGCCGGATGCGGCTTCGAAGGACGGGCCCGCGCGCGCGGCGTCGCCGCCGGCGCCTTCGTCCGGCAAGCGTGTCGCCGACGCGGCGTCGCATCGGGCCGGCACCCATCCGCAGGTGGGCGGCTGGATCCAGCGACTGCGCACCGCGCTCGATGCCTGCGACGGGAACCTGATCGTGCGCACGGTCTGCGAGGAAGGCGTCAAGATGCGCTATTGCACGTCGGCGAATGCGTGGGGCAAGGTTGACGAGTGCCCGGGCGCCCTGCTGCCGGATCTCGCGACCTTCAACTGAGGCGCGCAGCGATGTACGCGGACGTCGCAGAGGCCGATCGCTGCGGTCCGCTCTGCGTCGCCGACGCGCTGTGCAACGGACGGGCGCTGGCAACGCTGCTGGCCTCGTTCGTTGCCGTGGCGCTGCTGGGCCTCCTCGCGTTCCGGTTCATCACACCCGGGTCCGCCCTGGTGGCGGTGCCGCCGGCCGTCGCCGTCGCCGCGCTCGGGCTCACCGCCGCCGGTTCGCAGTTCGCCGCGCAGGCGGCCGGACGCCCGATTCCCGGCGTGCTGCAGTCGTTCCTCGCCGCGCCGCCGATCGTGCTGCGCATCGTGCTGCTCGCCGGGCTGCTGTCGCTCGTTCTTCTGGCGTTCGTGCTCGTCGTGGCGCTCGTCCTGCTCGTCTGCCGCCTGCCCCTGGTCGGCGCGCTGCTCTACGTCGTCGCGCTGCCCGTGCTCACGATCGCCGGCGCGGCGTTGCTGCTCGTGCTGACCGCGGTCGCGCTGTTGTCGCTGCCGGCGCTGTGGGAGGGACATTCGCTGCGGACGGTGCTGTCGCAGGCGCTCGCGATCGCCGAGGCGCGGAAGCTGCAGGCCTTCGCCGACCTCCTGCTGTTCCTCGTCATCGCGGGACTGCTGGCGGCGGTCGCCGCCGCCTTCGTGCTCGCCGGCTTCGCCCTGGCGACAGGGCTTCCGCTTGCGCTCGACGGCGGCGCACCGGGTCTCGGCGACGTCTCGCTGCCTCGGCTCGGTGAATGGCTGATGGATGTCGACGGCTTCGCCGCCGCAGGCTACGTCGGCGCCGCTCTCGTGGTCGCCGTCATGCTTGCGCTCGTCTCGGCCGTGTTCCTGTTCGGGCTCGCCGCCGCGTACCGCCGTTCGACGCGCGGCATCGACATCGCCGCGGCGCGAGCGGCGCTGGGCCGGACGATCGTCGAGATGCAGGTGAAGCGAGGGCAGCTGGCGTACGAGACACGGCGGCTCGCGAGCCGGGCGATCGAAGCGATCCGGGAACGGGCCGGCGGCGGACGCCGCGTGCTCGAGGTCCCGCCGACGGGGGCGTCGGCCACCGAGTTCGCCGTGCTCGATGCGCCGCTGGAAGCCGCGTTCGAAGCGGACTCCGAAGCGACCCCCTGGTCGACCTCCGAAGCTCGCTGCCCGGCCTGCGACTCGCCGGCCGCCCCCGACGATCGCTTCTGCGGCCACTGCGGACGCCGGCTGTCGAAGCGGTGACGACTTGCTCGCTCGTGTGCGCCGCGCGGCGATCAGACGCCTTTCGATTCCCTGCCGCTCGCCGGCGGAGGATTCGGCAGTACGCCGCGCACGGCCGGAACGACGGCGATCTTCCCGTCGTCCTCGAGGATCGCCCACTCGACGTCCTCGAGGCGGGTCAGCCCGCACTTGTGCATCTCGCCGAAGATCTCGTCGGGCGTCACCCGGCTCAGGTTCATCGCCCTCTCGCGCAGCGCGCCCCGATGCACGAGCACGGTCGGCTCGCCGCTGACCATCGACTCGAAGCCCTTGAAGCGATGCTGCAGCATCGACATCAGGAACACGATCACGAGCAGCGTCGCGACGCCGATCAGCGCGCTGGTGATCGAGCTGTCGCCCGCGCTCAGCGCCTGCGACACGATCTCCGGGATCATCAGCAGCGTCACCAGCTCGATCGGCGAGAGCTGGCCGAACTCGCGCTTGCCGAGCACGCGCAAGCCGACGAAGACGAACAGGTAGATCACCGCGACCCGAAGCACCATCTCCATCGTCGCGTCCTCCTTCGGCCCGCTTCAGGGCAGCACGAGCGTGCTCAGCTGCACGCGCGCCTCGCCGGAGTCGGCCGACAGCGCGACGACGCTTCCCTGGGGACGCCCGTACTCGGACGCCTGCAGCTCGAGCAGCACGCGGCGCGTCGCGCCGGCTTCGATGTCGCCGAGCGCGACCTCGGCGTGCCGTGGATCGAGCCGGACGACCGGCGGCGTGAAGCGCACGCCCTCGAAGCGTGAAAGGTACGCTTCATCGACGCGCAGCCGCGCATCGTGCAGCGGACCTTCGCCGTCGTTGCGCAGGTCGAACACGAAGGTGTGCGAGCCCTTGTAGTGGATCGTCGACGCGTATCGCGCCTCGAGCGTCAGCGCACCCGAGCTCGCGCTCGCTTCGCGTTCGGCGGCACCGAGCACGCCCGTCAGGGCGGCCAGCGGCAGCAGGGCGAGAAGCCCCACGCCGACGAGCTGCGCGCGGCCAAAGCGCAGTCGCCGCTCGAATCGGGGAGGGGCGGGAGGCTGTGGATCCCGGTCTTGCCGCTTTGCCATGAAGCGGCCTGTACGGGGCGACAGGCGTGGTGGGAAACGGAGAACGAAGCCGCAAGCGACGAGCCTGTTCCGGCTACGGGGAGTGCGTCCGGCTATCGTGACTCTCCGGTCCGTCGATTTGCTCGCGATGATCGACTGGGTCGATCCGTTCGTGCGATTCGCCCTAGACCTCGCGGTGGACGCCGGTCGAGGCGTCCCCTGCCAGAGGCGGGCCCCATGGGTCCCTTTCCGGTCCGGTGAGTGGATCTTCCGGCACCTTCCGGAGCACCTATTCGTACATGTCGGCCGGTGCGCCGGCGGTCTCGACCGGCGTGATCGGCGTCGTGTCGAAAGGTTCGACTGGCGCCGGCAGCGAGGCATTCGGGCGCCGCGAAACGGAAGTCTCGAACGGGTCGAGACGCTGGAAGATCTCTTCCTCTCGAACCGAGTCGACCGGATCGAGGAACGTCGCCGTGGTTCCGCCGGCTGCGAAGGCCACCAGCGCGTTTCGGATGACTTCTTCCGCCCGCATTCCATGACTCGGGTCGATGAATGCCGCCATGGCGACGCCTGCGATCGATGCCAGCAACAGGGCCTTGATGAGCTTGTTCATGTCGAGTACGCGTGAAGCGCTCCGTGTGATGAAGTGTCGAATCGCCACCGAATCTGCGCTTTGCTTCGCGTCGCGGCGGCCGCTCGTGCCGGGAGATGCAACGTGCCTCCCGACGCGAAAACTCTAGGGATCGCAATGCAACTTCGGTAGGTCTTCGGACGGCCACACGGCATTGCGCCGTGCGCATCAGTCCGAGCGCGTGTTTCCGGACGGGAAACAGCGCAACCACCGGTGCAGGTCTACCGGGTGGTCGTGTCGAAACCTACGATGGATTCGTCGCGTCGAATCGACGCGACGATCCGATCCAATCGAGGAGCCTGCAATGTTCACTCATGCAACCGCAGCCGATTCCTACGCCGATCTCGGTGCCGCGTGGCTTCACCATCAGACCGTGCGACTCCATCAGACCTATCTGCAGTTCGGACGGCACCATCGCGTCGATGTCGAGGGGCTCGTCGAGCGAATCGCCCGCCAGGCACGATTACTCGAGCGGGAGGTCAACCAATGAGCCCGTTACGGTGGAAAGCGCTGCTCGTCACCGGGGCAGACGCGCGCTCGTGCGGTAGCCGGATTCCGGGACGAATCGGCGCAGCATGCGTGCTCGCCGCTGCGCTCGCCGCGCAGCAGGCCGGCGCACAGGACGCGCCGCCCGCGCCCGTGGTCGAAGCGCTGCTCACGCAGAAGCTCCCGGACATCCCGGGCAAGGAAGTCCTCATGCTCACCGTCACCTATCCGCCGGGAGGGGCCGACCCGGTGCACCGCCACGATGCTCATGGGTTCATCTACGTGCTCGAGGGCGAGATCGTCATGGGGGTCAGGGGCGGCAGGGAAGTTCGACTCGGGCCCGGGCAAACGTTTCACGAAGGCCCCACAGACATCCACACGGTAGGCCGCAACGCGAGCACGATTCGGCCGGCGAAGTTCGTCGTCGTGCTCGTGAAGAACCGGGGCGCGGCAGCGGTACTCCCCGCGAATTGAAGGCCCCGACACGACTCCGTGCGAACGCTGCGCGGGGTTCGTGCCGGTTGCGCGAGATCCTTTGCACTCAGGACCGGATGAAGTCGAGCAGGTCGGCGTCGAGTCGATCCTTGTGCGTCTCCGTCAAGCCGTGCGGCGCACCGCCGTACTCGATGAGCCGAGCGTTCTTCACCAGCCTCGCCGTGCGGCGACCGGCCACGTCGACCGGCACGATCTGGTCGTCGTCGCCGT
>DATGRE010000060.1:0-7721 GCA_035303885.1 Zeimonas sp. | reverse complement strand
TCCTCAGCCAACGTCTCGGTGCCGAAGGAGACTTCGCCCGCGCGTACGTGATCGCGCACGAAGTGGGCCATCACGTGCAGAACCTGCAGGGGACGATGGACCGGCTGGCGGCGGCACGCCAGCGCCTGTCCGCATCGCAGTACAACGCGCTTTCGGTGCGAACGGAGTTGCAGGCCGACTGCTATGCCGGCGTCTGGGCGAATCACGCGCAACAGGCGCGCAACTGGCTCGAGGCGGGTGACGTCGAGGAAGGGCTGAATGCGGCGGCGGCGGTCGGCGACGACCGGCTGCAGCGCCGGATGCAGGGTACCGTAGTACCCGAGAGCTTCACGCACGGATCGTCGGCGCAGCGCGCACGCTGGTTCCGGACGGGCCTCGAAAGCGGCGATCCGCAGGACTGCGACACCTTCGGTGCAGCGCGTTGACGCGCGCGGCGCCGGAATCCGCTAGCGGCGCTTGTCGCGCAGCGTGGCTTCTTCCTCGATCTTCATCGCGTCCTGCACGGCGGTCACGCCGCCCGTGCCGCGGGCGATCGACAGCGCGCGGTGCGCAACCGCTTCGGTGCTGACGCTGCCGGAAAGATTCGCGATGCCGCGTGTGACCGTGATATCGATCGGCTGCGAGCGCGTGAGGTGATCGCTGGCGAGCGCGACGCGCACGCGCTCGGCGATCGCCTGATCGGTCGCGACCTCGGACGAGGTGCGCGGAGCGGGCGGATCGTCTGTGGCGGGCGTGACCGCCGGCGGTGCGACCGGCGAGGCCGGGTTCGTCGACGGCAGCGGCGCCTCGCCCGGCGCCGAAGGAGCGGTCTCGGCCTGCACCCGTGTGGCAGGCTCGGACGGTGACCGGCGATCGACGGATTGCGCCAGCACCACGGCAGCGCCCAACAGCACGGACGAAGCGATCAGCGCCGTCGCCAGCCAGCGCGACAGCTGCTTCTCGGTGTATCGCGTCTCGAACTCCTTCATGCGCTCTGTGCTTCCTTCGAGTGCTGCGCGGCCTTCGCCATGCGCAGCCGTTTCGGCTAGCAAACCGGATGCCCGGAAAACCGATTCGCCGACGGCAATGCCGGGCGCGTCGATTGCCCGCGCCCCGGCGTTACCGCAGAGCGTTTCGCCCGATGCCGCGAACCGATCCGTTGCAGCGGTATCGCGAGAAACGCGACTTCCGCGTGACGCGCGAGCCGCCCGCGAAATCCCGCCCGAAGCGAAGCGGCGCAGCGATCGAGCTGGGATTCGTGATCCAGAAGCACGCTGCGCGTCGGCTGCACTACGACCTGCGCCTCGAGCTCGACGGTGCGCTGAAGAGCTGGGCCGTGCCCAAGGGCCCGAGCCTCGACCCCGACGTCAAGCGGATGGCACTGCACGTCGAGGACCACCCGCTCGACTACGCCGATTTCGAGGGGACGATTCCGCCCAAGCAATACGGGGCGGGGACGGTGATCGTCTGGGATCGGGGCACCTGGGTTCCGGAGGGCGATCCGCGCGCGGGCTATCGCGACGGAAAGCTGAAGTTCGAGCTGCGCGGTCGGAAGCTGCATGGGCGCTGGACGCTCGTGCGCATGCACGGGCATGCCGACGAACGCCACGAGCCGTGGCTGTTGATCAAGGAGCGCGACGCCTTCGCACGGCCCGAGGACGAGTATTCCGTCGTCGAGGCCGAGCCCGGCAGCGTGCTCGCCGGAACCCGGCGCAACGAGCCGCCGCCGCAGGCGCGGGCCGCGCCGCTGCCCGAGACCCTCACGCCGCAACTGGCGACGCTGGTCGACACGCCGCCGGAATCGGGCGCGTGGAGCTGGGAGATGAAGTTCGACGGCTACCGTCTGCTCGCGCGTGTCGACGGCGACGACGTCCGGCTCGTCACGCGCAACGGCCACGACTGGACCGCGCGCATGCCCTCGCTCGCCGACGCACTCGCCGCGCTCGAGCTGCCGCCGGCCTGGCTCGACGGCGAGATCGTCGTGGCGAACGAGCAGGGCGTCCCCGACTTCCAGCAGCTGCAGAACGCGTTCGACAGCGAGCGGACCGACGATATCGTCTACTACGTGTTCGATCTGCCCTACTGCGACGGATTCGATTTGCGGCCCGTACCCTTGCGCGAGCGCCGTGCGCTGCTGCGCCGCCGGCTCGATGCACACCCCTCGGAGCGCGTGCGCTTCAGCGAGGACTTCTCCGCGGCGCCCGAGGCACTGCTGCGCTCGGCCTGCGCACTCGGCATGGAGGGACTGATCGGCAAGCGCGTCGACTCGACCTACGTCTCGCGACGGTCGCCCTCGTGGATCAAGCTCAAGTGCACGAACCGCCAGGAGTTCGTCATCGGCGGCTACACCGACCCGCAGGGCTCGCGCAGCGGCTTCGGCGCGCTGCTGCTCGGCGTGCACGACGCCCAAGGCGCGTTGCGCTACGTGGGCAAGGTCGGCACCGGTTTCGACGAAGCGCGCCTGCGCGATCTCGCTTCGCGCCTGAAGTCGCTCGAGACCGCGACCTCGCCGTTCGCCGAGCGGGTGCACGAACGCGGCGCACACTGGGTACGTCCGGAACTGGTCGCCGAGGTCTCGTACACGAGATGGACGAACGACGGACGCATCCGCCATTCCGTCTTCCATGGGTTGCGCGACGACAAGCCGGCCGCGACGATTCGACGCGAGCCGATGCGCGAAGCCGCGACGTCCGACTCGGACGAGCCGACGGGGGACGACGCCGCGAACGGAACGGATGCGTCGAAGCCGGCCGCGGAGGCGAAGGGATCGCGCACGGGTCGTGGCGGACGCGATGGGGCGGGAACGAAAGGGGCGCGGGACGGCCGAGGCGGGGAACACGTGAAAGGCGCGAAGGATGGAAAGGGCGCAACGGATGGGAAAGACGCGAACGGCCGCGCGAAAGGTGCGAACGACGTGGGAGGCGCGGCGGGCGCGCTACGCACGCCGGGTGCCGGCGGCGCGAAGCGCGGCTCGGCGCGGGCGACGACTTCCGATTCGGGCGCGCCCGCCGGCGTGCGCGTGACCAACCCTGAACGGATCATCGACCCTTCGACGGGCATCACCAAGCTCGAGGTCGTGCGCTACTACGCCCGCGCGGCCCCCGTCATGATGCCGCACCTGAGGCGGCGGCCGGTCGCGCTCGTGCGTACGCCCGAAGGCATCGACGGACCGCGCTTCTTCCAGAAGCACGCGAGCACGTCGGCGATGCCGGGCGTGCGCTCGCTCGACCCGAAATACGATCCGGGCGAGGAGCCCCTGATCGAGATCGCGACCGAGAAAGGACTCGTCACCGCCGCGCAGATGAACGCGATCGAGTTTCACACGTGGAACGCGACGACGCGCGCGATCGAGAAGCCCGATCGGATGATCTTCGATCTCGATCCCGGTGAAGGCGTCGAGTGGCCGGCCGTGCGCGAGGCGGCGCAGCTCGTGCGCGTGCTGCTCGACGAGCTCGCGCTGCGCAGCTTCCTGAAGACGAGCGGCGGCAAGGGGCTGCACCTCGTCGTACCGCTCACGCCCAAGCACGGCTGGGACACGGTGAAAGGCCTGTCGAAGGCGATCGTCGTGCATCTCGCGCGCACGCTGCCGTCGCGCTTCGTCGCGAAGAGCGGCCCCGCGAACCGCAAGGGGCGGATCTTCGCGGACTTCCTGCGCAACGGACGCGGCGCGACGACGGTCGCCGCCTGGTCGACCCGCGGGCGCCCGGGGATCGGCGTGTCGGTCCCGGTGGCGTGGGAGGAACTCGACGAAATCGACGGAGGCGCGCACTGGACGCTGCGCACCGTGGAGCCGCGCCTGGAAGCACCCGATCCGTGGGCCGACTACGCATCGACGCGGCAGACGATCGACGCGGCGATGCGCGCGCTCGATTTCGACGCGCCCGGTGAATAGGCCGCGGCAGGGAGACGGCGGCAAGCGGCACGCGCGGAGCGCCTGCGCGGACGCACCCCGAGGCCCACCGCCGAGCGGGGCAGGCAAGCGCGCATGGCCTCTTCGCACGAGGGGTCGAGAACTCGAGAGGGGTTGAGAACTCGAGAGGGGTAGCTGACGAACTCGAGAGGGTAGCGGGCGGACTCGAGGCGCGGCCGGCGGGCTCGAGACGCAGCCGGCGGACTCGAGGCGCAACGGGCCGCGGCTCGTTCGGCGCTTACGAGATGTGCCCCAATGGCCCGTCTCCCGGGACTTTCGGCCCGAGCTTCATCCACCACGAGCCAAAAGTACCGTTCCTCGGGGATTTCGCTGGCTGCAAGGGCAAGCGCGCGCCGAAACGCCCGTATTTCGGGACTCTTGCGCTGCGCGCGAACGCACTGCACGCCACCGCGGCGAAGATCACCGACAACCGCCGCCGAAGACCACGTCGTGGCGCTCGTGCGGCAGCCCATGCCGCCGCTCGTCACCCGTCTGCCGGGTGATCAGGTCGACGCCGCCGACAACACCGATGGCGATCTCGTCGACCGCCTCGCGCAGCGGCAGCGCGGCGCCGGCGACGATCACCTCCTCCCTCGCGGCACGTCGTCATCGATGCACGGCGCGCCGCTCATCGCGTGCGCTCCAACGCGGCATCGACGACCGATTGCGCCTGCGCGAGGATCTCTCGCAGGTGCGCCTCGCCGACGAAGCTCTCCGCGTAGATCTTGCAGATGTCCTCGGTGCCCGACGGGCGTGCAGCGAACCATCCGCGCTCGGCGACGACCTTGATGCCGCCGATCGGCGCGCCGTTCCCGGGCACGCGATCGAGCACCGCGCGCACGGGTTCGCCGGCGAGCGTCGTCACATCGATCGCGTCCGCGCGAAGCGACCCGAGCGCGGTGCGTTGCGCCGCGTCGGCCGGCGCGTCGACCCGATCGGACCAGGCACGCCCGAGCTCGCGCTCGAGCGCCGCGTACGATTCGCCCGGGTCGCGTCCCTCGCGCGCCGTGATCTCCGCCGCCAGCAGCGCGAGCGCGATACCGTCCTTTTCGGTCGTCCACACCGTGCCGTCGCGCCGTAGCACCGATGCACCGGCGCTCTCCTCACCGGCGAAGCCGAGCGACGCATCGAGCAGGCCGTCGACGAACCACTTGAAGCCGACGGGCATCTCGACGACGCGCCGGCCGAGCTTCGCGGCGACGCGATCGAGCATCGCCGTGGTCACCAGCGTCTTGCCGAGCGCCGCGTCGGGTCGCCAGCGTTCACGCGACGAGAACAGCGAATGCGCGACGACCGACAGGTAGTGGTTCGGCGGCATCAGCCCGGCGCGGGGCACCACGACGCCGTGCCGGTCGTGGTCGGTGTCACAGGCGAACGCGACGTCGTAGCGGTCCTGCAGCGACAGCAGCCGGCGCATCGCCCACGGCGACGAGGGGTCCATCCGGATCCGGCCGTCCCAGTCGGCCGTCATGAACGCGAACCGGGGATCGACCTCCTCGCGCACGACGTCGAGGTCGATGCGATAGCGCTCGGCGATCGCCGGCCAGTAATGCACGCCGGCGCCGCCCAGCGGATCGACGCCCAGCCGCAGGCCGGCCGCGCGCACGAGGTCGAAGTCGACCACGTCGCCGAGGTCGTCGACGTATGCGCGGCGGAAATCGTGCTCGCGAACGCAGTCGGCCGCACGCGCGCGCTCGAAGGCCATCCGCCGCACGCCGGCGAGCCCACGCTCGAGATAGCCATTCGCACGCCGCTCGATCGCCGCCGTGACATCGGTCTCGGCCGGCCCGCCGTGCGGCGGGTTGTACTTGAAGCCGCCGTCCTCCGGCGGATTGTGCGAAGGCGTGATGACGACGCCGTCGGCGCGCGGCGCGGACGCATCCCGGTTCCATCGCAGGATCGCATGCGATACCGCGGGGGTCGGCGTGAACTCGCCGCCGGCGGAAACGCGCGTCGCGACGCCGTTGGCCGCGAGCACCTCGAGCGCGCTCTCGAAGGCCGGCTGCGACAGCGCGTGGGTGTCGATGCCGACGAACATCGGCCCGTCGATGCCGCGCGCACGCCGTTCGTCGCAGATCGCCTGGGTGATCGCGAGCACGTGCCACTCGTTGAACGTGCCGTGCAGCGAAGCGCCGCGATGTCCCGACGTGCCGAAGCGCACGCGCTGCCCGGCTTCGGAAGGATCGGGCCTGCGGTCGTGATAGGCCGCGCGCAGCGCGCCGAGGTCGACGAGCGCCGATTCGGGCAGGCGCTCGCCGGCGAGCGGCGAACGCCGACGTTCGATCTCAGGCACGGCATTCTCCTCGTGAACGAAGTCGAGCGCGCTTGCCCGCCGCATCCCGCGAGCCCGCCCGCGGGCCCTGCGCGGCTGCTACGCGGCGTCGCCGTCGCAGGCGATCCCGACAGGGGCTCCAGGCGAACCGGCGGCGCTTCACCCTACCCATCCGGAATCACTCCGCAGGCGATCGCCACCCGCACGAGGCCGGCGACGTTGGCCACGTTCAGCTTGCGCATCAGCCGGCTGCGATAGGTGTCGACCGTCTTCGGCGACAGATGCAGCGTACGCGCGATCGCGGCGCTGCTGCCGCCCTGCGCGACGAGCTCGAGAATCTGCCGCTCGCGGCGGCTCAGCCCTTCGATCGGACCGCGGCCGTGCGTCGGATGCAGCCAGCCCTCGACGACCGCATCGGCGATGCGCGGACTGAGATGCCGCCGTCCGTCGTGCGCGGCGTGCACCGCGTCGATCACCTCGCGCGCGGCCGAGTCCTTCACCACGTACGCGCAGGCTCCGGCCCGCAGCGCCTGCCAGACGTGCTCGGGGCTCGCGTGCATCGACAGGACGACGACCCTGGCGCGCGGAAGCCGGCGCGCCAGCTCGCGGCACGCCTCGATGCCGTCGAGTCCCGGCATCGCGATGTCCATCACGACGACGTCGACGTCCCGGTCGATCGCCGCCTGCACCGCCTGGTGCCCGTCGGCCGCGTGCGCGACGACGCGGATCGAGGGATCGCGCTCGAGCAGCGCCTGCAATCCGTCGCGCAGCACCGGATGATCGTCGGCGAGCAGCACGCGGATCGCGTCGGGCACGGTGTTCATCGGTCGGCCTTCGACGTCGTCTCCATCGGCACGCGCGGCGCGTCTCAGCGCCCGGGAACGCGCGCGACGATCCGCGTGCCGCGTCCGGGCGTCGAATCGACGAGCAGCTCGCCGCCGACGGCGGACAGGCGCTCGCGCATCCCGAGAATGCCGAGCCCCTCGTACTCGGCGAGGCCGGTTCGCTCGACGTCGAAGCCGCGGCCATCGTCGTCGATCGAGAGCGACGCACCGGTCGGGCCGCGATCCAGTGCGATCCGCACGAGGCGCGCGCCCGCGTGGCGCATCACGTTCGTCAGCGCCTCCTGGCAGACGCGAAACAGCGCCGTTTCCACGTCGACATCGGCCCGAGCGCCGCTCCAGCGGTCTTCGACGAGGACGCGGATTCCGGTGCGTACGGCGAACTGCTCGGCGCAGGTGCGAAGCGACACGACGAGACCGTAGGCGTCGAGCACGGGCGGGCGCAGCGCCCCCGCGACGTCGCGCACGCCGTCGGCGGTGGACTCGATGCGCGCGATGACGTCGTCGAGCCGTGCGCCGACTCGGGCACGCGTGGCAACGGGCAACTGGTCCTTCAGCAGATGCAGGTCGAGGTTGACCGCGGCGAGGTCCTGCCCGATGCGGTCGTGCAGCTCGGCCGACAGGCGCCGGCGCTCGGTCTCCTGCGCCTCGAGCAGCCGGCGCGACATCGTGCGCAGCCGCGCCGCGTAGCGCCGCGCGTCCTCCTCGGCGCGGCGCC
>DATGRE010000059.1:0-3934 GCA_035303885.1 Zeimonas sp. | reverse complement strand
GACAAGAGCGGCACGATCAAGGCGGTGCTCGCCGACAACGGCTCGCCGGTGGAGTTCGGCCAACCGCTGTTCGTGATCGAATGACATGTTCGAGAAGCTCCTGATCGCCAATCGCGGCGAGATCGCACTTCGCATCCAGCGCGCCTGCCGCGAACTCGGCATCAAGACAGTGGTCGTTCACTCGCAGGCCGACACCGAAGCCAAGTACGTCAAGCTCGCCGACGAGTCGGTGTGCATCGGCCCGCCGCCGTCGCGCGACAGCTACCTGAACGTCCCGGCGATCATCAGCGCCGCCGAGGTCACCGATGCCGAGGCGATTCATCCGGGCTACGGCTTCCTGTCCGAGAACGCCGACTTCGCCGAGCGGGTCGAGAAGAGCGGTTTCGTCTTCATCGGGCCGCGGCCGGAGTCGATCCGCCTGATGGGCGACAAGGTGTCGGCGAAGGAGGCGATGGTCAAGGCCGGCGTACCCGTGGTGCCCGGTTGCGAGGGTGCGCTGCCGGACGACCCCAAGGAGGTCGTGCGGATCGCGAGGGCGGTTGGCTACCCGGTCATCATCAAGGCGGCCGGCGGCGGCGGCGGTCGCGGCATGCGCGTCGTGCACACCGAGGCCGCGCTGCTGAACGCGGTCGCGATGACGCGCGCCGAAGCGCAGGCTGCATTCAACAATCCGTCGGTGTACCTCGAGAAGTTCCTCGAGAATCCGAGGCACATCGAAATCCAGGTGCTCGCCGACGAGTACCGCAACGCGGTCTACCTCGGTGAACGCGACTGCTCGATGCAGCGACGGCACCAGAAGATCATCGAGGAAGGGCCTGCCCCCGGCATCAGCCGGCGCCTGCTCGACCGGATCGGCGCGCGCTGCGCCGACGCCTGCCGGCGAATCGGTTATCGCGGCGCAGGCACCTTCGAGTTCCTGTTCGAGGACGGCGAGTTCTACTTCATCGAGATGAACACGCGCGTGCAGGTCGAGCACCCGGTGACGGAGTTGATCACCGGCATCGACATCGTGCAGGAGCAGATCCGCATCGCCGCCGGCGAGAAGCTGCGTTTCCGCCAGCGGGACATCGTGCTCAAGGGCCACGCGATCGAGTGTCGCATCAACGCCGAGGATCCGTACAGGTTCACGCCGTCGCCGGGGCGGATCACGGCCTGGCACCCGCCGGGCGGTCCGGGCATCCGTGTCGACTCGCACGCCTACACCAACTATTTCGTGCCGCCGAACTACGATTCGATGATCGCCAAGGTGCTGGCGTTCGGCGACACCCGCGAGCAGGCGATTCGCCGCATGCGGATCGCGCTGTCCGAGATGGCCGTCGACGGGATCCAGACCAACCTGGCGCTGCACCGGGAACTGCTCGCCGACGCGCGCTTCGTGACCGGCGGCACGTCGATCCACTATCTCGAGCAGAAGCTCGCGCTGCGCGGCGCCTGAGCGGCGCCCGCCCTCTACCCGCCCCCGGAGTCGCAGCGCAGGCATGTGGTCGGAGATCGTCTTCGTCGTCGAACGCGATGCGGTCGAGGCCTGGTCCGACGCGCTGATCGAGGCTGGCGCCGCATCGGTCCAGGCCGAGGATGCCGATGCCGAGTCGGCCGACGAAACACCGATCTTCGGCGAGCCTGGCGAGCCGGCGCCCGCGGCCGGCTGGTTGCACACGCGGCTGGCGGCGCTCGTCCCGCCCGATGCCGACGCGCAGGCCTTGCTGACTCGTGCCGCCGCGATCTGCGCGCAGCCTCGGCCCGCACGCTTCGAGCGCCGCGACGTGCCCGACCAGGACTGGGTGCAGGCCACGCAGTCGCAGTTCGCGCCGATCCCGATCGGCCGCCGCCTGTGGATCACGCCGTCCTGGCACCTGCCGGGTCACGGCGTCGATTCGCAGGCCGCACGCTCGATCGACGGCCGGCACGCGATCGTGCTCGATCCGGGTCTCGCCTTCGGCACCGGGAGCCATCCGACCACGCGCCTGTGCCTCGAGTGGCTCGACGAGCACCTGCGCGGCGGCGAGCGCGTGATCGACTACGGCTGCGGCTCGGGAATCCTCGCGATCGCGGCAGCGCGCCTCGGCGCGGCGACGGTCTGCGCGATCGACATCGATCCGCAGGCACTCGAGAGCACGCGCCGCAACGCGGCGGTCAACGCGGTGACGCTGGACGTCCGCGCCACGACCGACCCGTCCCCGGTGCCGGCCGACGTCGTCATCGCGAACATCCTCGCCAACCCGCTACGCGTGCTCGCGCCGCTGCTCGCCGGCCTGGTCGCGCCGCACGGGCGGCTCGTTCTCGCAGGCCTGCTCGATCGGCAGGCAGCGGAGATCGCCGCCTGCTACCCTGCGATCGCCCTCGAAACCTGGCGCACGCTGGAGGGCTGGACTTGCCTGGCCGGGGCACGACGGTCATGATCGGGCAGCACGCCGGCGTGACCGCCGTGCGAACCGGCGGCTGACTCTCCGACATCGATGGCGCTTGCGACCACCTGCCCGCAGTGCGCGACCAGCTTCAAGGTCGTGCCCGACCAGTTGAAGCTTCGTCGCGGCCTCGTGCGCTGCGGCGTGTGCCAGCACGTGTTCTCGGGGATCGACTACCTGCGCTACGTCGACGAGTCCAGGCACACGGAGCCCGAGTCGCCGGACGCGCCGCCGTGGCGAGTCGGCGGCGACGCGCTGCAGACGGCGTTCTTCCTTCCCGAAACGATTCTCGCCGCGGCACACCCGCCGAACGAACCCGCCGGGGAGACGCCTGCAGGGGACGAGCGGCTCGCGAGCAAGGAGCCGCCGGCGGACGGCGAGGCCGGCGAGACGACCCTGCCCGGCGAACTGCGGCCGGCCGTCGACGGCATCACCGACGCCGACCTGCTGGGCTTCTCGATCGACACCGCCTCGTCGCCGTCCCGAAGCGACGAGCCTGTCGCGCCGATGCCCGCCGAAGCCGGCGAGTGGCCAGGCATCGAAATCGACTGGAACCCGCCGGCCGAGGCAGCGGCCGCGCCGTCGCGGGGCGCGGATTCCGGAACCGAACCGGCGTCGGCGCCTGCCGTCACGGCGGGTGAGCTCGCCGAATCCCGGGTCCCCGGCGATGCGGCAGCGAATGCCGACGACAGCACCGGCGCCGCGCTCGAGTTCGCTGCCGACGCCGATGCCGGTGCAGCGGCCGATGCACATGACGAGATCGAATCGCTCACCGCCACGACTCCGCCGGGCTTCGTCGGCATCGGCGGGCGCGACGGCGAACCGATCGACACTGCGGCGACGGCGATCGCCCGCACGGACATCGGCCGGCCCGAAGGCGCCGACCGCGCCGGACACGGCGCCGGCGAACACGCAATGCCGAAGGGGCGCGGCGATGCCTCGGTCCGGAGCACGGATCGCGACGAGGACGAATCCGCGATCGACTATTTCTCTGCGGGACCCCGTGGTGTCGGGTTCGTCGACCGGCACGGCCCGCTGACGCTGGCTGGCGTCGCGCTGCTGGGGCTGTTGCTGGGACTGCAGTGGACGTTCGCGCAGCGCTCGATGATCGCGGCGCGGGTTCCCGCACTCGCTCCGGTCATCTCCGCCGTGCTGTCGCCGTTCGGGTTGCGCCTCGAGTTGCCGCGCGACCTCGAGTCGCTGACGATCGAGTCGTTCGAACTGCAGTCGTCGGCCACGCCGGGCGTGCTCGCGATGTCGGCGCTGCTGCGCAACCGCGCCGACCATGCCGTCAGCTGGCCTTCGATGCAGCTCACGCTGACCGACCCGGCGAATCGCGTGCTGGTGCGCAAGGTCCTCGGACCCGACGACTACCTGCGCGGCACGGGCGGCGGCGAGGGCCTGCCGCCACGTGCCGAATGGCCCGTCCGGCTTGCGCTCGAGGCGCAGGACGTGCAACCGGCCGGCTACTCGGTCATCCTGTTCTATCCATAGCCTCCAGGAGTCACGATGTCACGACGCGTGCTGAT
>DATGRE010000058.1:0-7785 GCA_035303885.1 Zeimonas sp. | reverse complement strand
CAGCGCGACCGCCAGCGCGATGCCGAGGATCGACAGCGCGGAGCGCATCGGCCGGCGCTCAAGATTGCGCAGGACGATCCTGGTCGGCTGATCGAGGAAGCGGCCGATGCCGGTCCGCTCGACGATCGACTTGCGGTAGCGCGCCGGCGGCGGCGGGCGCATCGCCTCGGCGGGCTCGAGCCGGAACGCGGCGGCCACCGCAGACCAGGCGCCGATCGCGGCGGCGCCGAGCGCGATCGCGAAGGCGACCGCGGCGAGCCACGGGCTCACGCGCATGCGCAGCCACGGAAAGCGGAAGAACTCCTGGTAGATCGTCGCCAGGCCATCGGCCAACCATGCGCCGGCGAGCACGCCCATCACCGTGCCGACCACGACGATCGCAGCGACCAGCATCAGGTAGTGGGCGGCGATCGTGCCGTCGCCGTAGCCGAAGGCCTTCAGCACCGCGATCTCCGCGCGCTGCGTGCGGATCAGGCGCGCGACCACGACGTTGAGCAGGAACGCGGCGACCGCGAGAAAGATCGTCGGCACGAAGCGGGCGAGCGCGTCCAGCTGCTCGAGCTCCTGGTCCAGGTAGCGGTGCGAGGTCTGCAGCGTGCGGTCGTGCGCGCCGAGTCCGCCGTGCGGCGCGAGCAGCAGGTCGAACGCGTCGATCACGCGCGCGGCCTCGCCCCCCGGCGACAGCGTGGCAACGACGTTGTTCCACGCGCCCTCCATCCCGAAGGCCGCGGCGAGCGCGGTCCGGTTCATCCAGAGCACTGCGTAGCGCGCGTGGTCCGGAAAGAGATCGCCCGGCCGGATCTGGTAGACGTGCTCGGGCGACAACCCGATGCCGGCCACCGTGAGCCGCTGCATCCGGCCGTTGACGACGATCTGCAACCGGGCACCGGCTCGAAGACCGTGCGCCTGCGCGAAGGCCTCGTTGACGACGACTTCGTCGTCGCGCGTCGGGTCGGGCAGCCTGCCGGCACCGAGATAAAGGCGGTTCAGCAGCGGCTGCGCGCCGTCGGGAATCGAGATCGCAAGCCCCGTCACCGGATCGTCGTAGCCGGGAACCTGCAGCCGCACCGGGGCGAGCACGCGCGTCTCGAGCACGGCCACGCCATCGACGGCGCGCAGGCGCTCGGCGAGCGACTCCGGCGCGCGCTTCAGGTCGGCGAAGACGTCGGCGAAACGGTGCTCGCCGTAGAACTCGGCCTGCGTGCGTCGCAGCGAGTCGACGGCGGCCAGCGACATCACGAACATCGCCACGCCGCCGGCGACGACGAGCGCGATCGCCAGCCCCTGCGCCTTCATCGTGCGCAGGTTGCGCAGCAGCTTGCGGTCGAGCGCGCGCATCGCTACCAGTGCAGCGCCTCGGCCGGCAGCCGGCTCTCGTTGACCTGCACGTCGGCGACGCGGCCGTCGCTCAGCCGGATCACGCGATCGGCCATCTGCGCGATCACCGCGTTGTGCGTGATGACGATCGTCGTCGTGCCGAGCCGGCGATTGACGTCGGCGAGCACCGCGAGCACGCGCACGCCGGTGCGCGAATCGAGCGCGCCGGTGGGCTCGTCGCATAGCAGCACCGACGGATTCTTCGCGATCGCGCGCGCGATCGCCACGCGCTGCTGCTCGCCGCCCGACAGCTGCGCCGGGAAGTGATCCATGCGCTCCTCGAGGCCGACCAGCCGCAGCGCCTCGGCCGGCTCCATCGGATCCTCGGCGATCTCGGTGACGATCGCGACGTTCTCGAGCGCGGTCAGGCTCGGAATCAGGTTGTAGAACTGGAACACGAAACCGGCCTCGCGACGCCGGAAGCGGGTCCGCTCGCGCGCATCGGCGCGCCCCAGGTCGCGACCGCGATACAGCACTTCGCCGGACGTCGCCCGATCGAGCCCGCCGAGGACGTTCAGCAGCGTCGACTTCCCGCTGCCTGAGGCACCGAGCAGCACGACGAATTCGCCGGCGTACAGATCGAGGTCGACGCCGCGCAGGGCGTGGATCTCGACCTCGCCCATGCGATAGGTGCGCGTCAGCCCGCGCACGCGGTAGATCGTCGAGGGAGCGGAATCGGCGGGCATCGGGGCTGCGGGAAGGAACCGGGGGAGGATATGCGCAAAGTCGGCGGGGGGAAGCGTCGGGTGGGGTGGCAGGCGTGGCGGCTGGAAACGCTCGAGGGCGTGCGGCTGCCGCCGTTGGCAGCCATCGGGGCGGTACGGCTGCTCGTGCTCGTCGTCCTCGCGCTCGCGCCGTCCCACGAGGCCGATGCGCGACGCCTGCCGGGCGAGCAGGTCGCCCGGCATCTCATCGACGTGGCGCTGCGCGAGTGGCGCGACTGGGGGCGCACGACCGTCGACGCCAGTGACGGCACGGCGCGCCTCGAACGGATGGGTGCGCACGAGGACGACAGCCATCCCTTCGACGCACGGGCGCGCGTGCACCGCTATTGGGCACTCGGCACCGGCAGCGCGGGCGCAAACGGTGCGCCGCCCGGCGCCGGGGCACCATGGTCGGCAGCCTTCGTCTCGTTCCTGATGCAGCAGGTCGGCGTGACCGCGCCCGCCTTCGTCGGCGACGCGGCGCACGCGCGTTACCTGCGCGCACTCCTCGCGCACGAACGCACGGCCGGCAACGAAGCGCAGTTCGCGTTGTTGCGCGCCGACGAGGTGCCCACGGAGCCGGGCGACCTGCTCTGCGGCCCACGCAACGTCTCGCGCCTGCGCGACCGGATCACGCTGCTGCGGACCGAGACCGTCGAGGACGTCGAGCGCCTCACCGTGTCACACTGCGATCTCGTCGTCCGTGTCGACCGCCGCGGGCGCGCGGCACACGCGGTCGGCGGCAACGTGTTCGACAGCGTGGCGATGACGAAGCTGCCGCTGACGGCGGACGGACGCGTGATTCGCACAGTAGCGCGGCCGTGGTTCCTCGTGGTGCGGGCGCGGCGTTGAAATGCGGGTGGGGCTGCGCGGGTGCGGGGGGAGGCGCGCGCTGCCACGATAACGCACCGCAAAACGCCCGCCATTCGTGCGCTTCGCTTCACGCTGCGGCCTGCGCGAGCGGAATTGCCCGAAAGGCGGCACTTCGAGCTTCCGCACCGCGCGCCCCCACCCCAGCCCACCGCACCCCTTTGGTTACCCTGTCCCCTTCAGTTCACCCTTCACCCTTCACCGAATGTCGCAATACGTCTACACGATGAACCGGGTGGGCAAGGTCGTGCCCCCCAAGCGCGTGATCCTGAAGGACATTTCGCTCAGCTTCTTTCCCGGCGCGAAGATCGGCGTGCTCGGCCTGAACGGATCGGGCAAATCGACGCTGCTTCGCATCATGGCCGGCGTCGATCGCGAATACGAAGGCGAGGCGACGCCGATGCCGAACCTGCGCATCGGCTACCTGCCGCAGGAGCCGCAGCTCGACCCCGCGCTCGACGTGCGCGGCAACGTCGAGCAGGGGCTCGGCGAGACGATCGCGCTGCTGCACGAATTCAACGAGATCAGCGAGCGCTTCGCCGAGCCGATGGACGACGACGAGATGAACCGGCTGCTCGAGCGCCAGGGCGAGCTGCAGACGAAGATCGACGCGGCCGGCGGCTGGGAGATCGAGCGCAGGCTCGAGGTGGCCGCCGACGCGCTGCGGCTGCCGCCGTGGGATGCCGACGTGACGAAGCTCTCCGGCGGCGAACGCCGGCGCGTGGCGCTTTGTCGCTTGCTGCTCACCGAACCTGACATGCTGCTGCTCGACGAGCCGACGAACCACCTCGACGCGCTGTCGGTGCAATGGCTCGAGCAGTATCTCGAGCGCTTCCCCGGCACGGTAATAGCAGTCACGCACGACCGCTACTTCCTCGACAACGTCGCCGGCTGGATCCTCGAGCTCGATCGCGGCCACGGCATCCCGTGGCAGGGCAACTACTCGTCGTGGCTCGAGCAGAAGGAGAAGCGGCTCGAGGTCGAGGCGAAGCAGGAATCGGCGCGCATCCGCGCGATGCAGGCCGAGCTCGAGTGGGTGCGTGCGAATCCGAAGGCGCGCCAGGCGAAGAGCAAGGCGCGCCTGCAGCGCTTCGAGGAGCTCGCGTCGGCGGAGACGCAGCGCCGCAACGAGACGAACGAGCTGTTCATCCCGCCGGGCCCGCGGCTGGGCGACGTCGTCGTCGAGGCCGAGGGCCTGCGCAAGAGCTTCGGCGACCGGCTGCTCTTCGACGAGCTGTCGTTCCGCCTGCCGCCCGGCGGCATCGTCGGCGTGATCGGGCCGAACGGCGCCGGCAAGACGACGCTGTTCCGGATGATCATGGGCGAGGAGAAGCCCGACGCCGGCGAGCTGCGCATCGGCGACACCGTGAAGGCGGCCTGCGTCGACCAGAGTCGCGACACGCTCGATCCGGCGAAGACGGTCTGGGAGGAAGTCTCCGACGGGCTCGACGACATCGAGGTCGGGGGCTTTCGCACGCCGAGCCGGGCGTGGGTCGCGCGCTTCAACTTCAAGGGTACCGATCAGCAGAAGCGCATCGGCGAGCTCTCCGGCGGCGAGCGCAATCGCGTGCAGCTCGCCAAGGTGCTGCGCGCCGGCGCCAACCTGCTGCTGCTCGACGAGCCGACGAACGACCTCGACGTCGAGACGCTGCGCGCGCTCGAGCAGGCGCTGCTCGATTTCCCGGGCTGCGCCGTCGTCATCTCGCACGACCGCTGGTTCCTCGACCGCATCGCGACGCACATCCTCTCGTTCGAGGGCGACAGCCGCGTCGTCTGGTTCGAAGGCAACTTCGCCGAGTATCTCGCCGACCGCCGCCGCCGGCTCGGCGACGACGCGGACACGCCGCACCGGATCCGCTACCGCCCGCTGGCAACCTAGCATGCACGGCGGGCACGCACGCGCGTGCCCGCCGTTCGTCGGGGGATACCCGCATCCTCGTCGCAGTCGTGTCCACCCAGCGCAACGAAGCATCGTTACAGGGAACAGCGCAGGCATTACGATTGCTGTTAGGCCGGCGCATGCAACGACCGCGCACGCAGCATCCGAGGTGCGCGCGAGGTCCAGAGCAGAAGTTCATAAGGAGGAACCATGAACCTGTTCGATGCGTATCGAGAGACGTACGCCAAGGCGCGCGACGAGGAGATGTCGCTCCTCGAATATCTCGAGCTTTGCCGCGACGAACCTCTCGCATACGCCAGCGCAGCCGAGCGGATGCTCGCGGCGATCGGTGATCCCGAGGTCATCGACACGCGCAACGACCCGCGGCTCTCGCGCCTGTTCTCGAACCGGATCATCCGTCGCTACCCGGCATTCGCGGAGTTCTACGGAATGGACGACGCGATCGGCCAGATCGTCGCGTTCTTCCGCCACGCGGCACAGGGTCTCGAAGAGCGCAAGCAGGTGCTGTATCTGCTCGGGCCGGTCGGTGGCGGCAAGTCGTCGATCGCCGAGCGCCTGAAGGCGCTGATGGAGAAGTATCCGATCTACGCGCTGAAGGGCTCGCCGGTGAACGAGTCCCCGCTCGGGCTGTTCCGCCCCGATCGCGAAGGGCCGATGCTCGAAGACGCGTACGGCATTCCCCGCCGCTACCTCACCGGGATCATGAGTCCGTGGGCGGTCAAGCGACTGGCCGAGTACGACGGCGACATCTCGAAGTTCCGCGTCGTGCGCGTGCAGCCCTCCGTGCTCAAGCAGGTGGCGATCTCCAAGACCGAGCCGGGCGACGAGAACAACCAGGACATCTCGTCGCTGGTGGGCAAAGTCGACATCCGCAAGCTCGAGTCGCTGTCGCAGGACGACCCCGACGCCTACAGCTACTCCGGCGGGCTGTGCCTGGCCAACCAGGGCCTGCTCGAGTTCGTCGAGATGTTCAAGGCGCCGATCAAGATGCTGCACCCGCTGCTCACGGCGACGCAGGAGGGCAACTTCAAGGGCACCGAGGGGCTGTCGGCGATTCCGTTCCAGGGGATCATCCTCGCGCACTCGAACGAGAGCGAGTGGCAGGCGTTCCGCAACAACCGCAACAACGAGGCGTTCCTCGACCGCATCTACGTGGTCAAGGTGCCGTACTGCCTGCAGTTCTCCGAGGAAGTGAAGATCTACAAGAAGCTGCTGGCGGGAAGCTCGCTCGCCACTGCGCCCTGCGCGCCCGGAACGCTCGAGATGATGGCGCAGTTCGCGGTGCTCACGCGGCTGAAGGAGCCCGAGAACTCGAGCATCTACGCGAAGCTGCGCGTCTACGACGGCGAGAACCTGAAGGACGTCGAGCCGAACGCGAAGTCGGTGCAGGAATATCGCGACTACGCCGGCATCGACGAGGGCATGGCCGGGCTGTCGACGCGCTTCGCCTACAAGGTGCTCTCGGCGGTGTTCAACCACGACCAGACCGAGATCGCGGCGAACCCGGTGCATCTCATGTACGTGCTCGAGCAGCGTTTGCTGCGCGAGGGGCTGCCCGAGGAGACGCAGCGCCGCTGGCTCGACTTCATCAAGAGCTGGCTCGCGCCGCGCTACGCGGAGTTCATCGGCAAGGAGATCCAGACGGCGTATCTCGAGTCGTACTCGGAGTACGGCCAGAACATCTTCGACCGCTACGTCACCTTCGCCGACTACTGGATCCAGGACGAGGACTATCGCGATCCCGAGACGAACGAGAGCTTCGACCGCGCGCAGCTGAACGCCGAGCTCGAGAAGATCGAGAAGCCGGCCGGCATCGCGAACCCGAAGGACTTCCGCAACGAGATCGTCAATTTCGTGCTGCGCGCCCGCGCCCAGCACGGCGGCGAGAACCCGGCCTGGACCAGCTACGAGAAGCTGCGCGAGGTGATCGAGAAGAAGATGTTCTCGAACACCGAGGAGCTGCTGCCGGTGATCTCGTTCAACGCGAAGGCGTCGGCCGAAGACCGCCGCAAGCACGAGAGCTTCGTCGCGCGCATGGTCGAGAAGGGCTACACCGAGAAGCAGGTGCGGCTGCTGTGCGAGTGGTACCTGCGGGTGCGCAAGTCGCAATAGGAAGCAAGGGAGTAGACCGGCGATGTCCGTGGTAATCGATCGCCGTCCGAACGACCGCTCCGGCAGCGCGGTGAACCGCGAGCGGTTCATGCGCCGCTACAAGGCGCAGATTCGCCGTGCCGTCACCGACATGGTGGCGGGCCGCTCGATCCGCGACCTCGAGCGAGGCGGCAAGGTCTCGATCCCGGTCCGCGACGTCTCCGAGCCGACGTTCCGCCACGGGCCGGGGGGCGACTACGAGCACGTGCTGCCGGGCAACCGGCATTTCCAGCCCGGCGACCGGCTGCCGCGCCCCGAGGGCGACGACGGCAGCGGATCGGGAAGCGACGGCGGCACCGGCGAGAGCACCGACGCCTTCGCGTTCACGCTGTCGCGCGAAGAATTCATGCAGATCTTCTTCGACGATCTCGAGCTGCCGAGAATGGTGCGCACGACGATCGGCGAGATCCGCGAGCAGCGCCTGCAGCGCGCCGGCTACACGATGAACGGATCGCCGACGAACCTCGCGGTGAACCGTTCGCTGCGCAACGCGATCGGCCGGCGCATCGCGCTGCGGGGCGGCCCCAAGCGTGCGCTCGAGGAGGTGTTGTCACGGCTCGAGACGGCGCCACCCGATGCGCCCGAGCGCGCGCATTGGCTCGCGGAAGCCGAGCGCCTGAAGCGGCGCATCGCGTCGATTCCGTTCCTCGACGAGATCGACCTGCGCTACCGCTATCGCACGCTGACGCCCCAGCCGGTAAGCCAGGCGGTGATGTTCTGCCTAATGGACGTCTCGGCGTCGATGGACGAGCGCAAGAAGGATCTCGCCAAGCGCTTCTTCGC
>DATGRE010000057.1:0-21972 GCA_035303885.1 Zeimonas sp. | reverse complement strand
TCCGTGGAGGTGTGGAACGGCGACCGGCTCGTCGGCGGCCTGTACGGCGTTTCGATCGGGCGAATGTTCTACGGAGAATCGATGTTCGCGCGCGAAAGCGACGCATCGAAGGCCGCTCTCGTCTCGCTCGCGCAATTGCTCGCGGCGCACGAATTCAGCGTGATAGACTGCCAGCAGAGTACCCGTCATCTCGCCTCCCTGGGCGCGCGGGAAATCTCGCGCGCGGCGTTTCTCGAGCGGGTCGAAGAACTGGTTCGCCGGCCCGCCCCCGACTGGCGAACGATGCGCATCGAATTGCCGCACGCATGACGCACCTGAAGGAACTGCCGTTCTCGGCGCTGCAGTTCTACGCCACTGCCCCTTACCCCTGCAGCTACCTGCCCGGGCGCCAGGCCCGCTCTCAGGTCGCCACCCCGAACCACCTGATCAACGCCGACGTCTACGGCGATCTCGTTCGGGCGGGCTTCCGGCGCAGCGGCATCTTCACCTACCGCCCGCACTGCGACAGCTGCCGCGCGTGCATCCCGGTGCGGGTCCCGGTGGCCGAGTTCCTTCCCGATCGCAGCCAGCGCCGCGCACGCAAGGCGCACTCGGCGCTGCGCACGCTCATTGCGCGGCTCGGCTTCTCGCCGGAGCACTATGCGCTGTACCTGCGCTACCAGGCGAGTCGCCACGCCGGCGGCGGCATGGACCAGGACAGCCGTGAGCAGTACGCGCAGTTCCTGCTGCAGAGCAAGGTCAACACGCGCCTGGTCGAGTTCCGTGAAGACGACGGGACGCTGCGCATGGTGTCGATCATCGACGTGCTCGACGACGGCCTGTCGTCGGTCTACACCTTCTTCGATCCGGATGTCGCCTCGGCGAGCTACGGCACGTACAACATCCTCTGGCAGATCGATCAATGCCGGCAGCTCGGACTGCCGTACCTGTATCTCGGCTATTGGATCGAACAGAGTCCGAAGATGTCGTACAAGTCGCGCTTCCGACCCCTGGAGTGCCTGAGCGACGGCGAATGGATCCGGCTCGAGGAACGTGCGGCATCCACGGAACGCGCCGCATCCGCGCCCCGATGATCCCGTACGCGGTCGCCCGCCCGCTGCTGTTCGCCCTCGACCCCGAGACCGCCCACGAACTGACGCTGCGCGCGCTCGACGGCGCCGGGCGCTTCGGCGGCGTGCAGGTGCTCGCCGGCTGCCCGGTCGACGATCCGGTCGAGGTGATGGGGCTGCGCTTCCGCAATCGGGTGGGGCTGGCCGCCGGGCTCGACAAGAACGCCGCGCACGTCGACGCGCTCGCCGCGCTCGGCTTCGGCTTCCTCGAGGTCGGCACCGTCACGCCGCGGCCGCAGCCGGGCAATCCGCGGCCTCGCCTGTTCCGCGTTCCGCAGCGCGAGGCGCTGATCAACCGGATGGGCTTCAACAACGACGGCGTCGACGCGCTCGTCGCCAATCTCGCCCGCGCGCGCTACCGCGGCGTGCTCGGCGTGAACATCGGCAAGAACGCCGACACGCCGCTCGAGCGCGCCGTCGACGACTATCTCTTCTGCCTCGAGCGGGTCTATGCGCACGCGAGCTACGTGACGGTGAACGTGTCCTCGCCGAACACGGCCAAGCTGCGCGAGCTGCAGTCGCGGGACGCGCTCGACGAGCTGCTCGACGCGCTGCGCGCCAAGCGCGACGAGCTCGCCCGGCGCCACGGCCGGGTCGTTCCGCTCGCGCTGAAGATCGCGCCCGACCTCGACGACGCGCAGATCGAGGCGATCGCGGCGTTGCTGCTGCGTCACGGCATCGAAGCGGTGATCGCGACGAACACGACGGTGTCGCGCGAGAAGGTGACGGGGCTGCCGAACGCCACGCAGAGCGGCGGGCTCTCGGGCGCTCCTGTATTCGAGGCCTCGAACCGGGTCGTTCGCGCATTGCGCGCGGCGCTGCCGCGCGGCTACCCGATCATCGGCGTGGGCGGAATCCTTTGCGCCGACGACGCGCGCGCCAAGCTCGTCGCCGGCGCGACGCTCGTGCAGCTGTACACCGGGCTGATCTACCGCGGGCCCGGGCTCGTCGGTCAATGCGCGCGTGCATTGCGCGACGCGATGCGCAATGCGGAACCCGTCGCCGCCGGGGAGGCTTGACGCCCCATAAGGTCCATTCTAGATTCCGCTTTCGGCGAACGAGCCCGCCCGCGGCCAGCGCCTTCGCTCACCGGAGCAGACATGTCGAACGACCCCTTGCAGATCCTTGGCGACACCACCTACCCCTTCGATGCGCGTGGCGTTGCGCGGCGCTTTCGACACTCGGCGATCTTCGGCGCGCTCGGCGCGCTGCAGCCGGGCGAGACGATGCGCTTCATGAACGACCATGACCCGCTGCCGCTGCTCGACCAGATCCTCGACCGCTTCGGCGAGCACGTCGAGATCCAGTACGTGAGCCGCGCCCCCGGCGAGATCGTCATCGACTTCACGATCCGCTGAGAGCCCCTCGCGGATGCGTTCGGCGCTGCTCGACCTCTACCCGCAGATCCGGCTGCTTCACATCGGATTCGTCACCGCGAGCGGCACGCTGTTCGCCGCACGCGCGCTTGCGACGGTGGCGGGGGCGCGCTGGAGCGCCTCGAAGGCGGCGCGGCGCGCGAGCTGGCTGATCGACACCGGCCTGCTCGCCGCGGCGCTGCTGCTGCTGTACGTGCTGCAGCTCAACCCCTTCGCCGTTCCCTGGCTGGCGGCGAAGCTCACGCTGCTGGTCGTCTACATCGGCCTGGGAACGATGGCGCTGCGCCGGGCGCGCTCCACCGCCTCGCGCATCGCCTGGTCGGCCGCCGCCCTCGCGTGCTTCCTGTGGATGGTGTCGATCGCGCGTGCGCACGACCCGCTCGGCGCGCTGCGCGGCTGGATCGGCTGAACGGTGCGGCGCGTCAGGTCTCCGGCCGGCGCCACAGCCACAGCGCCACGCCCGCCATCAGCGTCGGCACGGCGAGCTTGACCCACACCGCGGCCGGCGACAACGCGAGCGCCGTGGCGCTGGCCGCCATCATCAGCGACGCGAACCACTTCGCGCGGCGCGGCACCGCGCCGCGTTCTCGCCAGCGGCGGATGTGCGGGCCGTGCCGGGGATGCTCGAGCAGCCACACCTCGAGGCGCGGCCATCCGCGGCTGCCGGCCCACGCGGCGACGATCAGGAACGGCACCGTCGGCAGCACCGGCAGCACCATTCCGAGAATGCCGAACGCCACGCTGGCGATCGCCAGCGTGCGCCACAGCACACGCGCCACGCTCGGGGCGATCATCGGCACCCGGCGCCGTCGTCGACGCCGCCGATCGTCGGCATGGAAGGCCGAAATGTTTCACATTGCAGGATGCGCTCGCGCATCGTGCTACTCTTTTCTCCCTAGGCCGCTCGGACTTTCGTCTTTACCGATGCCCCGACCCCGATTGTCGCCGAAGGAAGAGGGTCGCACCGCGATCCAAGTCATCGAACGCCTCGTTTCGCTGCTCGACGCGCTCGCCGAGCAGCGCGAACCGGTCAGCCTGAAGGAGCTGTCGCTGCGCACCGGGCTGCACCCGTCCACGGCGCACCGCATCCTGAACGACCTCGTCTGCGCGCGCTTCGTCGACCGCGCCGAGCCGGGCAGCTACCAGCTCGGCATCCGGCTGCTCGAGCTCGGCAACCTGGTGAAGGCACGGATGAACGTGCGCGACGCGGCGCTCGGCCCGATGCGCGAGCTGCACCGGGCCACCGGCCAGACGGTGAATCTGTCGATCCGGCAGGGCGACGAGATCGTCTACATCGAACGGGCGGTCTCGGAGCGCTCGGGGATGCAGGTCGTGCGTGCCGTCGGCGGGCGCGCCCCGCTGCACCTGACTTCGGTCGGCAAGCTCTTCCTCGCGGCCGACGACCCGCGTGCGGTGCGTGCCTACGCCGCGCGCACCGGCCTGGCCGGCCACACGCGCAACAGCATCACCGATCCGACGCGGCTGGAGCGCGAACTGGCGCTCGTGCGCGCGCGCGGCTACGCGCGCGACAACGAGGAACTGGAGCTCGGCGTACGCTGCATCGCGGCCGGCGTGCGCGACGACACCGGCAAGCTGGTCGCCGGGCTGTCGATCTCGGCACCGGCCGACTTCATCCAGGACGAGTGGATCGAACAGCTGTGCCGCACGGCCGACGGCATCTCGTCGTCGCTGGGCTACGACGCCGAAGACCGGGCGGCTTCCTGAGCGGGCGACGATCCCGCCCGGCGCCGACGCCGGCGGCTCTCCCCGGCGGCTCTCTTCAGACGCTGTGCGCGCCCGGGTCGCGCACGCGCGGCTCCTCCGCCTCGCCGTCGGGATGCGCCACGCGGCGCACACCGCTCTCGCCCAGGCTCTCGACCCACTCGCGGATGCGCAGCGAATCGCTCACGCGCGCCGCGCGCTGCGCGGCGTCGAGCAGCACGACGACGACCGGCCGCGAGCCGATGCGCGTCTGCATCACGACGCAGTTGCCCGCCTCGGAGATGAAGCCGGTCTTCTGCAGCCCGATCTCCCAGTCGTCGCGGTCGACCAGGCGGTTCGTGTTGCGGTAGTTCTCGACGCGGTAGCCGATGTCGACCGACAGCGCGCTCGCGGTCGAGTACTCACGGATCAGCGGATAGCGCGCGGCCGCCTGCACGAGCAGCGCGAGGTCGCGGGCGCTGGAGACGTTGCTGCTCGACAGCCCGGTCGGCTCCACGAAGCCCGTGCTGGTCATGCCGAGCTCGAGCGCCTTGCGGTTCATCTGCGCGACGAACGCGGGCATGCCGCCCGGGTAGTTGCGCCCCAGCGCGTGCGCCGCGCGGTTCTCCGACGACATCAGCGCCAGGTGCAGCAGCTCGTCGCGCGTCAGCCGGGTGCCGGTGCGCAGCCGCGAGCGCGTGAAGCGCTCGGTGTCGACGTCGGCCTCGGTGATCTCGAGCATCTCGTCGAGCGGCAATCCGGCGTCGAGCACGACCATCGCGGTCATCAGCTTGCTGATCGACGCGATCGGCAGCACGGCGCGGGCGTTCTTCTCGAAGAGCACCTCGCCGGTGTGCTGGTCGAGCACGAGCGCGACGGCCGACTGCAGCGACAGCGGATCCTCGACGTCGTGCAGGCCGAACGCGTGTCCGATCGACGGACGCGGTGCGGCGCGCGCCGCCATCGCCGCGCTCGCGCGAGCGCCGGCGGCCGATCGCGCACGCGCATCGGCGACGGCCTTCGCACGCTTGGCGCCGGACGTCGCCTTGGGACGTGCCACGGTGGCCTTGCGGGTGCCCTTGCGCGCGGCGTTGCGGTTCGGGCGCGCGGCCGGAGCGGTCTTCTTCGCGACGGCGGGCGCGGCGCCCGCCGGCCGCTTGCCCGACGTGGTCGCGGCCGCCGACGGCAATATCCCTGTGAATCCAAAGGAAATAAGGAAAGCGACGCACATGCGTCGCCAGCCCCGCCGCGATCCAGCCGCCATTGCCGTCTCCGGAAAACCCGCTTCTCCCCCGAGCGCGCAGTCTACAGAAATGGCAACGAATTGAGGCACTTGGAGCGCTTCGTTGAACCGCTTTCTCGATAGCCGGTCGCTTTTTCGCGACGGATGGGGCCTTCGCCCTTGACAACTCGCGCCGACCGCCCGCCCCGGTCGGGCATCGTTCGTTGCGGCGCAACAAAAAATCTTGACAACGCTCCGACGCCCCATACAATGTCGATTGTTGCGCCGCAACATTGGTTGCCGCGCTTCTTCCCGTCCCCCGACACGCACGCAACACACGCACACGCAGGAGCCGACCGAATGATCACGAATCCCGAGCAGCTGGTGCAGCTGCAGAAATCCGCCCTCGAAGCCTTCCAGGACGCCACCGCCGCGTCGCTCGCGGGCTTCGAGAAGCTCGCCGCGCTGAACGTGCAGGCGACGAAGACCTCGCTCGAGGAGTCGACCGAGGCGCTGCGTTCGCTCGTCGAAGTGAAGGACCCCAAGCAGTGGGCCGATCTCGCGACGACGTCGTTCCAGCCGACGACCGACAAGGTCGCCTCGTACTACAAGCACGTGTACGAGATCGCCAACGAGACCGGCAGCGAGCTCGCGCGGCTGTTCGAGCGTCAATACGCCGAGAGCAACCGCCAGATCTACGCCGCGATCGACGCGTTCGCGCGCAACCTGCCGGCCGGCAGCGAAGGCGTGGCCACGCTGATGAAACAGGCGGTCAGCGCGGCGAACACCACCTTCGACCAGCTGAACAAGGCGACCAAGCAGGCCGTCGAGGTCGCCGAGGCGAATCTCGCCGCGGCCGCGAAGACCTCGTCCGGCGCCGCCGGCAACGCGTCGCGCACCGCGCAGGCGCAGCGCAAGAGCGCCTGAGGCATCGGGTTCGCTCCGGGCGGGGGCGAGGGAGCCGTCGGGCTTCCCGCCCCCGCCAGCCCGGGCGCCGCAACACGAACGGCGCCCGCCGCTGCCACCCGGCAGCGCACGCGGCGCTGCGCGCCGCCCGCGGGCTCCCTCAGCCCGCCTCCGCCATCACCGGCGCCTCGTAGCGCGCCAGCTCCTCGGCCCAGCGCGCCCGCGCGGCGGCCAGGTTGCGTTCCTTCACGTGCCCGAAGCCGCGAATCTCGTCGGGAATCGACGCGATGCGCACGGCCGCCGGCAGGCGATCGGCGTCGAGCGTGCGTAGCAGGCGATCGAGCGTCTCCTCGTAGTCGGCGATCAGCTGCCGTTCGGCGCGCCGCTCGGCGGTGCGGCCGAACGGATCGAGCGCGGTACCGCGCAGCCGGCGCAAGCGCGCCAGCACACCGAAGACGTGCATCACCCAGGGACCGTACTCGCGCTTGACCAGCTCGCCGCGCGCATTGCGTCGTGCGAGCAGCGGCGGGGCGAGGTGGAAGCCGAGCCGGTAGTCGCCCTCGAACTGCTCGTTCAGCCGCTCGCGGAACGACCCGTTCGTATACAGCCGCGCGACCTCGTATTCGTCCTTGTACGCCATCAGCTTGAACAGATTGCGCGCGACGGCGTCGGTGAGCGCCGCCTGCCCGTCGCCGACGAGCCGGCGCTCGGCCGCCCGCACCTGCTCGACGCGCGCGCGGTAGCGCGCCGCATAGCGTTCGTCCTGGTAGTCGGCGAGGAAGTCGACGCGGCGCGCGATCGCCTCGTCGAGCGACGACGACAGCCGGCGGGACACCGGCGTCGGCGCGCTCTTCTCGCGCCCTGCGCTCGCCGCCGCTTCCACGCGCACCGGATCGAGCGCCGCGGCCCGTCCCCATGCAAAGGCGGCGCGATTCTGCTCGACCGCCACGCCGTTCAGCTCGATGGCGCGATCGATGGCGGCGGCGGACAGCGGAAGCAGCCCGCGCTGCCATGCGTATCCGAGCAGGAACAGGTTCGACGCGATCGCATCGCCGAGCAGCGCCGTGGCCAGGCGCGTGGCTTCGACGAATTCGGCGTTCGCCGCACCGACCGCGTCGGCGATCGCCGACTGCATCCCGTCGGCGGGGAACTTCCAGTCCGGGTTGCGCGTGAAGTCGGCGGTGGGCGTGGCGGCGACGTTCGCGACGACCCTCGTGCTGCCGCTCATCCGCGCGAGCGCCTCGCGTCCGGCGGTGACGACGAGATCGCAGCCGAGCACCGCGTCGGCGCCGGCCGTGCCGATGCGGGGCGCGTATAGCGGCTGGCCGGCCTCGGCGAAGCGCACGAAGCTCATCACCGCGCCGTTCTTCTGCGCGAGTCCCGCCATGTCGAGCACGGTGACCTCGCGGCCCTCGAGGTGCGCGGCCATCCCGAGCAGCTGCCCGATGGTGACGACGCCCGTTCCGCCGATGCCCGTGACGAGCAGCGAATAGGCGCGACCGACCTCCGGCAGCGCCGGCAGCGTCAGCGGAACGTCGGGCAGCGCGACGCCGCCGCGCCCGTCCGTCCCCCGCGCCGCCTGCGACGAGACGGCGCGCCGGACGCGTCCGCCGTACACGGTGACGAAGCTCGGGCAGAAGCCGTTCACGCAGGAAAAATCCTTGTTGCACGACGACTGGTTGATCGTCCGCTTGCGGCCGAACTCGGTCTGCACCGGCTCGATCGACACGCAGTTCGACTGCACGCCGCAGTCGCCGCAGCCCTCGCACACCGCCTCGTTGATGAACACGCGCTTCGGCGGATCGGGAAACTCACCGCGCTTGCGGCGCCGCCGCTTCTCGGCGGCGCAGGTCTGGTCGTAGATCAGCACCGACACGCCGTCGTAGTCGCGCAGTTCACGCTGCACGTCGTCGAGCCGGCTGCGGTGGTGCACCTGGACGTCGGCTTCGAAATAGCCCGCCGGGTACTTGTCCGGCTCGTCGGTGACGACGACGATCCGGCGCACGCCCTCGGCACGCACCTGCTGCGCGATGCGCTGCGGCGTGAGCGGCCCGTCGTGGCGCTGGCCGCCGGTCATCGCCACCGCGTCGTTGAACAGGATCTTGTAGGTCATCCGGGTGTTCGTCGCCACCGCATGACGCAGCGCGAGCGACCCGGAGTGGAACCAGGTGCCGTCGCCGATGTTCTGGAAGACGTGCGGGGTGTCGCTGAACGGCGCCAGTCCGACCCAGGTCATCCCCTCGCCGCCCATTTGCGTGAAGGTCGCCGTCGAACGGTCCATCCACTGCGCCATGTAGTGACAGCCGATGCCGGCGAGCGCACGCGAGCCCTCGGGCACGCGCGTGGACGTGTTGTGCGGGCAGCCCGAGCAGAAATACGGGATGCGCTCGATCGTCTCGAAGCGCCGGGCGGGCGCGCGCTCGCGCGCGTCGAGCACGGCGAGCCGCGCGTCGATGCGCGCGCGCACGGCGTCGGCACGGGTGCCGCGCGCGTCGTCGGGCGTCTCGCGCCAGCGTGCCAGGCGCTGCGCGATCAGCCGCGCGCAGAGCGCCGGCGAGAGCTCGCCGTACTCGGGCGCGAGCGGCGCGCCGTTCTCGTCGGTCTTGCCGACGATGCGCGGCCGCTCGGCGAGTCCGTACAGCAGGTCCTTCAGCTGCAGCTCGATCAGCGCGCGCTTCTCCTCGACAACGAGCAGCTCCTCGCAGCCTTCGGCGAAGGCGCGCATCGCCTGCGGCTCGAGCGGCCAGGGCATCGCGACCTTCATCACGCGCAGGCCGAGTGCGCGCGCCGCCGGCTCGTCGATGCCCAGGTCGGACAGCGCCTGCATGACGTCGAGCCAGCTCTTTCCGGTGGACACGATGCCCAGCCGGGCCGGCTCGCCGTCGGCGCGCCCGAAGACGTTGCGGTCGAGCCGGTTCGCCCGCGCGAAGGCGAGCGCCGCGGGCAGCTTCCACCGAGACAGCCGCTCCTCGAGCTTCAGGAACGGCTCTTCGGGCCAGCGCAGGCTCAGCCCGCCGGGCGGCATCGCGAAGTCGTCCGGCAGCGCGATGCGCAGCCGATCGATCGAGACGTCGACGATGCCGGAGGACTCGACGGTATCGGTGACGCACTTCATCGCGACCCACAGGCCGGCGAAGCGCGACAACGCGAATCCGTACAGCCCGAGATCGAGATAGTCCTGCACCGTCGCCGGCGCGAGCACGGGAATCGACACCGCCTGGAAGACGAAGTCGCTCTGCGCGGCCACCGTCGAGGACTTGGCACCGTGGTCGTCGCCGGCCAGCGCGAGCACGCCGCCGTGGCGCGCCGTGCCGGCCTGGTTCGCGTGCCGGAAGACGTCGCCGCTGCGATCGACTCCGGGCCCCTTGCCGTACCAGATCGAGAACACGCCGTCGTAGCGGCCCCCGGGCAGCGCTTCGATCTGCTGGGTCCCCCAGATCGCGGTCGCGGCGAGATCTTCGTTCAGTCCGGGAACGAAGCGCACGTGATGCGCGTCCAGATGCCTGCGCGCCTTCTCGAGCGCCTGGTCGTAGCCACCCAGCGGCGAGCCGCGATAGCCGGAGACGTAGCCGGCGGTGTTCAGGCCGGCGGCGACGTCGCGCTGGCGCTGCAGGATCGGCAGCCGGACCAACGCCTGCGTGCCGGTGAGATACACCGTTCCCGCGGTCGCGGTGTAGCGGTCGTCGAGCGTCGTCTGCTGCAATGCCGGTTCGACGGGTGCATTCATCCGGGACTCTTCCTCTCTCTCGAACGGTTTCTTCAGCGAATCTCGCCGCCCAGCGCCTGCGCGCCCACGCGCAGCTCGTCGAAGGCCTCGTCGACGGCCGGCGTCGGCCCGCGCACGCCGAGCTCGATGTGGCGACGTCCGCCGTCCTCACCGACCGACGGCAGGCTGAAGACGCTGACGTCGCGGTGCTCGCGCTCGATCCGCTCCATCAGCGGCGTGAGCGTCGACTCGGCCAGCCCGAAGACGAGGAACGAGCGCTCGCCGCGCGCGTCGCGGTGGAACAGGTGCGCGAAATGCGAGTCGAGCACCCACTCGATCATCGGCCAAGCCATGACGGGGAAGCCCGGCACGAAGAAATGGCGCCCGACCGCGAAGCCGGGGATCCGGTTGAACGGATTGGGGATGATCTCGGCGCCGACCGGGAACTCGCCCATCTTCAGCCGCTGGCGGTTCTCGGGCGCCGAGAGCTCGGCGCTGCCGCCGCTCTCGGCCGCCATCTCGACGATGCGCTGCGCGATCAGCTCGGCCGCCTGCGGATGCAGCTCGAGCTCGACGCCGAGCGCCGCCGCGGCCGCCTGCCGGGTGTGGTCGTCGGGCGTGGCGCCGATGCCGCCGCAACAGAAGACGACGTCGTCGCTCGCGAAGGTGCGGCGAAGCAGTGCGGCGATCGCCGCGCGGTCGTCGCCGATGAAATGCGCCCACGCCAGCGCCAGGCCCCGCGCGCGCAGCAGCTCGACGACGCGGGCGAAATGGCGGTCCTGCCGCTTGCCCGAGATGATCTCGTCGCCGACGACGATCAGTCCGAAACCCATGCGGGACGCACCTCCATCGCGGCTCGACGCCGCCGCAGCAGCGCGAGCGAATAGTGAGCGAATGCCAGTGCCGAAAGCACCGGCGTGATCAGGAACAGCGGCGGCACGTAGTTCAGCAACGTGACGAGCAGCGCGAGCAGGAAATAGCTGCGCCGCTTCTGCGCGATCAACGCTGCGCGCTCGCCGGTGTCGGCGTGCTCGACGAGACTGTCGAAGCGCATCACGCGCGCGGTGAGCCAGCTCCACCACAGCCACGGAACGACCAGCGCCAGCGGCGGGATCAGCCACAGCGGCAGCGACAGCAGGTAGCCGACGGCGAACAGCAGCATGCTCGACACCCCATTCCAGATGCTCGGGACGAGCGCGAGCGAACCCTTGGGTACGACGTCCCGATACGGCCCGTTGCCGAGATGGCGGATCACCAGCGGCATCGCGAGCACGCCGATCAGCACGACGGCGGTGGCGAACATCATCGGCACGACGAGCAGCAGCGCGAGCAGCGCGACCGTCCAGTCGGCGAAGCCGGTGAAACCGTGCGAAGCCGCCCAGGCGCCGAGGCGCGACAGCCAGCCGCCGTCGAAGAGCCAGGCCTGCAGCCAGCCGGTGATCGGATCCCACAACCCGTACGCAGTCGCCGCCCAGAAGACGATCGCGAGCACGAACGGAACGACGAGCAGCGCGAGCATCTTCGGATGCAGCTGGCTGACGATCGCGCGCCCGAAAGCGGTCAAGACGTCCTGCATCGGCCCCATCATACCGGCCGCTGCCCGTGTCGGCCGGCGCCCGCCGCCCGTCGCGCGACCCGTGCCGAACCGCGCCCGCATCGGCTAAGCTCGCGCTCGCCACCATGCTGAACCTGCTCGTCCTGCTGCGCTTCGAGCCGAACGATCCATCCGGCGATCTCCCCGAGCGGGCCATCGCCGAGTACGGCGAACGCGTGCACGAAGCCGGCGGCAGCGTCGTCGGCCGCGACGCCGACCAGCTGCTCGTCTGCCTCACCGACCTGCGCTGGGGCCTGCAGTCGCTGCGCAACCTGCTGTCGCAGGCGCGCCGCGAGGGATTCGTCGTGCGCGCGGCGATGGTGCAGGCGGTGCTCGCTCGCGGCGACGACGCCGGCGGCCCGCCGAGCTTCACGGCGCGCACGCTCGAGACGCTGCTGCGCCTGGCCGCGCACGTCGACCGCCAGCAGGTCGGCATCACGCCGAAGCTGCTCAGCCTGATCCAGCTCGGCGCGCCGGAATACACCGAGCTCTTCGCCCGGCTGTCGGATCCGATCGGCCCGCTGCCCGGCGAGACGCGTCCGCAGCCGGTGCTCGTCATGGCCGGCTGAAGCCGCGCCACGCGACGCACCGTCCACCTCGCTCATGCCGCCGGTTCGCGCATCGGCAGGCGCCGGCGCAGCCACAGCGCCATCAGCCCCTGCCGCCCGTGTACGCCGAGCTTGGCGTAGATGCTCGCGGCGTGCTGATGCACGGTGCGATGACCGATGCCCAGCGTGCGCGCGATCTCCTTCTCGCCGGCCTCGGTCAGCAGCAGGCGCAGCACGTCGCGCTCGCGCCGACTGAAAGGCGCGGACGCCTCGAGCAGCCCGCGCGACAGCATCAATTCGCGGTGAAAGCCCGCGCTGCCGAGCAGAAAGAACTGCAGCAGATCCCGTTCTCGCGCACCGAACGGACGATCGCCGTGCGCGCGATCGAACACCAGATACGATTCGCGGGACCGGCTCACCGCCTGCGCGCCGGCGAGGCGATCGTCGATTCCCTCCTCGGCCAGCGCTTCGCGCACGATCCAGCTCTCGCGCCACAGGAGGTCCGGCACGAGTTCCGCGCGCAGGTGGCTTCGGGTGCGTCCCGCACCGCCCGCCAGCGCGCCCACGTACGGATCGCGCTGCCCCGCCCGCAGTCGTCGGTTCAGCTCGCGTGCGAAGGCTATCCGGCGCTCGCGGTGGTGCAGGTGCTCCACCGCGCGGATGCGCCACCCGCCCAGCGGAGCGTGACCGTTGTGAGGCTGTCGGTCGACTCCTGCCCAGGTGGCATTGCAGGCGCCGATGAGCGCCTGCAGCCGCGCCATGCAATGCCGCAGCGCCGCCGCGCATTCGGCGGCCGGCGCGTCGGCCAGTTCGCGCCACAACACCGCCACCCGGTGCATGTCGGTGCTGCTGAGCTGCTTCATGTCCGGCTCGCCTCCGCCCTGGTATCCGCTCCTCCTCCGCCAATGAGCGGATGGTAAGCGCATCGTTCCGGCCCGACGATCGCATGGGTCAAATTCGGACGAAACCATGCGCCACGCCACACGATCCATCGGAGAAGCCACCACCATTTTGGTTCCGCCCACCTCGCCGGACGCCGCCACGCGCGTTCGGAAAGAGGCGGCGAAAAAGGCGATCGGTTGCAGGACCCGAACACTACGGACGACGGCGCTGTTGCTGGCACTGATAACGCCTGCGGCATGGGCGGCCAACAACTGCGACGGAAACTCCCACGACGGCATTCAGCCCCTGGGTCCGGACGCCGTCGTTTGCGGGCTATTCAACCAGGCGACCGGCACGCAAGCGATTGCCGTCGGGACGGGGGTCTCCGCAGAAGGCGACTACAGCACGGCGATAGGCAATCAAGCATGGGTCGTAGGCAATCGCTCCATTGCCATCGGCACCGCCGTCGGACCGTCAGGAAGCACGTCGATCGAAGGCGCGAACGGCGCGATCGCGATCGGAAACAACACGAAGATCCTTGGCAACGCCCACGATTCCGTTGCCGTCGGCACGATGGCAACCGTCAACGGCAATGTCGCGGGCGCCGTTGCACTGGGCGCCGGTGCGGTAGCGGATCAAAGCAACACCGTCTCGGTCGGCAAGGCCGGCTCCGAGAAGCGCATCGTCAACGTCGCCGCCGGCGCTGCGGCAACCGACGCGGTGAACAAAAGCCAGATGGATTCGGCCATCACCGGTGCGAAAACCTTCGCCACCAACGCCGCCAACGCAGCCGAAACGAATGCGAAGTCCCATGCGGACACCAAGGCAGCGGAAACGCTCGGCGCGGCACAGTCTTTCGCCACGAGCGCCGCGGCCAGCGCCCAGGCGAACGCGATCAACGCCGCGAACACAGCCGAAACCAATGCGAAGTCCTATACGGACGCCAAGGCCGTGGAAACGCTCGACGCGGCAAAGTCCTTCGCCACGAGCGCCGCGGCCAACGCGCAGGCGAACGCGATCAATGCCGCGAACGCCTATACCGACACGCAGATCGCGGGCGCGAATTTCGCGGCGACGGCCGCGCAGGCCACCGCAGATACCGCGCTGGCCCATGCGGCCACCGCACGGAGCACGGCCAGCGCCGCGCAGATCGACGCGACCGCGGCACTGGCGAACATCCAGGCCGCCGTCAACCAACTGCTGCAAGCGGGTGTGTGCTCGATGACCGGCGGCACCGTCTCCTGCGGCGGCGCGGTGCAACTGGGCAGCGGCAGCACCGCCGGCGGCGCCAACGCCGTTGCCATCGGCAAGGACGCTTCGGCCACCCGGGACGGCGCCATCGCCATCGGCGAGGGCGCCACCATCACCGCGCCGACGAGCGGCGGCGTGAGCGCAGGGGCGGTCGCGATCGGCCGAGGCGCGCGCGCCAACGCCGATCCCTCTGTGGCCGTCGGCAACCTGGCCGACGCAACGGGCGCGGACGCGGTCGCCCTCGGCGACCGCAGCGTCGCCACCGGCAACCAGGCCGTGGCGCTGGGCCATCAGGCGGTCGCTTCGCACGCCAACAGCGTCGCGCTGGGCGCCGGCTCGACCACTTCCGCCCCCGATACGGTGAGCGTCGGACGAACCGACGCGAACCGACGCATCACCCATGTGGCCACACCGCTCGACGCCGACGATGCGGCGACCAAAGGCTATGTCGACGCAATGATCGGCGGCGGCGGTGCGATGGCGCTGGGACAGGCCAACGCCTACACCGACCGGCAGGTGTCCGCCGCGCGCGAATACGCCGCGCGCGGCATCGCCGCCGCAGCGGCGATCGTCAACGTGACGCCTTCGGCGATGGGCCGGACCGCCATCGGCATCGGCACCGGACACTACGACGGTCAGAACGCGCTAGGCCTGTCCGTCGCCCATGCACCGCGCCCGAACATGCTGCTGTCGGCGGGCGTGGCCGCTTCCAACGGCGGCAAGGCGGTGTTTCGCGCGGGCATGGCCTTCGAGTTCTGAACGTGAAAGACCGATGCGCATCCGGTGGGCGCGGCACATCGGGCAGCCGCCGGCGAGCTACCCGCGCAGCGCATCGAGCGCCTTGCCCAGGCGCTTGACCGACACCGGCACCGGGGTGCGCAGTTCCTGCGCGAACAGCGAAACGCGCAGCTCCTCGAACAACCAGCGCAACTCCTCCATCCGCGCATCGGCCTGGCCGCGGCGCTGCTGCGCAATCTGCCGCCAGCGTCGCTGCAGCGGCTCGAGCTCGGCGCGCGCGCGTGCATCGCGCGCGGGCACTTCGCGCAGCTTGTCCAGGCGCATCGCGATCGCCTTCAGGTAGCGCGGCAGGTCGCGAAAACGTGCGGCCGGCGTGCGGGAGACGAAACGCCTCGGCAGCAGCGCGGCGAGCTGCGCACGCACGTCCTCGCTCGCCTCGGTGTGCGCCTTGGCCGCCTGCAGCTTCTTCTGCACCAGCGCATGCGCCTCGAGCACCTCGGCGAGCGTACGCGCGAGCTCCTGGCCGACGAGATTGATGCGCGTGCGTGCGTCGGCGACGCGCGCGGCGAAGGCCTGCGCGTCGGTCGGCAGCGGATCGCCCAGGCAGCTGCGCTCGACCACCGCGGCGACAAGCTCGTCGCGCAGCTCGTCCGCGCCGCCGAAGGCGGCGTACAGCAGCGACATGCGCTGGAAACCGGGAATGTTCTTCGTGAAGAACTTCAGCGGCTCCTTCAGCGCGAGGACGAACAGGCGCGTGAGCCCGGCCCGCGTCGAGGCGGCGGCCTGCGCGGGATCGTCGAAGACCTGCACTTCGACGGCGTCGCCGAGATCGACGAGCGCCGGGTAGCCGACGAGCGCCTGCGCGTCCGCCCCGCTCGCACGAACGCCGTCGATGCGTTCGGGCAGCGTGCCGAACGACCAGTCGGTGAAGCGCCGGCCAAGCGGCAGCGCGATCGCGGCGACGGCGACCTCATTCGGCGTCGTCGCGCGACGAGACGCCGACCGCACGGTTGAAGGCGATGCCCGCGATGCAGCGACAGCGCCCGGGGAGACGAGCGCAGCGCGCTCGAAGGCCTGTTGCAGCGCGCCCTTTGCGCGCGCACCGTACTCGGCACGCAGCGCCGCGAGCTGCCTCGACTGCGCGAGAACTCCGCCGTGCGCATCGACGACGCGGAAGTTCATCGACAAGTGCACCGGCACCGTCTCGACACGGAAGTCGCCCGACTGCACGCGCACGCCCCGCTCCCCGAAGAGGTCGTCGACGATCGCATCGACCAGCGCACGAGACCCCGCACGGTCGCGCCAGCGTTCGACGAAGCCCGCCGCGTAGTCGGGCAGCGGAACGAAATGCCGTCGCAACCGTTGCGGCAACGACTTCAGCAGCGCGTGCACCTTGTCGGCGAGCATGCCCGGGACGAGCCACTCGCAACGCGTCGCGTCGACGAGATTCAGCGCGGCGATCGGAACGGTCATCGTGACGCCGTCGTCGGCCGCACCCGGGTCGAAGCGATACGCGAGCGGAAAAGCCGCCCCGTGCAGCTCGATCGCACGCGGGAACGCCTCCGCGTTCACCGCATCGGAGTCCTTGCGCAGCAGCGCCTCGCGCGACAGGAAGAGCAGCCGCGGATCGTCGCGTGAGGCCGCTCGCCACCATCGCTCGAGCGCCTGCGTCGAATGCACGTCCTGCGGGATGCGCGCGTCGTACCAGTCGAAGAGGTCGCGCTCGTCGACGAGCAGGTCGGGTCGGCGGATGCGCTGCTCGAGCGCCTCGATCTCGGCGACGAGCCTGCGGTTGTGCACGAAGAACGCCAGCTTCGTGTCCCATTGCCCGGCGACCAGCGCCTCGCGGATCAGCAGCTCGCGCGCGTGCCGCGGGTCGATCGGCGCGAGCGGCACGCGCCGCTGCGCGTAGACGGTGAGCCCGTACAGCGTGCCGCGCTCGTAGGTCATCGCCTGGCCGCCGGCGCGCGACCAGTACGGATCGGAGGTGCTGCGCCGGATCAGGTGCGCGGCCGCGCGTTCGATCCACGCCGGGTCGATGCGCGCGACCGTGCGCGCGTAGAGCCTCGCGGTGTCGACCATCTCGGCGGCCATCACCCATTGCGGCGGCTTCTTCGCCAGTCCGCTGCCCGGATGGATCGTGAACTTTGTCTGGTGCGTGCCCAGGTACTGCGCATCGTCGGGCGATTTCGTGCCCAGGTTGCCGAGCAGCCCGGTGAGCAGCGCGCGGTGGATCGTGTCGGGCGCCGCCGGCCGCTCGTTCTCCTTCCACTTCAGCGTGCGGCACGCCTCGAGCAGCTGCTCGCGCACGTCGGCCCATTCGCGCAGCCGCCGCACCGAGAGGAACTCGCGCTCGAGGCGCTGCGCGAGCCGCCGGTTCGACTCGCCGTGGGCGTGGCGCTCACGCTGCGCGCCGGTCCAGTAGTCCCACAGCTTGACCAGCGACAGGAAATCCGACTTCTCGTCGACGAAGCGCCGGTGCATCTGGTCGGCCGCCTGCTGCGCGTCGAGCGGGCGCTCGCGCGGATCCTGCGTCGACAGGGCCGCGGCGATGACGGCCACCTCGCGCAGGCAGCCGAGCTCGTGCGCGGCGAGCAGCATGCGCGCGACGCGCGGATCGACCGGCAGCCTCGCAAGCGACCGTCCGACCGGTGTCAGCTCGTGGCGCTCGTCGAGGGCGCCGAGCTCCTGCAGCAGCGCGTAGCCGTCGGCGATCGCCTTGCGCGGCGGCGCGTCGACGAACGGGAAGCGCTCGATGTCGTCCAGGCGCAACGACTTCATCCGCAGGATCACCGCGGCGAGCGACGAGCGCAGGATCTCCGGGTCGGAGAAGCGCGGACGCCCGAGGAAATCCGCCTCGTCGTATAGCCGCACGCAGACGCCGTCGGCGACGCGCCCGCAGCGCCCGGCGCGCTGGTTCGCGGCCGCCTGCGAAACCGGCTCGATCTGCAGCTGCTCGACCTTGCCGCGATACCGATAGCGCTTGACCCGAGCGAGGCCCGGATCGACGACGTAGCGGATGCCCGGCACGGTGAGCGAGGTCTCGGCGACGTTGGTCGCGAGCACGATGCGGCGCCCGTTCGAGGCGCCGAACACGCGCTGCTGCTCGGCGGCCGACAGCCGCGAATACAGCGGCAGCAGCTCGATCGGACCGCGCGACCACGGCGAGCCGCTGCGCGCGGCCGTCTCGCGTGCGTGCAGCCGGCGCAGGTGGTCGGCGACGTCGCGGATCTCGCGCTCGCCGGGCAGGAAGACGAGCACGTCGCCCGGCTTCTCGCGCCACAGCGGCTCGATCGCCTCGTCGATGCGCGACGGCAGGTCCGACTCGTCGTCGTCGTCGCGATGCCCGTCGTCGAAGCCCTGGTAGCGGATCTCGACCGGATAGAGCCTTCCGGAGACTTCGACGACCGGCGCCGGCTCGACGACCGTGCGGCCGTTCGCGTCGACACGCCCGGTGGCGCGCCCGAAGTGCCGCGCGAAGCGCTCGGCGTCGATCGTCGCCGACGTGACGACGAGCTTCAGGTCGTCGCGCCGCGGCCCGTCGAGCAGCTGCTTCAGGTAGCCGAGCAGGAAATCGATGTTCAGGCTGCGCTCGTGCGCCTCGTCGACGATCAGCGTGTCGTAGGCGCGCAGCAGCGGATCGGAGGCGGTCTCGGCGAGCAGGATGCCGTCGGTCATCAGCTTGATCGTCGCACCGCGGTCGATCCGCTCGTCGAAGCGGATCTTGTGGCCGACGTGCGTGCCGAGCGGCGAGCCGAGCTCCTCGGCGATGCGGCGGGCAACCGATGTGGCGGCGATGCGCCGCGGCTGCGTGTGGCCGATCAGACCCGCGCGGCCGCGGCCGGCGAGCGCGCAGATCTTCGGCAACTGGGTCGTCTTCCCGGAGCCGGTCTCGCCACAGACGATGACGACGGGATGACGGCGGATCGCCTCGGCGATCTCGTCGCGACGCGCCGAAACCGGCAGGTTCTCGGGAAAGCGCAGCGGCGGCAGCGGTCGCAAGGACGGGCGCTGCGGTGAAAGCATGGGACCGAAATTATAATGCGCCGATGACCGCAAGCCACGAGCCGGATCCGGCCTCGCAGCCCGCGCCTGCCGCCGATCCGTCCGCGCAGGACGAGGCTCGTTTCGTCGCCTGGCTGCGCCAGGTCGCGCCCTACATCCACGCCTTCCGCGGCAAGACCTTCGTCGTCGCCGTGCCGGGCGAGCTGATCCAGGCCGGACGGCTGAACGCGCTGGTGCAGGACTTCAGCCTGCTGCACGCGATGGGCATGCGCATCGTCGTCGTGCACGGCTCGCGCCCCCAGGTGAACGAGCAGCTGCGCCTGCGCGGCGTCGACACCGCCTACGTCGACGGCCTGCGCATCACCGGGCCGGTCGCGCTCGAATGCGCGAAGGAGGCCTCGGGCGAGATCCGGCTCGACCTCGAAGCCGCGTTCTCGCAGGGCCTGCCGAACACGCCGATGGCGCACTCGGCCGTGCGGGTCGTCTCGGGCAACCTCGTCACCGCGCGTCCGGTCGGCATCGTCGACGGCGTCGACTTCCAGCACACGGGCGTCGTGCGCAAGATCGACGCGGCGACGATCCGCTTCGCGCTCGACAGCGGCTCGATCGTGCTGCTCTCGCCGCTCGGCTACTCGCCCACCGGCGAGGCGTTCAACCTGACGATGGAGGACGTCGCGGCCAGCACGGCGGTCGCCCTCGACGCCGACAAGTTGATCGTGCTCGCCGAAACCGCGATCGAAGGCGCCGACGGCGCATTGCATCGCGAGATCTCCGAAGCCGACGCACGGCGCCTGCTCGAGTCGGGAACGCTCGGCGAGGAAAGCGCCTTCACGCTGCGGCACGCGCTGCGCGCCTGCGAAGGCGGCGTCGCGCGCGCACACATCATCCCGTACGGCATCGACGGCAGCGTGCTGCTCGAGCTGTTCCAGCACGACGGCGTCGGCACGATGCTCGTCGAGGAGACGCTCGAATCGCTGCGCGAGGCCACGCCCGACGACGTCGGGGGGCTGCTGGCGCTGCTGCGCCCGCTCGAGGAGGACGGCACGCTGGTCAAGCGCGACCGCGCATTGCTCGAGCGCGAGATCGGCAACTTCACGGTCATCGAGCACGACGGCGTCATCTTCGGCTGCGCCGCGCTGTACCCTTTCCCGGAAGCCGGCATGGGCGAGATGGCCGGGCTCGCGGTAAACCCCAGCGTGCAGAACCGCGGCGACGGCGAACGGCTGCTGCGGCGGATCGAGCAGCGTGCCCGCGCCGCGGGCCTGAAACAGCTGTTCGTGCTCACCACGCGCACCATGCACTGGTTCCTGAAGCGCGGCTTCGTCGTCGCGTCGGTCGACGTGCTGCCCGCCGAACGCAAGAACCTCTACAACCTGCAGCGCAGGTCGCTGGTACTGATCAAGAACCTGTAGGAGTGTCCGCCATGGCACGCACCGTCCATTGTGTGAAGCTCGGTCGAGAGGCCGAAGGTCTCGACTTTCCGCCGTACCCCGGCGAGCTCGGCAAGCGGCTCTACGAGAACGTCTCGAAGGAAGCGTGGCAGGGCTGGATCCGCTACCAGACGATGCTCGTCAACGAGAACCGGCTGAACCTGGCCGACGCCGGCGCGCGCAAGTACCTGGCGCAGCAGATGGAGCAGTACTTCTTCGGCGAGGGAGCGGACAAGGTGGCGGGATACGTGCCTCCGAAGGAATGAGAAGGGGGAAGGGAGAAGGGGGAAGGGGAAAAACCGCGCTCGTCGTCGGAGCCTCTCCCCCTTCTCCCTTCTCCCTTCTCCCTTCTCCTCACTTGCGCCACCGATAGCACCGCATCGGCGGAATGTTCACCAGCTCGAGCGACACCTCGGGCTCGCCGAGGATGGGACGGGCGCGATCGGCCACCGCGCTGCGGAACTGGTAGGCGACGAAGCAGCCGCCGGGCGCGAGCACGTCGCGGATCGCCTCGATGACGCGCGTCCCCACGTCGACCGGCATCGTCGAGAACGGGATGCCGGAAAGAATCGCCTTCGGCGGCTTCAGCCGATGCGTGGCGATCAGCTCGCGCAGATGCTCGGCGCTGCCCTGGTGCACGATCAGCCGCTTGTCGTCGAAACCTCGGACGAGATCGGCGAACACCGGATCGAGCTCGACGGCGAGCAGCGTCGAGCTCTCCGGCATCGCGGCGAGGATCGCCCGCGTCGTGCCGCCGGTGCCCGGGCCGAGCTCGACGACCGAGTCGGCTTCGGCCACACCGGCCATGCGAACCATGCGGCGTTCCAGGAATCGAGAACTGGGGATCACCGACCCGACGTCCTTGGGTTCGCGCAGGAACCCCTTGAGGAAGGCCAGGCGGTCATCCGGCTGCGGGCGCAGCGCTTCGAGACGAAACATCGGGCGAGCTCCTCCGGCTGACACGTTTCGATCGGTAGGGCCGGAGGGGGCGATGGTCCTCATCCCCGCGCCCCGGACGCCTTGCGACGCTCGACCCCGTCGGGCGTCGCGATGATTGCGACATCGGCGCCGTGCACGGCGAACAAGCCTGCCGCGACGACGCCGGGCCATTGCTCGATCTGCATCTCGACGCGCTCCGGCTCGGAGAGGTCGAGACCGCTCACATCGAGGATTTCGTTGCCGTTGTCGGTGAGACCGGCGTCGCGCAGGCGCGGCGTTCCGCCGAGCTCGCGCAGCCGACGGGCCACCAGCTCGCGGGCCATCGGGATGACCTCGACCGGCAACGGAAAGGCACCCAGTCGCTCGACGCACTTCGAGCCGTCGACGATGCACACGAAGCGCCCGCTGGCCGCGGCGACGATCTTCTCGCGCGTGAGCGCGGCACCGCCGCCCTTGATCATGCGCAATTGCGAATCGATCTCGTCCGCGCCGTCGACATAGATCGGGATGGAACCGCCGGCGGCCAATACGTCGTTGAGCTCGAGCACGCGCAGGCCGTGCGAGC
>DATGRE010000056.1:0-4772 GCA_035303885.1 Zeimonas sp. | reverse complement strand
AGCGAACTGATAGGTGACGACGGCGAGCGTGTCGAAATCGAAGGGGCGCAGCACGAGCGTGGCGGGCAGCTCCTTCAGGCAGTCGATGAACACCAGCAGCGCCGCGGCGCCCACGCTGCGGCGCATCAGCGGCCAGTGGATCTCGCGCAACACCTGCAGCGGGCGCCGACCGAGACTGCGTGCGCTCTGGTCCATCGAGGGGCTGATGCGCGCGAGCCCGGATTCCATGCTCTGGTAGGCGACCGGAAAGAAGCGCACCGCATAGGCGTAGACGCAGGCGACGGCGCTGCCGCCGGCGAACATCGCGGGCAGGCCGAGGGCCTGCGTGAGCGGCGAGAGCGCACGGTCGAGCCAGCCCGACAGAATCAGCAGCCCGACGCCGAGCACGACCCCGGGCAGTGCGTAGCCGGTGTTCGCCAGCATGAGCGAGCCCCGCAGGATCGGCGTGGGCGCCAGGCGCGCGGCGTACGCGCCGAGCAGCGCGCCGGGCAGCACGACGAGCACGCCGCCGCCGGCGAGGATCGCGGTGTTTCGGATCCACTGCGGCACGCGCGGATCCAGCACCGCGCCGCCGTCGATCCACTGCACCGCCAGCAGCGTGGCCGGCAGCACGAAGCCGAACACGATCGGCAGCGTGCAGACGAGCACGGCGCGCAGCGCGGCACCGCCCCGCAACCGCGTGCGCGGCGCCGGCCGCGGGTTGCGCACGTGGAACTGCATGCGTCCGCGCTGTCCGCGCTCGACGAGCAGCAGCGCGACGACGAGCACGAGCAGCATCGTCGCCAACCGCGCGGCGCCGACGCGATCGCCCATCGCCTGCCAGGCGCGATAGACGCCCGCGGTGAACGAGTCGACCGAGAAATAGGCGACGGTGCCGAAGTCGGCGAGCGTCTCCATCAAGGCCAGCGCGCAGCCGGCGACGACCGCCGGGCGCGCGACCGGCCAGGTGATCCGCCACCATGCGCGCCGACGGCTCATGCCGAGCGAGCGCGCCGCGTCGGCCAGCGACGGACTGCGGTCGGCGAACGCCGCGCGCGCGAGCAGATAGACGTACGGATAGAGCGCCAGGCCGAGGAACAGGCCCGCCGCCGGCCACGAGTGGATGTCCGGGAACCAGTACTCGCCGACGCGCAGGCCGGTGAGCGCGCGAAAGCCGCGCTGCAAGGCCCCGTAGCTGGCGAGGAAATCGGTGTACGCGTAGGCCATGACGAAGGCCGGCGTGGACAACGGAAGCACCAGCAGCCACGACAGCGTGCGGCGCCCAGGAAAATCGTAGGCGGCCACCAGCCACCCCGTGCTGACGCCGATCCACAGCACGACGGCGAGCACCATCGCGCACAGCTTCGCCGTGGTCAGCGTGTACCGCGGAAGCACGGTCCCGAAGAGATGCGCGAGCACGCCGTCGACGGCACCGGCGTCGGTCGCATCGGGCGAGAATGCGAGCCATACGACGGCCAGGATCGGGGCCGCGACGACGAGCGCGCCGAGCACCGACCCCCCGGAGAGCAGTTGCGTGGAAAATACTTCACCCGGGTCGCCGGGCCTCGGCAACGTGCTGTTCGGCGTCACGATTGCTAGAATTCCTTATTGCGAATTATAGGCATTTGCAATGAGCGCCCGACTACCGAGTGCAGCTCCCGATTGCGCGTTCGAACGCGCGGTCGCCGACTGCACCAGCGACGATGCCCGCTACGCGCCCGACGGTCGCCCGTGGGCGCTGCAGGTCGAGGCGCTGTGCGTCTCCTTCGGCTCGGCACGCGCCAGGGTGACGGCACTGGACCGTCTCACCTTTCGGCTGCGCGCCGGCGAGATCGGCTGCCTGCTCGGCGCGTCCGGCTGCGGCAAGACGACGGCGTTGCGCGCGATCGCCGGGTTCGTGCGGCCCGACGAAGGCTGCGTGCACATCGACGCGCAGTGCATCGCGTCGCCGCAGAAGTGGACCGAGCCCGAGCGGCGCGGCGTGGGCGTCGTGTTCCAGGACTACGCCCTGTTCCCGCATCTCGACGTCGCGGCCAACGTCGGCTTCGGCCTGCGCCGCCGCTCGCCGACCGAACGCGAGCGGCGCGTGCGCGAGATGCTCGAGCTGGTCGGGCTGCCGGGATCGGGCTCGCGCTATCCGCACGAGCTCTCGGGCGGACAGCAGCAGCGCGTCGCGCTCGCGCGCGCGCTGGCGCCGGCGCCGTCGATCCTGCTGCTCGACGAGCCGTTCTCGAACCTCGACCCCGACCTGCGCGAGCGGCTCGCGCTCGATCTGCGCGACATCCTCAAGCGCGCCGGCACCACCGCCCTGCTCGTCACGCACGACCAGTACGAGGCCTTCGCGCTCGCCGACCACGTCGGCGTGATGCAGGCAGGGCACATCGAGCAGTGGGATACGCCGTACCGGCTCTATCACCAGCCCGCGACGCGCGAGGTGGCGGACTTCGTCGGCCTCGGTGCATTCCTGCCCGGCATCGTCGAGCATCGCGACGGCCAGTCGCGCGTGCACATCGAGCTGGGCGCGCTGCCGATCCGGGCGCGCACCGACCAGGCGATCGCCGGCGCCGCGGCGAACGCGCGAGGCGAGGTGCTCGTGCTGCTGCGTCCCGACGACGTCGTGCACGACGACGCGAGCCCGCTGCGCGCGGAAGTGGTGCGCAAGGCGTTCCGCGGCGCGCAGTTCCTCTACACGCTGCGCCTGCCGAGCGGCGCGACGCTGCTCGCGCTCGTGCCGAGCCATCACGACCACGCGATCGGCGAGCACATCGGCATCCGTTTCGACGCCGATCACGTCGTCACCTTCGATCGGGCGATGGCGCACTAGCCGCCAGCGGCGCCGCGGCCACGACATCGGCTCACGACGCGCCTCAGACGCCCAGGTAGTTCTGCAGCGCGCGCTCGTCGGCCGCGAGCGACTCCGAGCTGCCCTCGAGCACGACGCGCCCGCGCTCGAGCACGACGCAGCGCTCGGTGTGCGCGAGCACCGCGCGGTAGTTGCGGTCGACCACGAGCGACGCGATCCCGCTGTCCCGGATGCTCGCGACGATGCGCCAGATCTCGCGCACGATCAGCGGCGCCAGGCCCTCGGTCGCCTCGTCGAGCACGATCAGATCGGGGTTCGTCATCAGCGCACGACCGATCGCGAGCATCTGCTGCTCGCCGCCGGAGAGCTGGTTGCCCCCGTGGTGGATGCGCTCGGCCAGGCGCGGGAAGGTCTCGAGCACGCGCTCCAGCGTCCAGTCGACCTGGCCGCGCACCCCCGGCCGCGCCGCCATGACCAGGTTCTCGCGCACGCTCAGGTTCGGGAAGATGCCCCGGCCCTCGGGCACGTAGCCGATGCCGAGGCGCGCGACGCGGTCGGGGCGCTCGCCGGCGCGGTCGCGCCCGCGGATCGTGATGCGCCCGGTGGTCGAACGCATCAGTCGCAGCATGCTGCGGATCAGCGTCGTCTTGCCCATGCCGTTGCGACCGAGCAGGCCGACCGCCTCGCCGGGCTCGATGCGCAGGTTCACGCCCTGCAGTACGTGGCTCTGCCCGTAATACGCGTGCAGGTTCGCGATGTCGACGATCGGCTCGCGCGTCGCGGCTGCCGGCGGTGCGACGACGGAGGGACCGGAGGAGGCGGCGGCGGAGGCGGCGGGCATCGGGGCGCTCAGTGCACGGCTTCGTCGCCGAGATACGCTTCCTGCACCTCGGGATTGCTGCGGATCGCCTCCGGCTCGCCGGTCGCGATGACGCGTCCGTTGACCATCACGGTGATCTCGTCGGAGACGCGGAACACCGCGTCCATGTCGTGCTCGACCAGCAGGATGGCGTGCTCGCTCTTCAGGCCCTCGAGCAGCGAGAGCATGCGCTCGGACTCCTCGGCGCCCATGCCGGCGAGCGGCTCGTCGAGCACGAGCACGCGCGGCGCGGTGGCCAGGCACATGGCGATCTCCAGCTGGCGCTTCTGGCCGTGCGACAACGCGCCGGCCTCGCGGTCGGCCTGCGCGGCCAGCCCCGCCTTCTCGAGCGCGCGCCGTGCCGCGGTGCCGCTGAAATCGCAGCGTGCGGCCGACGACAGCCAGTCCCACGGGCGTTGCAGCCGCGCCTGCGCGCTCAGCCGGCAGTTCTCGAACACGGTGAACTGCGCATAGATCGTGTTGCGCTGGTAGCTGCGCCCGAGGCCGGCCTGCGCCCGCCGCGGCTGCGACCAGCGCGAGACGTCGCGCCCGAGCAGCTCGACGCTGCCCTCGCTCGCCGGAATCTCGCCGCACAGTACGTTGATCAGCGTGGACTTGCCGGCGCCGTTGGTGCCGATGACCGCGTGCACGGTGCCGCGGCGCACCGCGAGCGAGACGCGGTCGACGGCCTTCAGGCCGCCGAAGCTGCGCGAGACGTTGTCGGCGCGCAGCAGCACCTCGTCGCGCGGGGATACGGCGTTCGGTCGGGCGAAATCAGGCATGGCGCAACCTGCGACGGAGCGAGACGCGTCGGCCGAGCTGGCGGCCCAGGCCGATCAGCCCCTGCGGCATCAGTGCGACGCAGGCGATGATCGACAGGCCGAGCGTGAGCTGCCAGTGGCGCGCGAACTCGCCGAAGATCGGATCGGACTGGAAGAACTCCTGCAGCAGCACGAACGCGAAGGCACCGAGTACGGCGCCCCACAGGCTGCCGATTCCCCCGAGAATGATCATGATCAGCACCGCGCCCGACTCGTGCCACGACAGCAGTTCCGGGTTGACGAAGCCGTCCTTCAGCGCGGACAGGAAACCCGCGAGCCCCGCGAGCATCGCGGCGACGACGAAGGCGGC
>DATGRE010000055.1:0-12344 GCA_035303885.1 Zeimonas sp. | reverse complement strand
CCATCCGGGCCGCGCGCTGTCGCCGACCCTGGTCTTCTTCGATGTCATGGAGCCGTTCTCCCCGTTCTTCGTTCTGCTGCCGGCCGGGCCGGCGTTGTCGTTCATCCGCTGATTGGTCGTCCGATGCGCGCGCGCTTCATCGTTCTCCGCGCCGGCGCAACTCGTCGGGGCTGAACATGTTGGGATTGATGCGTCCCTCGCGACCGGCGAGCCAGTCGGTGGGCGGGTGCTCCTGCGTGGCCGTCTCGGCGATGTAGCGTCCGACGTTCAGGTCGTAGCCGACGAACTCCTGGCTCACGCACGCCGGGATCTCCGGCGCGACCCACAGGCTCGCCTCCTGCACGCGCCAGATCTTTCCCTGCGCGTCGTACAGGTCGGTGAGCAGCATTGCCCAGCTGTCCTCGTCGATGAACATCACGCGCTTCGGGAAGATGTGGCGCATGCCCTCCTTCAGCGTCGCCTCGACCACCCAGACGCGGTGCAGCTCGTAGCGCATCAGGTCGCGGTTGACGTAGTCGGGCAGGTAGATGTCCTTGTACTTGCGGCTCTTGTCGATCAGCTTCCAGTTGTTGTACGGGACGTAGAGCTCCTTCTTGCCGACGAGCTTCCAGTCGTAGCGATCCATCGCGCCGGCGTACATCGGGTACTGGTCGACCGTTTCCAGGTTCTCGTAGCCGGGAACCGGGTTGTCGTAGGCGAACGACGGCGCACGGCGCACGCGTCGCTGGCCGGGGAAGTACAGCCAGGCGTCGGAGCCGCGATCCATGAACCAGTGCACCAGGATCATCTCGCCCGCGCGCGCGGCGGGAGAGACGACCTCGTTCAGGATCTTCGCTTCGCTCTTCTTCAGGTCGTCGAAGGACTTCGTCGCTTCGTCGTGCAGCGGGAAGACCACCCACTGGTTTTGCGCGAGCTGCGAGAAGTCGCCGCTCTTGCTCGAGAACAGCGTCGAGTAGTGCTCGATGCGTCCTTCGCCCTGGTAGCGCAGCTTGTGGTTCCACACCACTTCGGCGCCGGCCTTCGGGATCGGGAACAGCACGCCGCCGCCGACGGCGTTCTCGAGCTCCCAGCCGCCTTCCTTCAGGCGCGCGACGCGCGCGTTCTGCGCGGTGCGTTCGTAGACGCGCTCGGAATACCCGCACGAGCGGCGCGTCGGGTAGACGTCCATCCGATAGCCGGGCAGCGTTCGGATCAGCGTCTGCTGGCCTTCCGAGAGCCGGTCCTTGTACTGGTCGACGTTGGAGGCGTCGATCGAGAACAGCACCTTGTCGTCCTGGTACGGATCGACGCGCGGGTCACCGAGCTTCCAGCCGGCGGGCACCGTGGTGATGCCGCCGTCCCACGCCGGGATCGTGCCTTCCTTGTTGCCTGCCTTCTCGGCGCCCATCGGCGTGAGGTCCTTGCCGAGCCGTGCGGCTTCGGCTTCGGGGACGGCGGCCGTGGCGGGCGCGCAGGCCAGTGCGAGCGCGAGCGCTGCGCACAGCGGTTTCGTTGCCTTCATGTCTCCTCCCTGTTCAGGATTTCTCGGCGATGCCGACGATCAGCGACGCGGTGCAATGGAACATCGTGCTGGTGCTGCCCATGCACCAGTTGATGTCGTTGTGCAGCGTGATGCGATACGCGGGCCGTTCGCCGAGGTTGGTGTTGCACAGGCACCGTCCGCACGCGTTCTTGCCGCAGCAGTCGAAGTAGCTGATGAGGTAGTCCCTGCCGTCGGCGGGATTGCGGCAGGTGCCGATCCACGAGACCTTCGACGGCTCGGTTCCCGGCGGGCATGCGTTCACGGTGCCCCCGCAGCACGAGCAGAGGAAGCCGTCGACGGCGCAGTACTTCCAGTAGTCGCACTGCGTGTCGTCGGTCTGCACGCCGCTGCCGGACCCCGTGCCGCCGCCGTGTCCGGAGGCCGCGCGCGCGGTGCGATCGAAGGGCAGCACCGGCAGGGCCACCGATGCGCTGACGAGCAGCCGCCCCAGTCGCGCGATCGCCGAGCGGCGCGACGTACGCTGCGCGGCCGCCCGCGTCGAACGCTCGAATGCGGCATCGAACCAGTTCATGTCCTGTGTGCCTCCATCGTCTGCATCGTTTCGCCGCGGTCGCCGAGAAACTCCTGCACCGACGCGACGCCGAGCTCGCGCGCGGTGAACAGGCTCTCGAGCTGCTCGCGCGAGTTGACCAGCCCCTTCGCGCGCACGCGTCCCGCCTCGTCGACGAGCACGGCGTAGGGCAGCTTTCCGATGCGGTAGGCCATGCCGAGCTCGGTGGACAGCAGGTAGGGGAAGGCGCTGAGCCCGGCCCTCCTGCGGAAGGCCTCGTGCTCGTCGCGCTCGCCGTCGCTGGCGAACGCGAGCTCGAGCCAGCCGCGCTCGTCGGCGGCGATGCGCTGCAGGATCGGCAGCAGCTTTTTGCAGACCGGGCAGGTGGGCGACAGGAAGAAGATCAGTAGGCTCTTCGCGCGCGTGCCGCCGGTGGCGAACGCCTGTCCGTCGAGCGTGCGCAGCTCGAGCGAGGGCGCCGCCTCGCCGATCTTCGGGCCGGCGTCGATCATCAACGCACCCATCGGCGCGATGCGCTCGTACAGGACGCCGATCTGGCGCGTGAGCGCGAACACGGTGGCCAGCAGCGCGAGCACCGCCACCCACAGGACGAGGTTCGAGACGATCAGGGCTTCGGTCATCCGCGGGCTCCCGGCGAGGGCAGACGGTGGGAAGAGGCAGACAGGCGCTGCGGGTCGGACATCAGCTCGTCGGCCGCCGCGTAGACGAACCACAGCGCGGCCGCCGCGAAAGTGGCTGTGAAGGCGTCGAGCCAGACGAGCGGTCGTGCGGCGACCGGCGCGATCGCGACCGCGCAGCCGGCGAGCAGCGCGGCATTGCGCGCGACGAGCGCCCAGGACAGGTGCTTGCGCTGCCCCGTGCCGCCGCAGCCGCAGTCGATGTCGGTGCGGCCGCGCAGCAGGTTGACGACGACCGCGCCGCTGACCAGCGCGACGATCGCTGCGGCGAGCAGCGCGCCGGGCAGCCGCGCGGCGGGCACGATGAGCAGCATCGCGGCGAGCGCTTCGGCGAAGGGAAGGACGAAGGCGAGCGCACGTGCGGCGGCCGGGGGCAGCAGCCGGTAGCGCTCGACGGAGAAGGCGAAGCCGTCGAGATCGGCGAGCTTGGTCCACGCGCCGACGGCGAGCACGAGCGCAAGCGCGCCGGCGACGGCGTGGCCGAGCACCGGATCGAGCGGCATCATCGGTGCATCTCGACGAGCGTCGCCGCCTCGGCGACACCGTCCATTCGCTGCACGACGCGCGGCTCGGCGCCGGCGTCGATCAGCACCAGCCCCATCGTCATCGCGTCGAGGGCGACCAGGCGCGGTGCGTCGCCCTGGATCGCGGTGAGCGCGATCGCGTTCTCGCCGGGAAGGCGCGCGACCCGCTTGCGGGCGGCGAGATCGAAGGCCCAGATTTCGGCGGCGGGATTCTTGTGCGTGCCTTCCTCGCCGTCCGGGTGCATCAGCGCGTATAGTCGGCCGCTCTTCTCGTGCACCGCGAACAGCTGGTAGCCGCCGGGGCGCCACCGCTGCTTCGCGTCCTCGGCGTCGAGCATCGACCAGTTGCCGGTGGCGCGCGGCGCCGGGCCGCCGAGGTCGAGCTCGTACACGCGGCCCAGATACGAGACGAAGAAGAAACGGTCGCCGATCGCCTCGGCGTGCACGAAGACGGGGTCGACGTCCGGGTCGAAGAAGCGCTCGCCGCGCGCGCGCGATGTGAGCGCGCCGCGCTCGTCGAGCGTGATCGTCTCCATCGTGCCGTCGCCGCACAGCGTCGCGAAGCGGTTCGGGGCGCTCGGCACCGGCAGCGCGAGCCAGCAGCCGGGGGTGGCTACCTCGCTCGCCAGGCGCCGGGCGCGCAGGTCGACGATGCTCACCGAGCTCGCCGGCGTCGCGTTCTGCACGAACAGCCAGCGCGAATCGGACGAGACCGAGATCAGGCCGCGGTAGTTCAGCGCCTGCGCGCGGCGCTCCGGAATCGGGATTTCGCCGGTGTGCAACAGCGTCTCCGCGTCCCAGATGTCGATCACGTCGGTACGCGTACCCCGCCACAGGCGCGGGTAATAGGTGGTCGAGACGTAGATCCGCTTGCGGTCGGGCGAGAGCGTCGCCTGGCCGGCGTAGGCGAGCGGGATCTGGCCGACGTAGCGCGCGGTTTCGACGTCGACCACGTGCAGGCGCCCGTCGACGATGTGCTGGATCGCGATGTCGGAGACGTACGCCCGCGTCGGACCCGCCGGCGGCGGGGTCACGACCGTTTGTTTCTCCGGAAACGATTGGGCTGCGGCGCTGCCCAGCGCGAGCGCCAGCAGCGTGGCCGGGAGCACGCGCCCGGCGGTTCGATGCATCACCTGGAGTCTCCTCGTTCGACCGCTTCTACGTCGGTTCCGAGGGATTCTAGGAGCGGGTTCGCCGCCGCCGTTAGCCGAAATCGGCAATCGGGAGCGCCTATGCGCTACCCGTCGGGTGGAACGAAGATCAGTTGCATGTGAAACGAATTTGCGTTTCCGGGCTTGCCAAGCACGCTGGATTGCGATTCAATCGGCTCCCCGCGGTCGCCCGGAGGCGACCCGGCGGACGGGCGCGGCCGCTCGTTGCCGATGCGCGCAACGAGGGCCGAAGAGCGCGGAGAGCGACGACGATGTGCATCGGCGAGCGGCCCCTGGCGCAGTCCCAGCGCGACGACTACGCGTTCGCGCGCGTCCGCTCGCACGACGCCGACGAGCACGCCGCGCGGCTGAGCGGCTGGGACCAGACCTACGAGCAGCTGACGCCGGGCCGCTTCGAGGGCTTCCTGTGCGAGGCGCTGTTCGCCGACATCCAGCTCTTTCGCGAGACGACGAACCAGTCGGTGCACGAGCTCGGCAGCGGGCGCCGAGGCTCGTACATGTTCGGTGTGCCGCTGGCCCTGCAGGGCGAGGGCTATTTCGGCGGACGGCCGATCGGGCTCGATTCGATCGTCGTGCTGCGCGATCGCGGGCCGCTGGACTTCCGGGCGCCGGCGCCGCTCGACATCGTCGGCGTCTCGATGCCGATCGAGGCGCTGTGCCGCTACGCACTGGAGATCGACCAGCGCGACATCGATGCCGAGCTGCGGGAGGTCTGCGTCGCCGAGCAGGCGCCGGAACGCGTACGCCGCCTGCGGGCGTTCCTGCTGCTCGCGCTCGAGTCGATCTGCGGGCATCCGCAGAAGCTGCAGCACCCGGTCACGCGCCGCGCCCTCGAGCACGCCGTCTACGGCAGCATCGTCGACACCTTCGCCGGGGTCGACGAAGCCGCCGCGCCGGGTCCGACACGCAGCCACGCGCTGGTGAGCCGCGCGCAGGAGTACATGCGCGAGCACGTCGACGAGCCGCTGACGGTAGAGGATCTGTGCCGCGAGCTGAAGGTGAGCCGGCGTACGCTGCAGTATGGCTTCCGCGAGGTGCTGCGGCTCAATCCGGTGGCGTACCTGCGCGCGCTGCGGCTGAACGGCGTGCGGCGGGCGCTGCGCAATCCGGTGCGGGGCACCACCGTGCAGGACGTCGCCGCGCGCTGGGGCTTCTGGCACCTGAGCCACTTCGCCTGCGACTACCGCCGGATGTTCGGCGAGCTCCCGTCGGAGACCCTGCACCGCGCGGCGCGCGCTTGAAGCCGTCGGCCCCGCGTCCGGCGCATCCGGCCGACCGCGCCACGCCGATTCTCCGCCGCCCCGGAACGGCTTCCGCGGCCGCGACGCGTCGCTCTGGGGCACGGCAGCCGATTTGGGCCTCGGCGAGGCCGTCTGATCTGATACGCTCGACCGACTCCGACCCCGTCGCTGGATGACGCTCGCGCTCCTGATCGCCCTTCCGTTTCTCGGCAGCGTCCTTGCCGCGCTGATGCCGTCGAACGCCCGCAATGCGGAGTCGACGCTCGCCGGCGCGCTGTCGATCGCCGCCGCCGCGTGGGTCGCATCGCTGTTCCCGCAGGTGCGAGACGGGGGCGTGGTGCGCGAGCAGATCTCCTGGATGCCGTCCTTCGGGCTCGATCTCGTCGTGCGCATCGACGGCTTCGCCTGGATGTTCGCGATGCTGGTCACCGCCATCGGCGCGCTCGTCGTGCTCTATGCGCGCTACTACATGTCGCCGTCCGACCCGGTGCCACGCTTCTTCGCGTTCCTGCTCGCGTTCATGGGTTCGATGCTCGGCGTCGTCACGGCCGGCAACCTGATCCAGCTCGTCTTCTTCTGGGAGCTCACGAGCCTCTTCTCGTTCCTGCTGATCGGCTACTGGCACCACCGCGCCGACGCACGCCGCGGCGCGCGCATCGCGCTCGTCGTGACCGGCGGCGGAGGCCTGGCACTGCTCGCCGGCGTGCTGCTGCTCGGGCGCATCGTCGGTTCCTACGATCTCGACGTCGTGCTCGCCGCGCGCGCCGCGATCGTCGCGCACCCGCTGTACCTGCCGATGCTCGCGCTGGTGCTGCTGGGCGCGCTCACCAAGAGCGCCCAGTTCCCGTTCCAGTTCTGGCTGCCGCACGCAATGGCCGCGCCGACGCCGGTCTCGGCGTACCTGCACTCCGCGACGATGGTGAAGGCGGGCGTGTTCCTGCTGGCGCGGCTGTGGCCGGTGCTGTCGGGTACCGATCCCTGGTTCTGGGTCGTCGGCGGCGCCGGGCTCGCCACCCTGGTGCTCGGCGCCTACATCGCGATGTTCCAGAACGACCTGAAGGGGCTGCTCGCGTACTCCACGGTGAGCCACCTGGGGCTGATCACGCTGCTGCTCGGACTGAACAGCCGTACCGCCGCGGTCGCCGCCGTCTTCCACATGATGAACCACGCCACCTTCAAGGCGTCACTCTTCATGGCGGCGGGCATCGCCGACCACGAGACCGGCACGCGCGACCTGCGCCGCCTGCACGGCCTCGTGCACGCGATGCCGATCACGGCGACGCTCGCGCTGGTGGCGAGCGCGGCGATGGCCGGGGTGCCGCTGCTCAACGGGTTCCTGTCCAAGGAGATGTTCTTCGCCGAGACCGTGTTCGTCGAGTCGGCGCCGTGGGTCGAGACCGCGCTGCCGGTGGCGGCGACGCTCGCCGGTGTGTTCGCCGTCGTCTATTCGCTGCGCTTCGGCTGGGGCGTCTCCTTCGGACCGCTGTCCACCGACCTGCCGCGCATTCCGCGCGAGCCGCCGCGCTGGATGCGCGTGCCGGTCGAGCTGCTCGTGCTCGCCTGCCTCGTCGTCGGCATCGTGCCCGGGTGGTCGGTGGGGCCGGCGCTGGCCGCGGCTGCGCGTCCGGTCGTCGGCGGCACGCTGCCGCCGTACAGCCTCGCCGTCTGGCACGGCTTCACCCCGCCGCTGGCGATGAGCCTGGTCGCGATGGGCGGCGGCATCCTCGGCTACCGGCTGTTGCGCAGCGCCTTCGCCAACGGGCTGCGTGGAACGCCGCTCGTCGGGTCCATGGACGGCAAGCGCGCCTTCGAGCTCGCGACGATCGCCGCGAGCACGGCCGCGCGCCGCCTGATGCGCGTGCTCGGCACGCGCCGCCTGCAGCCGCAACTGTTCTGGATGGTGGCCGTCACGCTGATCGCGTCGGCCGCCGCGCTCGGCGTCGACGGCATCAGCTGGGGCGACCGGCCGCGCGTCGCACCCTCGCCGGTGTTCGTCGGCATGTGGGCGATCGGCATCGTGGCCGCGGTCGCGGCCGCGGCGCAGGCGAAGTTTCACCGGCTCGCGGCGATCACGATGCTCGCGGTCGCGGGCCTGGTCACCTGCATCACGTTCCTCTGGTTCTCGGCGCCCGATCTCGCGCTTACGCAGCTCGCGGTCGAGGTCGTCACCACCGTGCTGTTCCTGCTCGGGCTGCGCTGGCTGCCCAAGCGGATCCTCGAGGAGGACGCCCGGGTGGCGCTGCGCGCCCGTGCGCGGCGCGTGCGCGATCTCGTGCTCGCCGCCGTCGTCGGCCTCGGCACCGCGGCGCTGTCGTACGCGATGCTCACCCGCGAGGCCCCGCAGAGCATCTCGCCGTTCCTGCTGTCGCGCGCGCTGCCCGAGGGCGGCGGGCACAACGTCGTCAACGTCACGCTCGTCGATTTCCGCAGCTTCGACACGATGGGCGAGATCACGGTGCTCGGCATCGTTGCGCTCACCGTCTACGCGCTGCTGCGCCGCTTCCGTCCGCCGCGCGAGAGCATCGTGCCCGAGCAGCAGATGCCGGGCGTCGCCGGCGACCCGCTGGACGACGTGCTCGAGCCCGAACCCGGTGGCGACCCCGGCATCGGCTACCGCACGGTGCCGGCGGTGCTCGTGCGGCTGCTGCTGCCGATCGCCTTCGTCGTCGCGCTGCATCTGTTCCTGCGCGGGCACGACGCCCCGGGCGGTGGATTCGTCGCCGGGCTGGTCGTCGCGATCGCGTTCCTCACGCAGTACCTGGTGCTCGGCACCGTCTGGATCGAGTCGCGGGTGCGACTGCGCACGCCGTGGTGGATCGCTGCCGGACTGCTGCTCGTCGTCGTCACGGGTGCCGGCGCGATCGCGTTCGGCCACCCGTTCCTCACGACGCACACGGCGCACGTGCCGATGCCTTGGGGCGGCGAGGCGCACTGGCCGAGCGCGCTGCTGTTCGACGGGGGCGTGTTCGCCGTCGTCGTCGGCGCCACGCTGCTGATGCTGATCGCGCTGGCGCACCAGTCGCTGCGCGCGCACCGAAGGGGCGGCTGATGGAGGCCGTGCTCGCCATCGCGATCGGCGTGCTGGTCGCCTCGGGCGTCTGGCTGCTGTTGCGCCCGCGCACCTTCCAGGTGCTGATGGGCCTGTCGCTGCTCTCGTATGCGGTGAACCTGTTCATCTTCAGCATGGGCAGCCTCGCGATCGACAAGCCGCCGGTCGTCGTCCCCGGCGTTCCGCACGACCTGCAGCACTACACCGATCCGCTGCCGCAGGCGCTCGTGCTCACCGCGATCGTCATCAATTTCGCGATGACCGCGCTGTTCCTCGTCGTGCTGCTCGCGCTGCGCGGGCTCTCCGGCACCGACCACGTCGACGGGCGCGAGGAAAAGTGATCGGCTGGGCGAAGGCGGCGATGCCGCACCTGATCGTCGTGCCGATCGTGCTGCCGCTGGCCACGGGCGCGCTGATGCTCTTCGTGAACGAGCGGCACCGCCGCCTGCGCGCGTCGCTCGGCATGCTTGGATGCCTCTTGGGGCTAGCGGTGGCGATCGCGCTGGTGGCGATCGTCGACGAGCGCGGCGCCGCAGCGGTCGGCGTCTACCTGCCGGCGAACTGGCCGGCGCCGTTCGGCATCGTGCTGGCGGTCGACCGGCTGTCCGCGATGATGCTGTTCGTCACCGCCGTGATCGCGCTGGCGGCGCTCGTCTATTCGGTGGCGCGCTGGGACCGCGCCGGCGTGCATTTCCATCCGCTGTTCCAGCTGCAGCTGATGGGGCTGAACGGCGCGTTCCTCACCGTCGACGTCTTCAACCTGTTCGTCTTCTTCGAGATCCTGCTCGCCGCCTCCTACGGTCTGCTGCTGCACGGATCCGGCGAATCGCGCGTGCGCGCCGGGCTGCATTACATCGCGGTGAACCTGTTCGCATCGTCGCTGTTCCTGATCGGCGTCGCGCTGCTGTACGGCGCCGCGGGGACGCTGAACCTCGCCGACTTCGCCGCACGCATTCCGCAGATCCCGCCGGCCGATCGCCCGCTGCTGCATGCCGGCGCCGCGATCCTCGCCGTCGCGTTCCTGGCCAAGGCGGCGATGTGGCCGCTGAATTTCTGGCTCGTCCCGGCCTACTCGGCGGCGGGTGCGCCGGTGGCGGCGCTCTTCGCGATCCTGACCAAGGTCGGCGTCTACGCGATCCTGCGCGTCTGGACGCTTTTCTTCGGTATCGACGCGGGCGATTCCGCGCATTTCGGCGGGCTGGCGCTCAGCTGGATCGGCATGACGACGCTCGTCGTCGCGTCGATCGCGATGCTGGCCTCGCATCATCCGGGGCGCCAGGCCGCGTGGGGGGTCGTGCTCTCCTCCGCCACGCTGATCGCGGCGATCGGATTCGCGCGGCCCGCGCTGACGGCGGGCGCGCTGTACTACCTGATCGGTTCGACCTTCGCGCTCGCCGCGCTGTTCCTGCTCGTCGAGCTGATCGACCGCGCACGCGAGGTCGAGCCGCAGGTGCCGTTCGACGACGCCGATCCGCTGCCGTTCTCGCTCGAGTACTTCGAGCGGGCCGACTCGAACCTCGACGAGGACGAGTCGGTGCTGATCGGCCGGATCATCCCCGGCGCGCTCGCCTTCCTCGGCCTGACGTTCATGCTGTGCGCGCTGATGATCGCCGGCCTGCCGCCGCTGTCGGGCTTCCTCGGCAAGTTCGCGATGATGTCGGCGGCGCTCGCGCCCGACCCCGCCGACGTCGCGGCACCGCTGTCGGCGCCCGGGGCCGCCGCGCTGACGCTCGTCGCCGTCCTCGTCGGTACGGGCTTCGTGTCGGTCTTCGCGCTGTCGCGCGCCGGGATCCGCTATTTCTGGGCGCCGCAGGAGCGCGCCGCGCCGCGCCTGCGGCTGATCGAGACGGTGCCCATCGCCGTGCTGCTCGCGCTGTGCGCGGTGTTGACGGTCCGTGCCGAGCCGGTGATGCGCTACGTTTCCTACACCGCGCAGGCGCTGCACCAGCCGGCCGCCTACATCGACGCGGTGCTGCGCGCCACCCCGGTGGAGCGCCGATGAGATGAAGCGCCTGTTCCCCGCTCCGCTGCTCAGCGTGTCGCTGTTCGTGCTGTGGCTCGTGCTGGCACGCTCGGCGAGCGTCGGCCAGCTGATCATCGCCACCGTCGTCGCGATCGCGATGCCGCTGCTCACCGCCCCGCTTCGCCCGCTGCCGCTGCGGATCCGCCGACCGTGGACGCTGATCCGGCTGATCCTGACGGTCGGGCACGACGTCCTCGTATCGAACCTCCATGTCGCGGCCGGCTCGCTGCGCCGGCGGGAGCGGATGCCCGAGGGCCGCTTCGTGCGCATGCCGCTGGACCTGCGCGATCCGCACGCGATCGCCGCGCTGGCCACGATCACCACGGTGATCCCGGGGACCGTCTGGACCGAGCTCGCGGGCGACCGCAGCTGGTTCATGCTGCACGTGTTCGACGTTCACGAGGACGAGGTCGACGCATTCGTCGCGCGCTACAAGGCGCGCTACGAGCGACCGCTGAAGGAGATCTTCGAATGAGCCCGTTGCTCTCGGCGGCGTCGTTCCTGACGCTGGTCCTGCTCACCGTGGCGATGCTGCTCACGCTCGTGCGGATGCTGCGCGGGCCGAGCGCGCAGGATCGCATCCTCGCGCTCGACACGCTGTACGTCATCGCCATGCTCGCGATGCTCGTGCTGGGGCTGCGCTCGGGCGGCACGATGTACTTCGAAGCCGCGCTGATCATCGCGCTCTTCGGCTACGTCAGCACGGCCGCGCTCGGCAAGTTCCTGTTCCGCGGGGAGATCATCGAATGAGCGGCGACACGCCCCTGTGGATCGACCTGGTCGTGTCGCTGCTGCTGCTGAACGGCGCCGCGTTCTGCGTCATCGCCAGCGTGGGACTGCTCCGGTTTCCGCATTTCTTCCTGCGCGCGCACCCGGCGGCGCTGCCCTACACGATGGGCACGTGGTCGATCGCGGCCGCTTCGGTCGTCTGGTTCACGGCATCGCAGCACAGCCTCTCGGTGCAGTCCTGGACCATCGTCGTGCTGTTGCCGATCGGCGCCCCGGTCGCCGTCGCATTTCTGGCACGGGCCGCCCTGTTGCGCCTGCGGCGCGCCGGCCATGCCCAGCCGCCGCCCCGCCAGTACGACCCCGAGCACTCGCCCAAGGACGCAGGCATGACGCCGCGGGATTGAAGCGCCCCGCGGCGTTCACAGCGACGGCGCGCCAGCTTGGCCTTTTCGTGCAAAGAGGACGGCGGCGGTCGACGCTGTGCGATGCTGCAGAGGTCGCCCGCGGTGTGCAACGTCGCTTCGGTGCTTTGAGCGCTCGCAGCCGGCCGGGGTCGCGGCCGTTCGAGTAGTGCGGCCCGGGCGCGAAGCGTAGGTGAGCCTGACATGGGGGCACGCCACGACGTCTCCGGCAAAGGCGCGAGCCGTCTGCCCCGGGGCGCGCCTGTGCGCAGGCGAGAAGCGCAGCAGCGCCGGCGCGCGCGCGAAGCGCGCGTCCATTTCATTCTCGCCGCGTCTGTCCGAGCGGAGCGCGCGAAGCGCGCGCAGCGAGTTACGCGGCGCCAGCCGGCGCTGCGAGCATCGCAGCGAACCCCGCGAAGCGGGGCTGCGCACCGAAGCGCCCCGGGGCAGACGGCTCGCGCCTTTGCCCGCGCC
>DATGRE010000054.1:0-18233 GCA_035303885.1 Zeimonas sp. | reverse complement strand
TCGGTGGCGCAATCTCTACATCGCCGATGCGAGCGTGTTTCCGAGCTCGGGGGGCGGCGAATCGCCGTCGCTGACGATCGAGGCGCTGGCGATCCGCGCCGCGGACGCGATCGCCGCGGCGCTGGGTCGTGGAGAGCTTTGAGGGGAAACGGCCCCTTATTTCCTGCGCTTGCGGCCGAACGCGATGCCGGCCACCGCCGCCGCGGCGAGCAGGCCGAGCGTTCCGGGCTCGGGAACCGGGATAACGGTTCCCGCGTGTGCGGCGACGCTCGCCAGGGAAAGAATCGAAGCGATCCAGATGCGCATTCCGACCTCCTTGTTTTCGTGACCTCCTCGCTGCGGCGGCGCCTTCGCCGACGCTCCCAGAGAGGAAGCGCGTTCCGTGCCAGCTCGGCCAAGTCGTTCATTTCGGCGGGTTTTCCCCGAGCGGCTACGATGAACGCTGTCGACGATGTAAAGCACGGCGACACCTCGACCGGCGCGCAGCGGTCCGCGCACGCATCCGGCGAGGCGCTTCGCCGGACCCATCCGCCGGTCGCGCTGCCGCCCGCCGATCGCGATACCGCCCGCCGGCCGCGCTACAGCCCGAGCATCATCTGGATCACGCTCTTCGCGACGAATCCGATCATCCCGAGCGCGAGCACGAGGAACAGCACGAAGGTGCCGAGGCGCCCCGCCTTCGATTCGCGCGCGAGCTGCCAGATGATGAACAGCATGAACAGGATGAACGCGCCGATGCCGAAGGTGACGCCGAACTCGGCGATCTGTTCCTCGGTGTAGCCGAACATGTCGAGGTCTCGGGAAAAGGAGGGGACCGGCGGCGCGGAGGGAGCGCCGACACCGGCGGAAGGGCGCGAAGCAGCGCGAGGTTCAGGGCTCCTTCGCTTCGATCGATACCGAGGAATACCACAAGGCGAGGTCTTCGATGTCCTCGTCGGTGAGCGGTTTCGCGATCAGCGTCATCACCGGGTCGGTGCGCTTTCCGCTGCGGAAGTTGCGCAGCTGCTCGACGAGGTAGACCCGCGGCTGCGCCGCGAGATGCGGCGCAGCCGGATGCGTGGCGATGCCGCTCGCGCCGTGGCAAGGCACGCAGGTGCGGGCCTTCGCGCGCCCGGCCTGCGCGTCGGCGGCGAGCGCCGCAGGCGCGCAGGCGACAAACAGCACGACGGCTGCGAGACCGCGCATCAGCCGGTCATCGGGCGCCGTCGTAGGTGATGCGGTAGATCGCGCCGGCGAAATCGTCGGACACCAGAAGCGAGCCGTCCTTCATCTGCGCAACGTCGACGGGACGTCCGCGATACACGCCCGTCTCCTGGTCGAGAAAGCCCGATGCGAAGGTTTCCATCCGGCCGGCGGTGCCGTCGGCCTTCAGCGGGACGTACTGCACCTCGGCGCCCGAGGGCTGGGTCCGGTTCCACGAGCCGTGCGCGGCCACGAAGATTCCGCCCTGGTATTTCTCGGGGAACTTCGTTCCCGTATAGAAGGTCATGCCCAGCTGCGCCTGGTGTGCCGGAAACTCCACCTGCGGGAAGATCGCCCCGGGCGGCTCCTTCAGATCCTTCAGCTCGGGGGCCGCGGGAGAACCGGCCACCTTGAACTTGCCGTTCCAGTACGGGAAGCCGAAGTGCTCGCCGGCCTTCGTCGAGTGGTTCAGCTCGCCGGGAGGCACGTCGTCGCCAAGCCCGTCGACCTGGTTGTCGGTCCACCAAAGCGTCTTGTCCTTCGGATTGAAGTCGAGCCCGACCGGGTTACGCGCGCCGCGCGCGTAGACCATGCGACCGCTGCCGTCGAAGGCGTTCATCCGGATGACGCCCCCCATGCCCGCCTGGTCGAAGGCCTCGAGCTTGTCCAGCGGCGGGACGTTGAAGGGCTGTCCCATCGTGATGTAGAGCAGGCCGTCGGGCCCGACGCGGCAGGCGCGCGCGCCATGATTGAACGACTCGTCCTCGACGGGTATCAGCTGCCCCTGCGGCACGACCTCGATGACGGCGACGTCCGGCCCTTCATAGAAGAACTCGGCCGCGGGGAAGTTCAGCACGCGGTTGTGCTCGACGACGACGAGGAAGCCGTCGCGCGTCCAGCACAGGCCATTCGGGTTCTTGAACTGCAGCGAAGGCGCAAAGGCCTTCACCTCGTCGGCGACGCCGTCGCTGTTGCGGTCGGTCACGGCCCAGACGGTCGTCTTGCGGGTGCCGACGAACAGCATGTTGGTCGACGGCGCGACCGCCATGTGGCGGGCATCGGGAACGACCGCGAACAGCTCGATCCGGAATCCCGGCGGCAGTTGCACCTTCTTCAGGTTCTCCCGGATCGCCTCCGCGTTGCGGCCTTCCTGGGGAACGACCGGAATCGCCAGGTCGGTCGACGCCACCTTGAACTGCTTCAGCGCGTCGAGGTTGTCGGGTCTTGCCTGCGCGTGCAGCGCGCCGCTGGAGGCGACTGCGGCGAACGCGGCGACGATGACCGCAGACCGATTCATGATGCTCTCCTGTCGGACGGCGCCCCGCGCCGGAAAAGGAGAACGATCATCGGACCGCATGCGTGCGGCCGGCAACCTGCCCAAAGGGAGTAGCACCCGCCCGAGCACGGCCGCGAGCGGACACGGATGCCACGGCGCAGGGCGCGCGGAGCACGCCCGTGCCGGACAAAAAAATGGGCCGCTCGAAGCGGCCCTCGTGGATCAGCCCTGCCCGCCCTCTAGGAAGCTCTTCAGCTTGTCGGCACGGCTCGGGTGGCGGAGCTTGCGCAACGCCTTCGCCTCGATCTGGCGGATGCGCTCACGCGTGACGTCGAACTGCTTGCCGACCTCCTCGAGCGTGTGGTCGGTGCTCATCTCGACGCCGAAGCGCATGCGCAGCACCTTCGCCTCGCGCGGCGTGAGCGAGTCCAGCACCTCCTTCACGACGTTGTGCATCGACGCGTGCAGCGCGGCGTCGGCCGGTGCGAGCGTGGTGGTGTCCTCGATGAAGTCACCCAGGTGCGAATCGTCGTCGTCGCCGATCGGCGTCTCCATCGAGATCGGCTCCTTGGCGATCTTCAGGATCTTGCGGATCTTGTCCTCGGGCATCTCCATGCGCTGCGCGAGCGTCGCCGGATCGGGTTCCTGGCCCGTCTCCTGCAGGATTTGCCGGCTGATCCGGTTCATCTTGTTGATCGTCTCGATCATGTGCACCGGGATGCGGATCGTGCGCGCCTGGTCGGCGATGCTGCGCGTGATCGCCTGGCGGATCCACCACGTGGCGTACGTGGAGAACTTGTAGCCGCGCCGGTACTCGAACTTGTCGACCGCCTTCATCAGGCCGATGTTGCCCTCCTGGATGAGGTCCAGGAACTGCAGGCCGCGGTTCGTGTACTTCTTGGCGATCGAGATCACCAGCCGCAGGTTCGCCTCGGTCATCTCGCGCTTGGCCTTGCGAGCCTTCGCCTCGCCGGCCGCCATCTGCCGGTTGATCTCCTTGAGATCCGCCAGCGGCAGCACGACGCGCGCCTGCAGGTCGATCAGCTTCTGCTGCAGGTCCTGGATGGCCGGGATGTTCCGCCGCAGCACGTCGGCGTACGGCGGGTTCGCCGCGGCCTCCTTCTCGGACCACTTCAGGTTCGTCTCGTTGCCCGGGAAGGTCTGCAGGAAGCGCTCGCGCGGCATGCCGACGCGCTGAACGGCGATCTCGGCGATCGCGCGCTCGAGCGAGCGCACCTCGTCGACCTGCGCACGCAGCGTGTCCGCGAGCTTCTCGACCATCTTCGCCGTGAAGCGGATGCTCATCAACTCGTTCTGGATCTTGCTCTGCGCGGCCAGGTACGACTTGCTCTTGTAGCCTTCCTTCTCGAAGGCGATGCGCATCTTGTCGAACCACTTCGCGATGTTGCCGAACTTCTCGAGCGATGCGGCCTTGAGCTCCTCGAGGCGCGCGGTGTTGGCGCTCGCGGCGTCGTCGGCGTCCTCGTCGTCGTCGTCGGAGGCGGCCGAGGCCTGCGTGGGCTGGGGCACGAACTCGTCGTCGCCGTCCTCGTCGAGCAGGCCGTCGACCACCTCGTCGATGCGCAGGTTGCCGGCGGCGATGCGATCGGCATGCGCAAGGATCTCGGCGATGGTCGTCGGGCAGGCGGAGATCGCCTGCACCATGTGCATCAGCCCTTCCTCGATGCGCTTGGCGATCTCGATCTCGCCCTCGCGCGTGAGCAGCTCCACCGAGCCCATCTCGCGCATGTACATGCGCACCGGGTCGGTGGTGCGGCCGAACTCGGAGTCGACCGTCGACAGCGCGGCCTCGGCTTCCTCCTCGGCATCGTCGTCGGACGACGCCACCGGCGTGCTGTCGCTCATCAGCAACTGCTCGGCGTCGGGGGCCTGGTCGTAGACCGAGATGCCCATGTCGCTGAAAGTGCTGATGATCGACTCGATCGCCTCGGCGTCGACGAGATCCTCGGGCAGCTGGTCGTTGATCTCGGCGTACGTGAGGAAGCCGCGCTCCTTGCCCTGCTTGATCAGCTGCTTGAGCTTGTTGCGCGTGATTTCGCGCTGCTCCTCGGTGATGCCCTGGCGGCCGCCGAGCTCGCGCAGCAGCTGCTTCTCGCGCGCGCGGTTGCCCCGCTTGGACTTCACGGGCGCGACGACCGGCGCCTCCGGCTCGTCGGGGATCGCCTCGGCATCGGCATCGGCCTCGTCGAAGCCCTCGACCTGATCGTCGATGAGGTCATCGGCTTCCTGGGCGATCGCGTCGAGCGCCTCGCGCCCCTTGGCCTTCTTCGCGCCCTTGGCCTTGCCCTTGGCGCCGCGCGCATTCTTGGCGGTCTTCGAGGCACGCGTGGTCTTCGCATCCGCGCCGGCCTTCGCCGACTTCGCGGCCTTCGTGCCGCTCGCCTTGGCGCCCGCGCGTGCAGGCTTGCCTTCGGTCGCCTCGGCGAGCGCGAGCACGTCGCGCTCGTTCTCCAGCACGACGGCCTCGTCGGCGCGTGCGGCATGCGTGCGCGCGGTGGTGCGAGCGGCCTTCTTCGCCGCGGTCTTCTTCACGGGAGCGACCGTGGCGGCCCGTGCCGTCGACTTGGCCGCCGGCGCGGCCGCACGAACGGCAGCACCCGTGCGCGACGACGCCTTCGCGGCGGCCGCGCTCGCGGCTTTCACGCTCGTCACGTCCTGCGCCCGCGTCGTCCTGGTCGCGGCCGCCTTGGTAGCGGCCGCCTTCGCGGCGGTCGCCTTGACGGGGGCTGCCTTCTTCGTTGCGGTCGCCCGGGTCGCGCCCGCCTTCGCCGTGCCCGTCCGGGGCGCGGCCTTGGCGGTGGCTGCCTTGGGCGTGGTGGTCTTTCGTACTGTGCTGTTCACTGCTCGTCCGGTCGTCGCACGGGCGACGGGTTCTGGGTTCGTACGGGTCCGCCGCGGCTGCGACACGCTCTTCCTCGTAGTGGTCGGCGAATCGGCGCCGGACCTTGCTCGTCCAGTGCCGCTCCGCGCGGAATTGCGCGTGGCCGTGCCGGCGGCGCTCGCGGGGGCACGGGTGGCTGCACGTGCCGCCTTGCCTGTCGACCGGGGCGAACCCGATTCCCGGGCGGCGCCCTTGACCTTCCCCCGGATCGCCGCCGGGTCCGCTGCTCTCGTCGACTGCCGCGCACGCGCCGGCCTTTTCGCTGCGGTCTTGGAAGTCACCTGTCGAATACCCTCGCGATGAACCGGGCCCGCTCCCGATGCATATGGAGACGCATGCCCGAGTTTTCCAGCAACGATTCGTGAAAGCGCTTCGTGGGGATGCGAACCGAATCCGGCGGCAAAGCGCGGCGGCAAAGCGGAACCGCATATTGTATCAAGGGCGGCGTCGTTTTGCCATAAGTTCTTGATATCTTTCCCGGTCCTCGGCCTTCTGCATCCCGGTCGCGACCAGCTCGTCGATCTGCCGCGCGAGGCTGCGATCGTGCAGCTGCACGAGCGCGGCGTCGAACTCGACGCGCGCCTCCTCGATCGTCAGCGTCCCGAGCGCCCAGTCGACCGCCGCGGCCTCGCGCTGCAGGCGCTCGACGAGCGCCGGCGCCTGGTCCCGCAACGCCTCGCAGACATTGGCCAGCGTGGACCCCGCGGGCAGCGCCGCGACCGTCCGCAGCCATTCGGCGAGCTCGGCCGAAGCGAAGGTTTCGAGCGGCTCCGACCCGTCGACCGCCCAGCCGCCTTCGAGTGCGCGCTCGGCGAGCGCCGGATGCAGCGCGGCCAGCCAGCGAACCCGCTGCTCCAGGTCGGGACGCGCCGACGGCAGCGCGTGCGAGGCGCGTCGGAGCGAGGCGGCCGGATGCGCCGTGCCGGGCGCACCCGGGCTGCCGAAGGCGAACGACCGACGCGCACGGCGCGCGAACGGCCCTTCGGCCGGGTCGGCTCCCTGCCCGATGCGCTCGCCGGGCCCCCACGCGCCGCGCGCCCCTTGCGCGGCGCCGGAAGCACCGCCCGGTGCCGGCGCCGACAGATAGCGCCCGGCTTCCTCGACGCCGACGCCGGCGAGATCGGCCAGCCGGTGCACCAGCTGCAGGCGCAGCGCCGGCGCGGCGAGCGACTGGAGCAGGGGACGCGCTTCGGCGAGCAGCCGCGCCCGCCCCTCGGGCACGGCGAGGTCGACGCGTTCGGCGAGCTCGCGCAGCAGCAGCTCGGACAGCGGCAACGCCGAGGCGAGCGCCTCGCGAAAGCCGTCGGCGCCGAAGGCGCGCACGAAGCTGTCCGGGTCGTGCTCGGCGGGCAGGAACAGGAACTCGACGCGTTGCGTGTCGTCGGCCTGCGACAGCGACGCCTCCAGTGCGCGCCACGCCGCCTTGCGGCCCGCTGCGTCGCCGTCGAAGGCGAAGACGACGCGATCGACCAGGCGCAGCAGCTTGCGAACGTGATCGGGCGTCGTGGCCGTGCCGAGCGTGGCGACCGCGTTCTCCACGCCGTGCTGCGCGAGCATCACGACGTCGAGATAGCCCTCGACGACGATCGCGCAGTCCTCGCGGCGGATCGCCTCGCGCGCCTCGAAGAGCCCGTAGAGCTCGCGACCCTTCGAGAACACCGGCGTCTCCGGCGAGTTCAGGTATTTCGGCTCGCCGGCACCGAGCACCCGCCCGCCGAATCCGATCACCTGTCCGCGCGGGTTGCGGATCGGAAACATGATGCGATCGCGGAAGCGGTCGTAGCGCTTGCCGCCGTCGCTTTCGACGACGAGGCCCGCGATCGCCATTTCCGGCGCGTCGTAGTCGGCGACCGCGGCTTCCAGGCCGCGCCACTGCGCCGGCGCGTAGCCGAGTGCGAAGCGCGCGGCCGTCGTCCCCTTCAATCCGCGACCGACCAGGTAGTCGATCGCCGGCGGCGCATCCTTCAGCCGCTGTCGGTAGAAGCGCGCCGCCTGCTCGAGCAGCGACAGCAGTGCGGGAGACCTTCGCTCGCCTCCGTCCCCGCCTTCGCGGGGCACCTCGACGCCGATCGAACGCGCGAGCTCCTCGATGGCCTCGACGTAGCCGAGCCCGCCGTGCTCCATCAGGAAGCCGATCGCCGAGCCATGCGCGCCGCAGCCGAAACAGTGATAGAACTGCTTGGCCGGGCTCACCGTGAACGACGGCGTCTTCTCCCCGTGGAACGGACACAGGCCGAGGAAATTGGCGCCCGATTTCTTCAGCCTCACCGAGCGCCCGACGACGTCGACGATGTCGACCCGGGCGAGCAGATCCTGGATGAATGCCTGCGGAATCACCGCCGGGCAGCGCCGATGCGTCGGCCGCGTCGCGCGGCGCCTCAGGCGCGCGGAGCCGCCAGGCGGGCGCGCACCTGCGCCGACACCTTCGACAGGTCGGCGCGGCCGGCCAGGCGCTGCTTGAGCACGCCCATCACCTTGCCCATGTCCTGCGGCCCGGCGGCGGAGGTGGCGGCGATCGCCGCGTCGACCTCGGCGGCGATCTCGTCGTCGCTCGCCTGCCGCGGCAGGTATCCGGCGAGCACGTCGAGCTCGTAGCGCTCTCGCGCGGCGAGATCCTCGCGTCCGGCCTGCTCGTACTGCGCGATCGCGTCGCGGCGCTGCTTGGAGAGGCGCTCGACGACGGAAATCGTCTGCGCGTCGTCGAGCTCGATGCGCTCGTCGATCTCCTTCTGCCGGATGGCGGCGACGAGCATGCGGATCGTCGACAGGCGCTCGGCGTCGCGCGCGCGCATCGCCGCCTTCATGTCCTCGCCGATCCGGTCCTTCAGGCCCATGCGTTTCGACCCCCAAAAAACGAAGCCCGCCTCAGGATACCCGGGCGGGCTGCGGTACGCACCTCGTGCGCGCGCACTACGGCGCGCGCCGGGAGCCGTGGCCAGGCGCCGTTCGCGCCCGGGCGTCGATCCGGCTTGGCGTCAGTACAGCTTCTTCGGCAGCATCTGGCTGCGCAGACGCTTGTGGTGACGCTTGACGGCGGCCGCCTTCTTGCGCTTGCGAGCCGCCGTCGGCTTCTCGTAGAACTCGCGCGCCCGAAGCTCGGTGATGATCCCGGCTTTCTCGATCGTGCGCTTGAAGCGACGCAGCGCGACGTCGAACGGCTCGTTCTCCTTGACGCGGACAGTCGGCATTAACGGTAACCCCCTTGCGTGGAACCGAAAATTATAGCCCGCCGCCCAGGGAAGCTCAAGTGAAGCCGACGAAGCCGTCCCCGTCCGACCGGCGGCGCAGCGTCCCGACGCAGGGACTTGTCCACACCACACGGCGCGGACAAAATGATTACGGCTAGAGCAACATTGCAGGCAAATGCCAGCCGACGTCCGTATGCGGTCTTCGAACGATTCCGGCCATTCCGGATCGCACGGCGCGAACCCCCGCCCGCAACCGATCACGATTGCCGGATTCCGCCAGATCTATTCGACCTCGAAAGTCGAGGTCAAGCTCGACGAACTCGCCCCCGGGGCCAACGAAGCGCTGAAGGACACCTACGAGCGCATGCTGAAGGCGGGCGGCGATCGCTTCTGCGTCAAGCCCGGCGCGATGCCCGACTTCGACGCCCTGGAGGACGAGCTCCCGAACTTCGGCGAGGTGCTCGACGACCTGCGCCGGCAGCTGGCGCTGTGCCTCGAGACGGCCGATCCCATCGAGCTGACGCCCGTGCTGCTGCTCGGCGATCCCGGCATCGGCAAGACGCACTTCGCGCGGCGCGTCTCGCAGCTGCTGGGCACCGGCTACGGCTTCGTCTCGATGAGCTCGCTGACCGCCGGCTGGATTCTTTCGGGCGCCTCCTCCCAATGGAAGAACGCACGCGCCGGCAAGGTCTTCGAGACCCTCGTGCACGGCGACTACGCCAACCCGGTGATCGTCGTCGACGAGATCGACAAGGCGAGCACCGACGGCGCATACGACCCGCTCGGCGCGCTCTACGGATTGCTCGAACCCGATACGGCGGCCGAGTTCGTCGACGAGTTCGCCGAGATTCCGCTCGACTGCTCCGAGATCGTGTGGATCGCCACCGCGAACGAGGAGAGCCGGATTCCCGACCCGATCCTGAACCGGATGAACGTCTACCGGATTCCGCCGCCCGATCGGGAGGGAGCGGCGCGCATCGCGCGCAACCTGTATCGCGAGATCCGCGAGGCCCACGAGTGGGGCGCTTCGTTCCCGCCGCAGCCCGACGACGAAGTCGTCGAACGGCTGGCGTCGTTCGCGCCGCGCGAGATGCGGCGGCTGCTGATCGGCGCCTTCGGCAACGCGAAGCTTGCCGGACGCGACGCGATCGAGACCGACGACCTGAACGTCGCACGAAACGCACGGCGCAACCGGATCGGGTTCTGAACGGGTACCCTTCGCGCGCCGCGCGTGCGGGGCCGCGCCGCCTTCGATCGGGCGCGCATTGCGCGCATCCGCAGCGTGGCGAGAATCATCGCCCTGCCCCACTTTCGCGTCGATGAGCGCCTTCGTCCCCGACATTCCCACCATCTACCTGATGACGGGCTTCTCCAGCGTCGCCGGCGCGGCGATCCTGCTCGCGCTGCGCGGCGACCACGGAGGCGTCGACCGCGCGATGCCGCTGTTCGCGGCGGCCGTGCTGGCGATGGGCCTCGGCTTCGTCTGCTTCGCGCTGCGCACGCATGGGCAGCTCGCGGTGACGCTCGGCTACACCGTGCTCGGCGTCTCCATGTTCCTCGTCTGGCTCGGCACGACGCGCCTGTTCGGCCGGCCGCGCAGTGCCTGGGCGGGGGTCGCCGTCACGCTCGCCTACATCGCCGCGATGTTCGTGCTGCACGAAGCCGACGCCGGGCGTGCGCTCGAACGAATCGTGCTCAGCAGCGTGTTCACGCTCGTCTTCATCGGGCTCGCGACGTGGGAGACGCACCGCTCACCGCTCGTGCGCAGGCTGCGCTCGGCGCGGCTGATGCGCGCGCTGCTCGCCGGCTTCAGCGCCGTGATGGCGGTGCGCCTGGTGCTGTTCCTGGTCCATGCGATCCCGCTGAATGCCGACGGAACGGCCCCTCCGGGGGCAGCGCGCGCGTTGTTCGCGATGGTCTTCGGATCGATGCCGTTCGTGCTCACCGTGTCGGTGCTCAGCGTCGCCAACGGCCAGCTCAACACACGCCTGCGCAGGCTCGCCACCACCGACGCGCTCACCGGACTCGTCTCGCGCCGCTCCCTGCAGGAAGCCGGGCCGCGCCTGCTCGAACGCGCCGACGAGTGCATCGCGCTGCTGATGATCGACCTGGACGACTTCAAGGAAATCAACGACCGCCACGGGCACGGCGTCGGTGACGAGGTGCTGCGTCACGTGGCCGGGCTGCTGCGCGGGGCGTTGCGCCACGACTCGCTGATCGTTCGCTACGGCGGCGACGAGTTCTGCGCGCTCGTTCCCGTGCCCGGCGAAAGCGCGGCCTTCGGCGTCGCGGAGCGGCTGCGCGCGACGGTGGAAGCCACGCCCTATCGGCTCGGCGCGACGGCGCTGCCGATCACGATGAGCGTGGGCGTCAGCGTGCATCGGCAGGGACGCACGCTGCGCGAGATGCTCGACGAAGCCGACCGGCGCGCCTACCAGGCGAAAGCGCAGGGACGCAACCGCGTCGTCGCCGACGACCAGCTCGTCGCCGCCTGAAGGCGACGCCACGTGCCGACCGTCGGCGAGCACCGGGCCGCCGCCGGTACTCGAGTCGGTTGTCCCTCGCCGTGTCGAATGTCACACTGCCCGGGTCTTCGCGGCCGAGAGCCCGCGCCCGCCTCGCCTTCCCCTGCATGGCCCCTGTCCTGATCGTCGACATGCAGACGCTGTGGCTCATCAGCGGCGTCACCGTGCTCGCCACGGCCGCGACACTGATGTTCCTGCGCTCGCTGCACCATCCTTCGGCGCCGGTGCTCGGCTTGCAGGCGCTCGCGATGTCGCTGGCGGGCAATGCGCTGCTCGTCGCCGGGCTGACCGCCCACGACCACGAATCGCTTGCAAGAGGCGTGGCGACGATCGGCGTGGGTGCCGGGGCGGTCATCGCCTGCGAGGCGGTAAGGCGCCTCTATGGGGCGGCGCCGCGCCCGGCGGTGCTCTTCGCGTTCCTGTTCCTGCTGGTGGCCGGCGCGCTCGGCTTCGAGACGCTGCGCGAGGACAGCGCGATGCGCACCGCATACGTCGATTCGGTGGTGGCGGCGGCCGTCGCGCTCACCGCGGTGCGCGTCGCGCGCGCCCGCGACCCGGCGGCCGAGGTGGTGCGCCGCGTGCTCGTCGGGGCCGGTGCCCTTTACGCGATCACTTCGATCGTCGCCGCGACCCTCGCGCTGCGCAATCCGCAGGTTGCCTCGGGAATGGCGTCGGACATCGACACCGTCGCGCTGGTGACGATGGCACTGGGCGCACTGGTGCCGATGGCGATCACGGGGCTGATGCTCGCCGCGGTGCATTCGCGCATGGCCGACGAGCTGCGGGCGCTGGCCACCACCGATCCGCTCACGCGCCTGCTGTCGCGCCGCGTGTTGTTCGACAGCGGCGAGCCGCTGCTCGCGTCCACGCGGCTGTCCGGGCGCATGGTCGCGGCGATGATGGTCGACATCGACCACTTCAAGCAGATCAACGACATGCACGGCCACGCGGCCGGTGATGCGGTGTTGCGGCACTGCGCACGCCAGCTGCGCGCGGGCGTGCGCGCCGAGGCGCTCGCCGCGCGCTACGGCGGCGAGGAGTTCTGCCTGCTCGTGCCGATCGAACGCGAACGCGACGCCTTCGTCGCCGCCGAACGCCTTCGGCACCGGATCGCCAGCCAGCCGTGCATCGTCAACGGGACGACGGTGCCGATGACGGTGAGCATCGGCGTCGCGATCCACGAGCACGGCCAGCGGCTCGCGCAACTGCTCGCGCGTGCCGACGAGCTGCTGTACGAGGCGAAGCGCTCGGGACGCAACCGCGTCGTTTCGGCCGACTCCCCCGCCGATCAGCCGGACCTCGCGCTGCTCGTCGTCTAGCGTGGCGGGGCGCGCCGCGCGTGCGTGCCATACTCGACGCGTGAAAGTCCTCGGCATCGAGACCTCCTGCGACGAGACCGGCGTCGCGCTGTACTGCACCGAACGCGGATTGCTCGCGCAGGCGCTGCACTCGCAGGCGGAGCTGCACGAACGCTACGGAGGCGTCGTGCCCGAGCTCGCCTCGCGCGACCATATTCGGCGCCTGCTGCCGCTGATCGAACGGGTGCTCGACGACGCGCGCGTAGCCCGCAGTTCGCTCGACGCGATCGCCTGGACGGAGGGACCCGGCCTGGCCGGGGCGCTGCTCGTCGGCGCCGGCGTCGGCGCGGCGATGGCCTTCGCGTTGGGCATCCCGGGCATCGGCATCCATCATCTCGAGGGGCACCTGCTCTCGCCGCTGCTGTCGGACGATCCGCCGGCGTTCCCCTTCGTCGCGCTGCTCGTCTCGGGCGGGCATACGCAGCTGATGGAGGTCGACGGCATCGGCCGCTACCGGCTGCTCGGCGACACGCTCGACGACGCGGCGGGAGAGGCGTTCGACAAGAGCGCGAAGCTGCTCGGCCTGGGCTATCCGGGCGGACCGCAGATCGCGCGGCTCGCGGCCGACGGCCGTCCGGGGCGCTGCACGCTGCCGCGCCCGATGCTGCACTCCGGCACGCTCGACTTCAGCTTCAGCGGCCTGAAGACCGCGGTCGCGACGCTCGTGCGACGCGGCTTCGACGACCGGGCCACGCGCGCGGACCTCGCCGCCGAGCTCGAGGCGGCGATCGTCGAGGTGCTGGTCGCGAAATCGCTCGCGGCGCTGCGCGAGACCGGGCAGCGCCGCCTCGTGGTCGCCGGCGGCGTGAGCGCCAACCGCCGGCTGCGCGAGACGCTGTCGCACGCCTGCGACCGCGAGGGCGTGCGTGTGCACTTTCCGGCGCCTGCGCTGTGCTCGGACAACGGCGCGATGATCGCGCTGGCCGGCGCGCTGCGGCTGGAGAAGGCGGGCACGGACGTCGTGCCGAGCGGACGCGCGATCGGCGGCTTCGTCGTGCAGCCGCGCTGGCCGCTCGACTCGCTGCCGGCGGTCTGAGGCGGGTCGCTATCCGCGCGAGCGGCTGCCGATCCGCGATTCCTTGCCCTGCATCAGCTTCGCGAGATTGGCGCGATGGCGCCAGACGAGCAGCGCGCTCATCACGCCGATCGCCAGTGCCTGCGGGCCGGGCCCGAACAGGAACAGGTCCCACAGCGGCGCGAAGACCGCGGCGACGATCGCGGCGAGCGACGAATAGCGAAAGAAGTACGCGATCAGCAGCCACGTGACGAGCGTGCCGATGCCGAGCAGCGGATGCAGCGCGAGCAGCACGCCCGCGGCGGTGGCCACACCCTTGCCGCCCCGGAAGCGATGGAAGACCGGATACAGGTGGCCGACGAAGACGGCGAGCGCGACGAGCGCGATCGTTCCGTCGTCGAACCCCCAGCGCACGCCGAAGCCGCGCGCGAGCGCCACCGCGAGCCAGCCCTTCGCGGCGTCGCCGAACAGCGTGAGCGCCGCGGCGGCGCGGTTGCCGGTGCGCAGGACGTTCGTCGCGCCGGGGTTCCTCGACCCGTAGCTGCGCGGGTCGGCGAGCCCCATCGCGCGGCTCACGACGACGGCGAACGAGACCGAGCCGAGCAGGTAGGCCAGCCCGATCGCGACCAGCGGATACAGATCTTGCATCGCGCGAGTGTAGCGGCTCGCGCGCGGTCGATGGGCGCCGTCAGCCCTCCAGCGCGCAGTGCACCGGCGTCGCGCCGAGCCGCTCGACGAGCACGCGCGGCTCGATCGAAACGAGAAAGCCGCGCCGGCCGCCGTTGACGTAGACGAGCGGCAGCTCGAGCACGCTCGCCTCGACGAACACCGGCATCGCCTTGCGCAGGCCGAAGGGCGAGGTGCCGCCGACGAAGTAGCCGCTGTGGCGCTGCGCGGTGCGCGGCTCGCAGGGCTCGACGCTCGTGCGGCCGATCTCGCGCGCCAGCCGCTTGGTCGAGACGCGGCGATCACCGTGCATCAGCACGACGAGCGGACGCGCGGACTGGTCCTGCATCACCAGCGTCTTGACGACCGCGTGCTCATCGACGCCGAGCTGGCGCGCCGATTCCGCCGTTCCGCCGTGCTCGACGTACGCATAGCGGTGCTCGCCGAACTCGACGCCATGGCGGCGCAGGAACTGCGTGGCCGGGGTTTCGCTGCGGCTCATCGCGCACTCACGACGGATACAGCCCGCGCACGCGCGCGTGCAGCCGCGCCAGGCCGAGCAGCGCGTCGATGTTCGGCGTGGCGACGCCGACCGCGCGGGCGATCTCGGCGACGCTCGCCACGAGCGCATCGAGCTCCACCGGGCGGCCCGCATCGACGTCCTGCAGCATCGACGAGCGGAACGCGCCGAGCCGGCGCGTGACCTGGTGCCGCTCCTCGGGCGTCGTCTCGATCGGCAATCCGATGCGGGTGCCGACGGCGGCCGCCTCGCGCATCGTCGCGCTGACGAAGTCGCGCACCAGCGGGTCGTCGAGGATGCGGTCGGTGGTGGCCCCGGTGATCGCCGAGATCGGGTTGATCGTCATGTTGCCCCACAGCTTGAACCAGACCTCGTGCTGGATCCGCGGCGAGACCTCGACGTCGAAGCCGGCGCGTGCGAACCACTGCGCGATCCGGTCGACCCGCGCGCTGCGCGCTCCGTCGGGCTCGCCGAAGATCAACCGGTTGCCGCCGTGAGGGCGCACCACGCCGGGCTCGGGCGTCGAGCAGGCGAGGTGCACGACGCAGCCGACGACGCGCTCGCACGGCAGCGCGCGGGCGATTCCGCCGTCGGTGTCGATCGACGTCCAGCGGCGCCGCGCGAGCGATTCGTCCAGTCCGTGGAAGAACCACCAGGGCACGCCGTTCATCGCGGGCACGACGACCGTCGCATCGCCGATCAACGGCGCGAGCGTGGGCGCGACCGCGGGCAGCGCGGGCGCCTTCAGCGCGACGACGACGAGGTCCTGCTCGCCGAGCGCCGCCGCATCCTCGGCGACGTTCAATCGCAGCGGCGCGGTCTTCGTCGGCGCGGCCCCGTCTGCCTCGAGCAGACGAAGCCCGTCCCGCTGCACGGCGCGCAGCGTGGCGCCGCGGGCCAGCGCCGACACGGTCGCACCCGCCGCGGCCAGCCGCGCGGCCACCAGCCCCCCTATGGCACCCAGCCCGACGACCGCCACCCGCACGAAAACCACTCCCCATTCGCCACCCGGCCAGGCGCCACTATAGCGACGCCGCGACAGCGCGACGGCAGCGCCCGACGGCGTTCCGAAAAAGAACGATTCTCATTTGATGAATCTCCCCGATTCCCTGGATGATAACGCTTCTCATTCGCCTTTAACCACTCCGGGGAGGAGGTCCCGTCATGCGCGTTCGTCTCGTTTCCACCATTGGCACCGTGCCGCCGTGGCAGCGCTGCTGCTGCTGTGCGGCCGTACTCGGCGCGGCGCAGGCCGCCTGGGCGCAGTCGCCGCCGTCGGCGCCCGTCACCCTGCCGACGGTGAGCGTCACCGCACCCGCCGAAGGCGAAGCGACGGGCTACACGGTGCCGCGCACGACGACGGCGACGAAGACGGACACGCCGCTGCGCGACGTGCCGCAGGCGGTGACGGTGGTGCCGCGCGCCGTGATCGAGGACCAGGCGATGGACAGCCTCGCCGACGTCGTGCGCTACACCCCCGGCGTCACGATGGCCCAGGGCGAGGGCAACCGCGACCAGGCGGTGTTCCGCGGCATCGGCACGACGGCGGACTTCTTCGTGGACGGCATCCGCGACGACGTCGCCTATTTCCGCGACCTGTACAACATCGACCGCGTCGAGGTGCTGAAGGGGCCGAACGCGATGATCTTCGGCCGCGGCGGTACCGGTGGCGTGCTGAACCGCGTGACGCGCCAGGCGCAGTGGGCCGACATCGACGAGGCGACGCTGCGCCTCGGCTCGTGGAAGGAGCGGCGCGCGAGCGCCGACTTCGGCCGCGCGCTGTCCGACACCGCCGCGTTCCGCGTGACCGGCGTCTACGAACGCTCGGACAGCTATCGCGATTTCGTCGAGCTCGAACGCTATGGCATCAACCCGACGTTCGCGTTCCGCGCCGGCCCGCGCACGCTCGTGCGCCTCGGCTACGAGCATTTCAGCGACGAACGCACCGCCGATCGCGGCGTTCCGTCGTTCCGCGGTCGTCCGGTCGACGTCGACCCGTCGACGTTCTTCGGCAATCCGGACCTCAGCGAGGCCCGGGCGCGCGTGAACGCGATCGACGGCGTCGTCGACCACGATTTCGGCAACGGGCTGAAGCTGACCAACCACACGCGCTGGGCGAGCTACGAGAAGTTCTACCAGAACGTCTTTCCCGGCGCGGTCGACCCGACCGGGAGGATGGTGTCGATCGTGGCGTACAACAACCGTACCGACCGCGTGAACTTCTTCAACCAGACCGACCTGCGATACCGCGCGACGACCGGCAGCGTCGCCCACAACCTGCTCTTCGGCGCCGAGATCGGGCGCCAGACCTCGGACAACTTCCGCAACAGCGGCTTCTTCCCCGGCGGCTCGCTGCAGGTGCCGCTCGCGGATCCGGTCACCTTCGTCCCGGTGACCTTCGCGCAGAGCGCAACCGATGCCGACAACCGAAGCACCGCGAACATCGCCGCGCTGTACGTGCAGGACCAGATCGAGCTGTCGCCGCGCTGGCAGGCGATCGCCGGCGTGCGCTTCGACCGCTTCGACGTCGAGCTCGACAACCACCGCAACGGCACGACGCTGTCGAACACCGACCACCTCGTCTCGCCGCGCGCGGGCCTGATCTACAAGCCGATCGACCCGATGTCGATCTACGCGAGCTACACGGTCGCGTACCAGCCGCGCTCGGGAGACCAGCTGAGCTCGCTCAATGCATCGAACCGCTCACTGGATCCCGAGGAGTTCCGCAACGTGGAGCTCGGCGTCAAATGGGATTTCAGCGACGAGCTCGCCGCGACGGCGGCGGTCTACCGGCTCGAGCGCACGAACGTCGCGGTCGCCGATCCCGGCGACCCCACCCGCTCGATCCTCGTCGACGGGCAGCACGTGCGGGGCGTCGAGCTCTCGCTCGCCGGGCGCCTCGCGCCGCAATGGCGCGTGATCGGCGGATACGCCTACCAGGACGGCGAGTACGACACGACGCAGTCGGCGTCGATCCGCGCCGGCAACCGGATCGCGCAACTGCCGCGGCACACGTTCTCGCTGTGGAACCGCTACGACTTCGACGCGAAATGGAGCGCCGGACTCGGCGTGCTCGCGTCGAGCGGGCTGTTCGCATCGGCCGACAATGCCGTGAAGCTGCCCGGCTTCGTGCGCTTCGACGCGGCGCTGTACTACGCGGTCAGCCCCGACGTACGCGTGCAGCTGAACGTCGAGAACCTGTTCGACCGCGAGTATTTCGTGTCGGCGCACAACAACAACAACATCACGCCCGGGTCACCGCGGGCGGTACGGGTCAGCGTCGTCGCCAGCTATTGAGGAGACGCGGCCGTCTCGCGCGGATCGGTGACGAAGCCGATCCGCGCGAGGCCGCTGCGCGAGGCCTGCGACATCACGCGCGCGATCGTCCCGTACGGAACGCTGCGGTCGGCGCGGATCAGCAGCTCGGTGTCGGGCGCGCGGTGCGCGACCTCGGCGAAGCGTACAGGCAGCGCCGCGCCGTCGATCTCCTCGCCGTCGAGATGCACGCGGCCTTCGGCGTCGATCTCCACGCCGAGCGAGGGCCGGTCGGCATCGATCGCGCTGCTGGAGGCCCGCGGCAGCTCGAGCTTCACCGCGTGCG